>JAACCY010000182.1 GCA_009937185.1 Planctomycetia bacterium
ACTTCGATGCCCGATTCCCTTTCGAGTCTTTCTTGCACGATTTCCATGTGTAGAAGTCCGAGGAATCCACATCTGAATCCGAAACCTAATGCATCGGATGACTCGGGCTGGAAGGTGAATGAAGGGTCATTCAACCATAATTTTTCCAATGCCGAGCGCAGGTTCTCATAGTCACCGCTATCGGTGGGGTAGGTGCCACAGAACACCATGGGGTTGGGGTTCTTGAATCCTGGAAGATTTTCTGTACTCCCGCCGACTCGAGTGGTCACAGTATCGCCGATTTTTACGTCATGGATTGTTTTGATGCTCGCGAAGAAATATCCGACTTCTCCGGCTTCAAGAGTATCCACGGGTTTCATGCCTGGCTTAAAGACTCCAACTTCATCTACAGAGTACCAGCGACCTGTGGACATCAGTAGAATGTCGTCTCCTTTGGAGAGTCGTCCTTCCTTCACGCATATGTAGACAATCACTCCCCTGTATTCGTCGTAGTGGGAATCGAAAATCAGAGCTCGAAGGGGCAATTCTCTCAGACCTGTAGGGGGAGGGACAAAAGTGACGATCGCTTCTAGAAGTTCGTCGATGCCGACTCCCGATTTTGCGGAACAACGAATGGCCTCACCTGGGCGGAACCCAAAAGTATGATTCAGTTCTTCATCAATCTCGTCAGGGCGTGCGGTTGAGAGGTCGATTTTGTTCATCACTGGAATGATTTCTAGTTCACCTTCCAGTGCCAAAAAGGCATTTGCGACCGTTTGCGCTTCTACACCCTGCGCGGCATCCACGATGAGCAAAGCACCCTGACAGGCAGCAAGGCTTCGAGAAACCTCATATCCAAAATCAACGTGTCCCGGAGTATCAATCAAGTTGAGCTGATAAGTTTCCCCGTCATCCGCTTCGTATATCATACGAACCGTTTTTGCTTTAATCGTAATTCCTCGTTCTTGTTCCAGTTCCATGTCGTCCAGCAACTGGTTCTTGAATTCTCGGTCGGTGATTGTTTTTGTTTTCAATAACAACCGGTCGGCAAGTGTCGACTTACCATGATCGATGTGAGCGACGATCGAGAAGTTTCTGATGTTCTCTATAGGAAAACTCATGACTTTGCCCCTGTGGTCATTATTTCTTTGTATAAATTGGCAAACTTTCGGACGGCTTGACCTCGGTGGCTTAATTGATCCTTTGCATCAGGAGTCATCTCGCTAAATGTTTGGGTCTCATTCAGAGGTATAAAAACGGGGTCGTATCCGAATCCATCTGATCCTCTGGGGGACTCTGTAATATGTCCAGGGCAAGTTCCTTCGACTGACAAAATGATTTCATCTTTATCACAGAGAACCAAAACACAACTAAAGTGCGATTCATTTGAACTCTCTGGTACAGCGGATAATTCACGCAGAAGTTTTTCAACGTTGTCAGAGAATGAAGCGTTCTCTCCAGCATATCGTGCTGAATGCACTCCGGGATTTCCGCCGAGGTCATCGACGAAGAGTCCAGTATCGTCCGCGAGGGCTGGCATTCCGCTCCATTTAGAAAAGGCCTTTGCTTTAATAATGGCATTTTCTAGAAGGCTGTCTCCGTCTTCTACAGGGTCAGGAGCTGTGCCAGCTGTTTCTTCGATGTCGAGGGGCGTAAGAACCTTGCCCGAAGGAAGATCTAGCGCACGGCAGATTTCCTTATGTTTATGGATATTACCCGAAGCGATAAGGATCGGGCGATCAGCGAGAGGATTCAAGTGGCACTCCGTTATTACGGTATGAAGGCTGGCTCCAGAACATCCGGATTTCTCCTAGCCGGATTTCTCCTAGCCGGATGGTACGAAAGGGTACCCTCCGAAGCAAGGTGACCGGAAAGTTCCTCGTGCCGGACAGAGAAGGAAATTGGGCCCCTAGGGTAGGAACCCCATGGATTCATTTTGTGAGTGAGAATAAGTGCGGGGACAGTTGCTCGCCCAGAGCCTGTAAGCCCTCTTGTGCGGCCTCCAAGACCTTTTGCATGCTCTCCATCGGGATGGCGAGACCTTCACAGCCACCGGCAATCTCGATCACATCTCCGCTTCTGGTCCCAACAAGATTCATGTCCACGTCAGCCTGACTGTCTTCTGAGTATTCCAGATCAACCAGTACCTTGCCGTCGACGATGCCTGCGCTAATCGCGAGGACCTGATCCCTTCGGGGGTCTGTGGCAAGAATTCCTCGCGAGAGCTGATCCTCAATAAGGAGCCCGATGGCGATCGTCGCAGCATTGATGGAGGCGGTTCGGGTTCCACCGTCAGCATGGAGAACTTCGCAATCAACTTTAATCGAATAACCGGGCATCAAGCCGAGATCGAGGCCTCCTCGTATTGCTCGGCTGATCAGTCGACGAATTTCGAGGCTACGGCCATCTGGAGTAGAGCTTTGACGATCCATCCGTGGACTGACAGAGTAAGGAGCCATCTGGTATTCAGCGGTGGCCCAGCCTGCGGGTCCTGTTCGCCAACGGGGAGTTCCCTCCTCCATTTTCGCCACACACAAGATGGTCGTCTTGCCAGAGTGGTAGATAACGCTGGATTTTAGTCCAGGAATGATCCCGGTTTCAACGCTGACGGGACGAGGCTGAGTTTCGGATCGGTCTTCTCTCATAATATTCTCCTTCAGTTCACGCTCTCTGATTCTCCAAGGGCGACCTATTTTACGTCAGTCGGCACCTTGAGGAGGAATTGATCTTACAACAAGTGAACCAAGAAGGGCGACAACCCGCATTTTTCCTTCTAGAATCATGTGAGACAGATTTAGACGTGAATGGAGATCCATGAAAATTCTTGTAGTCGGTGGTGCTGGTTATATTGGTAGCCACTGTGTACTGGAAAGTTTGAGAGCAGGACATGAGATCTTGGTTCTCGATGATTTGAGAACAGGCCATAGAGAGTCGATTCCTGACGTTGAGTTAGTGCAAGGAAGTCTGCACGAGGCCAGAGTTCTGAAATCAGTCTTCGAATCGAACAGAATCGATGCGGTGTTCAATCTGGCGGCTTCTTGTAGTGTTCCTGAATCGGTGAAAGACCCCGGGCTTTATTATCATAATAATTTGGCAGGGACCCTGAATCTGGTCTCAGCGATGATCGATGCTGGAGTGAACAAATTAGTGCACTCTTCGACCGCTGCGGTGTATGGCGATCCCGTGGATATCCCTATTCCTGAAGATCACGCCATGGAGCCCGTAAATCCATATGGCGATTCCAAAAAATTGATAGAGGAAACTCTTCGGGAGATTTCAAAGGCTCACGATATGAAATTTGTGTGCTTGAGATATTTCAACGCTGCAGGTGCAGATGCTTCTGGATTGATTGGCGAAGATCACAAAGAAGAGAGCCATTTGATACCTCTGCTACTTCAATGTGCCTTGGGTCACCGAAGTCATTTCACTATTTTTGGAAATGATTGGGATACCCGTGACGGCAGCTGTATTCGCGACTTTGTACATGTCACAGATATTGCCAGAGCGCACTTGTTGGCTCTTGATCGTATCGATGACATCGGAGGTCAATCCATCAATCTCGGCTCAGCTCAAGGAGCCAGTGTGAGAGAAGTAGTGGAGGTTGCCAAAA
Organism: Planctomycetia bacterium; assembly: GCA_009937185.1. Classification (GTDB taxonomy): domain Bacteria; phylum Planctomycetota; class UBA8108; order UBA1146; family UBA1146; genus UBA12191. The sequence continues at coordinate 3,590 of JAACCY010000182.1, forward strand.
AGGTGACCGGTTGTGATTTCGAAGTTCGTGAAGAGGGAAGACGCGATGGAGATCCTTCTGTACTCCTTGCGGCGAACGAGAAAGCGAAAAACTTATTGGGATGGACTCCGGAAAATAGTGATCTGGATTTCATTATTGAAACAGCGTGGCGCTGGCATAGAACTCATCCTGGAGGTTACGGCAGTGAGTTCCAAAAAATGCCCGGGCAGACCAGTCGTTTTGGAGAATTAGCTATAAGGCTGGGATTCGTTACAGAATCTGACGTGGAACGTGTTCTCCTTGAGCAGGAAAAGGTTCGATCTGAGGGGCGTGGCCACAAAATGATGGGTCTTTGTATGGTGGAGTTAGGACTGATATCGACGACTCAGTTGGTCGAAATCCTCAGAAACTATGACGAGGATTCTGATTGAAAAATTATCCCCATTATCGCACCTCCATTCTCTCTAAGGGTTTCATCGCTTTCGTCGCGTTATTGATTCCATTGATAGGATGCTCCTCGAGTGGCCCGAATCCTGTGGCAGGTCGTCAGGTTCGAGGAGGTGCCGCTGGGGAAGACACGGGAAATCGTGTTTTGGCTCGAGTGGGACGACAAGAAATCTCTTCAGCAGATTTGCGAAGCCGAATTCTTGCACGATATTATGGCCCCAGAGCACTCAACGGATTGATTCGTGAAGCCCTTTTTGTCACCGAAGCCGAGAGATTGGGATTACGACTCGACCCTGAGGAAGTTTCTCAGCAAGTGGAATCGAAATTGGATTCCATTTTGGGATCGACGTCCGAATCACGGCGTCGATCGCTTCTTAAATTGAGAAGAACCGGCTTGGGTGAGATGGATCTTCGCAAAGAATTGGTCAGTGAGGTCAGCCAGGCATTGTTGATACAGAAAGTGGTATCCGCTCGCAGGCAAGTTCTCGAAGATCAGATTCTTGATCGTTGGCGAAGCACATGGAAAGAGCGACGCAGGCGAGTCGAACATTTGGCTTTTCCGCTGGGAGATCTCAACGAAGACGAGATACCTCTTCATGAGGATTGGGTAAAAAGAACAGGGCGTTTGCTTGAAAGAGGCGTACCTATGCAGGAAGTTCAGGAACGCCCTCCCGGTTTGAGGGCATCTTTTGCCCCAATTTCTGGGGAAGCTTGGATGAGAGAGAGCGAACTCGCAGGGCATCCACTTTTTTTTAAAGTCTTTGAAGTCGACTCCGGAGAGGTGCTCGGACCGATTTTAGAAGAAAATTATGGCTGGCATCTCTTCAGGGTGGTGGAGGAGAGGCTTGCTCGGCCCTACTCTGACGTGAGAGAAGAATTGAAAACAGAAATACTCTCACTTCCTCCATCCGATGCAGAGATTTTGGCGGTAGAAGAAAGTATTCGAATGAGGATTCCTGTCAGAGTTGAAAAATCAGCCTTTCCATGGCAGTGAATCTCGAGCCAGTGACAATGGCGTGGCGATATTAATAACCTAACGAATTCAGAGAAGTCGGTCGGGAATGACCTCTTCGATGGACTTCATGAGATAACCAAAGTGAAACTGAGGAAACGATGATTGCTCGCGAAGAAGATGCTCAGAAAACGGATATTCCGGCAGAAGATCAAAATACTGGCGAAGAAACCGTTTCCTCCGCTCCTCTTGAAGGAGAACTTCTCAGGAGCACCATTGAGGCGATTTTATTCGCTTCTCCTGATCCGGTATCGCGCAGGAGACTTCAGGCGATGCTCCGGGAGGCTCCCAAGGGAGCAGTGCGAGAGGCATTGCTGGAACTGGAAGCCGAATATTTGACTTCACCCAGAGGGTTCCTTTTACACGAAGATGGAGCGGGTATCCGTCTCCTGTCGAAACCCGATTTTGCTCCCTATGTGGCTCGCCTTCGTGGAGAAAGCCGTCGTATTCGATTGAGTGCGGCTGCATTTGAAACTTTGGCTGTGATCGCATACCGGCAGCCCGTCAAGCGTGCTGACCTTGAGCAAATTCGTGGAGTTTCCTGTGGGCCGGTGGTCAAGAATCTCATGGAGTGGAATCTCATCAGGATCACGGGTTTGGAGGAGAGCGTCGGCAGGCCACGGCTTTATGGCACGACTTCCGAATTTCTCGAACTCTTCGGGTTGTCAGACATCGATGGATTACCGGAGCCGGAGAGACTGCGCGATCAGGGATCTGATCGAGGACTCGAAATTTTAGATGATCTTTTGAGCTCTGAAGACTCCCCTGAAGAATCTTCGGAGAGCTCCGCTGAAATCACCCCAAATCAAGATTCTGAAGAGGTGGTTCCTTCTCCTGAGAGCTCTGGAGACGGGGATTCAGCCCCTTCGGCGGAGGACTCTGGGACTTTGGAATCCGCAAATTCAGCTCAGAATTCTTCAGAAGAAGAGACCTCGGAAGATTCTGAGGATTGGGTGGGGGACGAATGGCTCGACAACGATGACGGGTCTTCTTGACAGAGTCCCTCACCGGGCTAACATTTCCTGCTTGTGCGCCGGTAGCTCAACTGGATAGAGCACCTGACTACGGATCAGGAGGTTGGGGGTTCGAATCCTCCCCGGCGTACTTTTAAATTCTCTCGAATCAGGGACAGGAGGTCGTCCAGTGGACGACACGCAAGGTGTTTCCTGGCTCAGGGATGAAGACGCTGATCTTCGAGCGATGCTCCAGGCTCTCGAAGAGGCGCGTGCAGCATCGGCTGACGGAGAAGTCCCGGTGGGAGCTGTGATCATTCACCCTGAGAGGGGTCTGATCGCCAAAGCTCGCAATGCCAAGGAAACCTTACAGGATCCCACCGCACATGCCGAGATTCTCGCAATATGCCAGGCTGCAGAAGCTTTAGGTAGTTGGAGATTGGAAGGGTGTTCCCTCTATAGCACCCTAGAACCCTGTCCCATGTGTGCCGGGGCGATTTTGCAATCTCGAATTGAGCGAGTCGTGTTTGGTGCCAGTGATTCTCGCTGGGGAGCCGTCGATTCAAAATTGCGTGTCCTTGAACCGGGATTGTTCAATCATGACGTCGATTGGCGTGGTGGAGTTCTGGAGACCGAAGCCTCAGAGCTCATACGGAGTTTCTTTAGAGGAATTCGGGACGGAACCCACAAAGGGAGCCAGTCCTCCTCTAGGCCCGGTCCTGAATCTAGGAAATGATCATGATCCTGTAATCATGATCCTGTAATC
>JAACCY010000033.1 GCA_009937185.1 Planctomycetia bacterium
CTTCGGTTTCTGGAAACTCTTCAATCACATTAAAGCTCGAGAAATCGCCATGACTTCTCCAGTCGAGATGGAATACAACATCGACATTGGCGCACCTTCATCTCGAGTTGCTGGCTGGGCGATGTCATTCCTCTATCGAACACCGGATCTCGGACCAACAGGAGTCTCCGGAGCAGTGGTCGTCGAAGACGAACAAAGAATGACTGTGATATCGATCGGATTTCAAGGTGGATACGGTGTAAAACAGGTGACTGAACGAGTGGGATTGTTGAAACAACAACTTGAAAATATGGCGAACTGCGAACTCGCAGGAAAACCTCGCGCGCTTTTCTACAACGGTCCAGAAGTCCGCAGTGCAAAACGCTGGGGTGAAGTACAAATCCCCATCCGAAAAATTGCACCCCGAGAAAAATCTGCTCCAACGGATACTGTGGAGAAAACTCCTACTTCGTAATAACCCATCTTCCTCAGGAGACTGATGGACTACCTTCTCACAACGCAATGGATCTCAACGTGTTACCTGACGGGCCTCATTTGGTTTGTGCAATGGGTTCACTATCCCATCTACTCATTAGTCTCACCCGCTGATCGTCAAGCTTATCAAGCCTTCCATATTCGACGAACGACCGCCATCGTCTTTCTTCCTATGGTTGTCGAGCTTTTCGGCGGCACCCTGTTGGTGTTCAGAGAGTGGGATACCGAACGCTTCATTCCCGCCCTGATGGGCATGGGGCTCTTGGGCGTGATTTGGCTTTCAACTCTCGTTCTTCAAATTCCACGTCATGGGAAAATCGGTCATCCCAAGACGGACTTGGCAGATGCGTCTTCGATTGAAGCGGAAAACTATTCGATACGAATGTTGGTAAAAACAAACTGGATCAGGACTCTGTCTTGGTCTGGAAGATTAGCGATACTCGCCATTTACTTTCCGCAGTCCTAATTAAAGTCGCCCAAAAACTCTTTCAAAAACGGGTGTATTTTTTCGTCGCCTCTACGCTCGGATATCTCTTGATAACAACCCTGCAACGATATCTTTCCCTTGTCCAATAACGCCACATCTGCTGATAGTTCGCGAACGTCCCTCACGTCATGAGTCACTAACACGGCTGGGATCTTCAACTCGTGGAGTTGTTCCGAAAGAATTTCACGGACTTCTCTTCGAGCCATAATGTCGAGAGCACTGACCGGCTCGTCCAACAGAATCATTTCAGGTCTCATTGTTAGCACTCTCGCAAGAGCTACTTTTTGCCTCTCACCAGCGGAGAGTTGAATTGGATTCCGAGTCTTTAGATGAGATACATCCAACTCCTCAAGCGCCTGAAGGCTCAGTTTATTCACTTCAGAAACTGACAAACTTTTCTGGGCTCGCAGACCAAATCCGACGTTTTCGAGAACGTCGAGATGTGGAAATAGCCCACAGCCTTGGGGCAGGTACGCCCTCCTTCTATTTTCGGGTCCGACACAGATGGACTTTTCAGAGCTGTATAGAAGTGCCTCGCCGCAGCGAAAATGACCTGAAGATGGAGTTTCTATCCCCAACAGAATTTTAAGGACTGTTGTTTTTCCTGCGCCGTTGGCACCGATCAGTGCCAACGGACGATCTGCCCCTTGCAAGTCCACCTTGAGCTCAAGGTCACCCCTCGAAAACTCAAACTGTGCGCTCCAATTCGTCATGACCGCTCCTTCAATGAAACCGGCACGAAAAACTTACGAAGCAAGAACAACAAAACTAGAGCAAGAGCACACAACAGAAGCGATAGCGCAACTGCCACATGAACATCTCTTTCGAGCGCGCTGTATATCGCCAATGGCACCGTCTGTGTTACTCCAGGCATATTCCCCGCGAACAACAATGTAGCTCCAAATTCACCCAATGCCCGCGCCCATGCCAACGTCAAACCACCGACCAATCCCGTTCGTGCCATTGGAATAACGACTCGAGTGAGAATCTGAAGCGGAGAGTGTCCAAGAGTTCTTGCCACCACGATCAGTTCTTGATCCAACTCTCTGAATGCAACCACCGCTGATCGAATAAAAAATGGCGCAGCGATCACGACCTGCGCCAAGATCACGGCCCAGAAAGTGAAAGGGATTCCCCAATCCCAGTGCTCGAAGACTTTCCCAAATATTCCGTTTCTTCCGAAAGCCTGCGACAAGCCAATACCGATCACGGCCGGTGGCACAATCACAGGTAAATCGACCAACGCTTCTAAGATACGAGCAACGCGCGAATCAGACTGGGCAAACCACCATGCCATAGGAATCCCAAAGAAGAATATCAGGCCTAACGACAAGATTGAGGTTTTCAAACTCAACAGCAGAGCTCCCTTGAAAATCGGATCAGAAACCGCAGTCCATACCGCAGGTAAACCCGCAGAAAGAAGAAGTGCTATTCCCGGAAGTACCAAGATCAATAACAAGGGCAATGCAACGAGGATCCAAATCCTCTTGCGAGAGTCGGTGTATCGGTGAGTTCTGCTATTCATCGGTCTTGGGGTTTAATAAGCCGTGAATCATAAACGTACCCCCCGCTAAAGGACCCTTGAGGAAGTCATAAAACGCCTGGGTATTGTCATTCAGTTTCTCCGAGCCGATCACCATGGAGTAATAAACTGGCAACTGAAGATCATCCGGAATTGGTATCGACCACACATCTCTGTCAAGAATGTCGCTCTGATAAACGATCGCAGCATCCGCCTCGCCCAATAGTATTTTACTGAGAACTAATCTGGAGTTGGATTCCCGCGAAACGACGGAGGACTCTACCTGTTGCACAAAACTCTTGCCGTATTTCTTTTCCAATTTCCAGAGCATGGCATTTGTGTAGATACCCAGCGGAACACTTTCATCGCCAACAACGATTTTCTTTGCGCCGGAAAGCACTTTAAAAATTGAGTCGTCAACGAGGGTATAAGGAAGAGTATCAAGACACTTTTGTGAAACCGCCAAGACCAGCTTGTTTCTTGCGATCACTTTGGGCTGACTTGCTAAACCCGCTTGTATCAAATTTTCGACATGATCAGGGTGTGCAGAAATAAAGAGGTGCGCTTGTGCACCCTGCTCAATTTGATAACGCAATATTTGGCTACCAGAAAAGACCAACCTCACGTCGATATCAGGTCTATATTCCTCAAACTTCTCTTCCAGAAGCGGAAGAACATCTGTTAAGGAACTGGCGGCGAAAACCACCAGGGGAATTCGGTTTGAAACAAACTTGTCAGAGACGAGATATCCGAGAGCTAATACCAGCATCAGAAGGACAAATTTGCTGCACCTTTGGGTGAACATACCTTCAGAACTGAACACTTTACGACTCCTATACCTTCAGTAAATCTGCAGCTTTATTCCCGAAAGGAGCCGACCACTCGTGAATCAAAGAGCATAATGGCGGTTAATGTCATGTGCGAGAGGAAAAGATCCATTGAGAGCACTCCTTCAGGTATCATCCGCACAGTACATTTCTCTCTGTTAAATTTCTCTCTGTCATGTGCTTAAAAACATGGGCGAGTTCAGGAAAAGGACGCGAATATTATGGCGAAGATGACACTTTGGTTGCTCGCTCTTTTGATCATGATTTCAGCTATCATTTATCAGAGAACAACGGGACCAACATATCCTTTTAGAGGAACGATAGAAGCTTCGGGAATAGAATACTCTTATCGACTGCTTCGTTCGCAAGAGACTGTCAGTGGCGCCAAGATTTCCTTACCCGATGTCAAAGCCGAAAACTATTCAGCCACTCTCCATTACAAACGATTCAAAACAAAAGATGACTTCACCGCGGTTCCCATGAAATGGGAATCTCCCAAAGATTCAATGCGTGAATTAGTAGCAGCACTCCCGGTACAACCCAGTGCAGGCAAGATGGAATACTATCTCACCGTCAATGTAGAGGGTGCCGACCTCAGGATTCCGGAAGCCGGTCAAGAAAACATTGTATTGCGATATAAAGATCCAGTCCCTAGCTGGATCCTGATTCCGCACATTTTCATGATGTTCTTTTCTGTTCTCTTTGGAATGCGAACTGGGCTGGCCGCCATCTTCAAAACCGACGACATGCGAAAACTTGCATTTATCACCTTAGGTGGAATGACATTTGGCGGCATGATCCTCGGTCCCATCGTGCAAAAGTTTGCCTTTGGTGAGTACTGGACGGGCTTTCCATTCGGAGGCGACCTGACAGATAACAAAATGCTGATCATGTGGGTCAGTTGGCTGGTAGCTGTCGCCGCCATCGGCACTCGCCCTCGGAAAAAAGAAGGTATCAGCCGCACTGTCGTCATATGTGCCGCATTGATCATGACCGCCGTCTACCTGATTCCACACAGCATGCGAGGATCCGAACTCGATTACACAAAAGTAGACCAAGGTATTGCTCCTGAAAAAGCCATCGGAACTGGGGACTGATGGATTTCAGTGCTTTTCAAGCATGGCTCCATGTGGCACTCGTACACGTTCCCGTGGTGCTATCTCCTCTAGCAATATTCTTGCTCGTTCGTAGTTGGAGAGATCAGCACACACAAGATCTGAGACTTTCTCATGGCCTGATATTGCTCTGCGCCATCACCGCAACCGTGGCCTATTTTACGGGTCCAACAACTGTGGAATGGTGGCAGGACAAGATTGATCTCAATCAAGAGGCGATTGAAGATCATGGTTTGTGGGGCAGAATCTCTTTCACCATCATGGCACTTGCCGGCGCAGGATCCTTGATTGCACTTCTTTCTGACTTACAAGATGAACCCGTTCATCCCGCTGTCGAAAAAGTTGTCTTAGTATTACTGGCAACAGGCTGCGCATGCATGATTTGGACCGCTCATCTCGGAGGGCTTCTCAGAAGACCTGAGCTGGCCTTCTAATCAGACTTTTCTCGTTTCCTGGGCTCTCAGGCGAGACAGACCCCCGTCGACCCCAATCACCTGACCAGTCAACCAATCCGGCGCGCCATCGATCAACCATGATGCGACAGAAGCCACTTCATCAGCCTCGCCAACACGACCTACAGGGTGCATTCCATCACTCACGGCTTTTCGGGCATCGTCGCTCAACAGACTTGCCGCTAAGGGTGTATTCGTAAGCCCAGGAGCCACCGTATTAATTCTGATTCCACGCTTCGCATAAGTCGCGGAAGCCGCAAGTGCCAAACCCTCTACTGCAGATTTTGCAGCCGAAATCGCACTATGATTTGCCATGCCGACCTCTGCTGCCGCAGAAGAAAACAGTACGATCTTTCCACCCTTGTTACGGAGCATTGAAGGAATCGCGTATCTCAAGGCGTTGAATGCCGGTAACAGATTTGCATCCATCGTTTCCTGAAACTGTTCTGGGCTTGTGGCGTGAAGTGGCTTCAGAAAAATCGATCCTACAGAAACAACTACGGCGTCGATGGTTCCATGCTTCTGGACGATTTGACGAGCAGCGCCTTCGACCTGCTGAGGATCACGTGCGTCGAGCGGAAGAGGTGACAGACCTGTAACTTTGCTACCAATCTCAGCAAGACGATGAGGGTCTCTTCCGCTACCGACGACCTTCCAGCCAGCGCTCGACATTCGGTGAGCCACGCACCCACCCACGCCTCCGCTGGCTCCAAGTATCCAAACCACACGTTGGTCCATCACTCTCTCCTCATCATCTATTACTAAGACGATGACTATCGTATCCAATGTGAAATCAGCGTGGATCAGGAAGGAAGCATGATCACAAAAAATCGACCAGAAATGAGGCGGATCACTCCTGAATACTTTTCATTTTTTCCGCATGCAAAGAGATCGACCACGGACGTAAAAAAAATCGACCGGACATGTCATGCCCGGTCGATTCATATTTTGAGGGAAATTCACTGCAGATATCCACCCGAGTGGACTCATCAGCAGAGATCTCTTACTTACGCTTCACCTTGTGCACGGTGTGCTTACGCAGGCGAGGTGAGTATTTCTTAAGACCTTCCTTCAACTTCTCGGGGATTCCCCCCTTAGCGTTGATGGAAGTTCTGTAGTTGAGATCACCGGTTTCCGTGCACTGAAGCCAGACGTACTCGGTGTTTATTTTCTTTGCCACGATTCTCTCCGCTTCCACGATCAAGGGTCAGGTCCACTAAGGCCCCTTCCAGCGTAGCCAAGGATGGGACCATCCGGGGGTGTAAACGTCAAGGGAAACGGTTCAGGTTTCCTAGAGTGACCTCAAGTTCCCTTGTCTCCAGCACGGTTCTGTTGTGACCCGCCTCTAGGGGGGGCACACTGGCCTGCGTCGGTTTTGTGCCTGAAAGGGGTCAACACCCGTGTCCAGCGCCCACTCTCCAGATTCTGGTCATAAAGGTGATGCCTCCCACCATATCAGGGACTTCCCCAGGGGAAATCCCCGAGAATTGCCAAAGGAACTCCTGAATAAAAAAGTCTTGGTCACAGGCGGAACGGGATCCACCGGCAGAGCTCTGGTCCGCTGGCTTCAAAATGAGACGACCGCTTCTGAAATCATTGTTTATTCTCGTGACGAGCAGAAGCACCATGAGTTCCTCCTCGACGACTTGGTGGATTCCTCAAGAGTGAAATCAATGATCGGTGACGTAAGAGACCTTGAACGTCTCAAAGAAGCCATGCAGGGCGTTTCGCTCGTTTTTCATACTGCTGCTATGAAGCACGTTCATATCGTGGAACTCAATCCCATCGAGGCTCATAAAACAAATGTCGTCGGCACACGAAACATCATCTCCGTCGCCAGAGAATGTGGAGTCCAGAGAGTCATTGCCCATTCTACGGATAAGGCTGTCGACCCTATCAACGTCTACGGCAACACCAAATTTCTCATGGAAATGGAACTGATCCAGTCCAATAGGGAAAATCCAGTGGGTCCCCGATTTGATGTGATTCGGCATGGAAATTTGATGGGGAGCAAGGGAAGCGTTATTCCACTGTTTATCCAACAAGCTCGAAATGGGGTCATGACACTGACCTCTCCAGCAATGACCCGATTCTGGATTGGGGAACAAGACCTCATCGATGCCTTCCATCGATGTCTCCATACGAGTCATGGGGGCGAGATTCACGTTCCAAAGTCACCGGCATGCCGAATTGATGTTCTCGCAGAGGCCATTTCACACGAAGCGCCTCAAGAAGTGATGGGCCCCCGATTGGGCGAAAAACAACACGAAGCCCTCACTTCAATTCATGAAAGAACACGACTGAGAGATCATGAGACCCATCTCGTGGTCCATTCTGATTCCCCGCCACCTGCTGGTTTAGGAATCCCCGTAAACGACGAATTCCAGCTTCGAAGCGATACTTCTGAACAACTGAATACCGAAGAAATGCGCCAACTACTCAAATCCGAAGGATGGCTCTAAAGAGCAGAATTCTGGATCAATCCGTCCATACAGAGCTTTCATAAGTTCCCACTCATGTGGGAAATCTTGGAAATTATGGTATGCTTTAGGGGTAAAGTTTCAGTGAATTTGGTCTGCTGTTTTTAGGTATCGAGCCGTTTTTGCTCTGGGGAAAACTATGAATCATCGACTCTCACAACTTTGTATTTTCCTTGCCGGATTCTTTGCATGTTTCGCTCTCACCTCCACAGCGGAAGCTCAAAATCTTCCTATACCTACGACCCTTCAAGATTGGGCCCAACCCGGAACACAACCCGGAGTTCTTGTGGACCCCATCATTGCCGGAAGTGCCTGCAACCTTTGTCACTCCGCGTTTTCAAACTCTCCTGTGGATAGTTGGAAAACCAGCATCATGGCGCAGGCAGGAAGAGACCCCATCTTTCATGCATGCCTCGCTATTGCCAACCAAGACGCCGCTGAATCCGGAGACCTGTGCCTCAGATGTCACGCCCCTGGTGCATGGTTAGCAGGAAACAGCACGCCTACGGACGGCTCCAATCTCTCCGGTATCAATGACTTCGATGGAGTGACATGTACACTCTGTCACCGCATGGTGGATCCGGAGTACGTCAGCGGTCAAAGCCCCTCTATCGATTTGGGAATCCTCAACAATCTTGCAGAAGTTCCAGAAGCCGCTCATACAGGCCAGTTCGTTGTCGACCCTGCCGACAACAGAAGAGGACCCTATAACCTTGGGGGTGGATTCCAATTTCATGTCGCGATGCAGTCCCAATTTCATCATTCTGCTCGCTTATGTAGAACCTGTCATGATGTCTCGAATCCTGCTTACCAGAGAGTCGGAGAATCCTTCGTTCTGAATGCCTTTGACGCACCCCATGACACTCACGATCCTGCAGATGAGTTTCCGGTGGAACGGACCTACGGCGAATGGAGCCAAAGTGCCTTTGCGCAAGGCCCCATCAACATGGGTGGCCGTTTCGGAGGCAACAATCCTAACGTGAGTACGTGTCAGGATTGCCACATGCCGAGTACCAATTCCATCGGCTGCAACATGGGATATCCATCTCGACCAGACCTCGCTCGACACTACTTCATGGGAACCCAAACCTGGGTCCTGGATGCGATTCATGACTTGGATACCAGTTTCCTTCTTTGGGATACACCCGCATACATGGAACCCACACAAATCGTTCTGGCTAAAGCTCGCAACGTAAACATGTTGCAGTCTGCCAGCGATCTCGAGGTCTCCACTGAAAATGGTCAAATCAAAGTGAGGGTGATCAATCAATCCGGCCACAAACTTCCCACCGGATACCCCGAGGGAAGACGCATTTGGATTGAGGTTCATTTCAAAAGCCCATTTGGGGAAACACTCGCCCACCACGGGGCCTACGATTTCAATACGGCCATTCTTGAATCTTCAACAACGACGGTCTTCGAAGCGAAGCATGGACTCGATAGCAGCTCAGCAACACTCGCCGGATTACCCGAAGGCCCCTCATTCCACTTTGCCCTCAATAACAAGATCTTCAAAGACAACCGGATCCCGCCGAGAGGCTTCACGAATGCCGGCTTCGAGTCGGTTCAGGCAGAACCGGTGGGTATTTCCTACCCTGACGGGCAATACTGGCATGATACCTTCTACGACATTCCCACTGACGCTCTCTTGATCGATATCAATGTTTGGTATCAAACAGCTTCCAAGGAATACATCGAGTTCCTAAAGGACGAAAATGTCACCAATGAAGCCGGTAACATTCTCTACGATCAATGGGTCAAACAAGACAAGGGTCCACCCATCTTGATGGACTCCTTAAGTTTCGAACCGGGACTAGAGCCATTCATTCGCGGAGATTCCAATCTGGACAATTCCATCGACCTCTCCGATGCCATCACCTTGTTGGGTTGGCTGTTCCTTGGAGACGAGTTCGGTTATTGCCCCATCGCCGGAGACAGCAATGACGACAGCGCTCTCAATATCTCTGACGTGATCTTCACACTGAACGCACTCTTCGGAAGTGGAGCTCCTCCTTCAGCGCCCTGGCCTGACTGCGGCCCAGACCCTACTCCGGACTTCCTTCGCTGCTATGAGTACCCATGTCCCTAGGGACATTCGTCAGGACATGGTTACCGCTGGTCATACTTCTGGCACTCATCGTGAAGATCTGGCCCACAGGGAAATTAGACTTTGGTAACACAACACCATGGGCCGGCCTCATCCTTGAAATCGACACAGCTACCATTTCAGATCTGAAACCGGGTGTCATCGTGGCAGGTCTTCCTGTTCAAGACTTCGAGGGCGAAAAGGGCCTCTTTATCTGTGGCGCTGTCGAGTGGACCGGCATTTCCGGAATCTCACCCATACTTCTGGCAGGTAGAGTGGACGATCTGAGACTCCAAAAAGTAATTCTTCTACAGGAAACTGTCGAGTTGCACCGATCTCCCCAAGTGATCTTCTCTGTGAGAAATCTCCCCAAGGGAACACTTCCGGTAGAAATGGTGGGATCGCTCCTACAGGGAGAGCAGCTCCAATTGAAGCCCGTATCGAAGGACACCGCTTCCCTTGTCGTCGACCTAGGGCCAGAACGAGCCAGAATCGAGCACTTCGTCAAGTATGACGGCAAATCTCAGAATCGTTGGCTGGGTGATCCCACAAAATTCCAAAAACTCTGGCAAGGTCAGGAAAAAGACGATTCCGCCCTTCTAGCCCCGTATCGCCATGGAAAATTGAAGTTTCTAAACTCTCCTTCCTCAGACGATGTGGTCACAGAGGAAGGTCGCTGATAACATCCCCGCATGATGGATGAATCAACAAACGCACCCTCCAGCAATACTCATGCGCCTATGAACTCCCCCACCCCCTCGGCGTGGCAGCAAGCGGAGTCGGATCACGTGCTCAGAGAATTGCACGCCTACATGAGACTGACCCGCGAATGGGACCTTCGATACGAAAAGATGTTCAAGACTGGCGCACTGTCCAAGTGGTATTCGTCTGTCGGTAATGAAGCAACAACCGTTGCATGCGGTAGTGCCATTGAAAAAGGTGATGCACTCGTCAGTCTCCACAGAGACGTCGGTGCTATCTTGCGACATTACGTGAACATTGAAGAATTGTTCCCGGACATCTTCCCCGAAAAGATGTCGCTCGTACGTCAGCCGTTGGGGGGAGATTCTCGTGATCGACTCTTCCGACTTGCTTGCCAAATGCTCGGAAGGGAACATGGGTTCTCGGGGGGGCATGAAAGATCATATCACTACAATCATATGGAACCGGATCATGGTCTGATCCACCTTGGCATGATCAGTCATCTCGGATCGATGATTCCCGTTGCAGCCGGCGCTGCTCTTTCATTTCAACAGCAAGGACTCGACAGGGTCTCTATTAATTTCATCGGTGAAGGAGCCACCTCCACAGGAGATTTCCATGAAGGCCTCAACATCGCTGCAGTATGGAAATTGCCGTTCATCCTCGTGATTGAGAATAACCACTGGGCATTCTCCACTCCTACCTCCCAACAGTACGCCTGTGACAATTTGGCCAGTAGGGCTCTGGGTTACGGTATTCCGGGAGTTGAAGTCGATGGCAACGACCCACTCGCAGTGCTCAAAGTCATGCAAACGGCTGTCAAAAGAGCACGTGCTGGTGAAGGTCCCACGTTGGTAGAAGCCCACCTCGGTCGCCATCGAGGACACTCCGAAGGTGACGACTCCCTCAACCAGGTGCCCTCTGACGAACTCAAAGGATACCTCGACAACGATCCTATGGATCTGATTGAGACTCGCCTATTGAGCTCCGGGATTGTCTCTAGAGCATGGCTCCAAGAGATCAAAGAACGTAGTGCAAGTCTGATTATGGAAGTCGTCGACGAAGCCGTGGCTATGCCCGAGCCGACTCCCAATACTGATCGGAATACATATGCCAACTGAATCAAAAACTCTTGAAGAAAACCTGCTCTACATCGATGCCCTCAGCCTGGCACTTCGAGATGAGATGAGAGAAGACCCATCGGTGATGCTGATGGGGCAAGACATTGCGGGGCACGGGGGAGCTTTCAAGATTACTCGAGACTTCCTAGAAGAGTTTGGCGATCGCCGTGTTCGAAACACTCCCATTGCCGAAAGCGGCACTATTGGAATCGCTACGGGCGCGGCTATCCTTGGCCAACGACCCGTCATAGAGATGCAGTTTGCCGACTTCGTTACCTGTGGATTTAATCAACTCGTCAATGTTGCAGCGAAGATGTACTGGCGCACAGAATGCTCTGTTCCGCTTGTCATTCGAATGCCGGGTGGCGGAGGAATGGGTGCTGGTGCATTCCACTCCCAAAATATTGAATCTTGGTTCCTTCATTCACCGGGTCTCAAAGTTGTTGCCCCCGCATTCTCCGACGACGCATATCGACTCTTGAGATCCGCCATCAAGGATCCCAATCCGGTCATTTACTTTGAGCACAAGTTCCTCTACCGACGTGAACGCTCTGACCTCCAAGAGATGCAGATCCCTGACCGAATCGAAGGCGAAGCCAATGTTCGTCGAGAAGGGCACCATCTCACTTCTGTTTCTTGGGGTTGGATGACTCACCGAGCTCTAGAGGCCGCTGAGGTGATGGAAAAAGAAGGCATCGAAATCGAAGTGATCGATCTACCCGTTCTTTCCCCTCTCGATCTTTCTGGGATTTTCAAATCTATCGAGAAGACAGAGCACGCCGCCATTATTCATGAAGCGACCCGTACTGCTGGGTTCGGAGCAGAACTGGCTGCCAGAATCAGCGACGAGGCGATTTGGAATCTGGATGGACCGATTCGACGGATTACATACCCCGACAGTCCCTCACCCTTCCATAAGGGTTTGGAAGCCGCAAGAATTCCTTCCGTGGATGTGATTTGTGACGGTTGGCGAGAAGTTCTCGCCTGATCAATCCAGCGGGACCGGTGGATCTTCTTTCGAAACATTATCTTTCGAAACATTATCTTTCGAAACAATGCCGTGCTTCTCCATTCGACGATATAAAGTTCGTCTAGAGATTCCCAATCTCTTACAAGCCTCTGTTTTATTGCCGGCGGTTTCTTCCAACGCCCTAAGAATCAGTTCTCTCTCCGCCAAGCCCAACAACTCTCCAACAGGTGCAGTTCTCTGATCACTCGCGGATGCCTCTTCACAATCAAGAGGACCCAATACCGAAGAGAGCGTTTCCATTGAGAGTTCCATGTCATCCTTGGCCACCATATGGCGCGCCAGATGCTTGAGCTGCCAACCATTCCCAGGCCACGGTTGAGTCATTAATAACGCTTGAATCTCCGGCTTAATATTGGCGACATATCCGTCAGATTCCAAAAGGTAATCCAATATCAGCAGCACATCTTCGGGGCGATCGCGTAGAGGTGTGAGTTGAAATTGGAATCCTGCGAGACGATATAATAAATCATCTCTGAGCGACTCACTCGCCTTCGCTCCTGTGATCGATGCCAATATTCTGACATCTGTCTCCCTATCTTGCTCACCTCCGACTCTTCGAAAGTGTCCGGTTTGCAAGTAACTGAGCAATACCGCCTGTAAGGTTGGCGATGCTTCATCGATGGCATCTAGAAATAATGTTCCTTTATCTGCTGCCTCAACGATGCCTCTTCTCTCTTTTACGGCATCCGTAAATGCGCCCTTCTCATGTCCGAAGAGCTCTACTTCGGCAAGAGTTTCATTCACAGAACCACAATGAAGAGTGAAAAACTGCCCGACTCTCCCGCTCTCTTCATGAATGGTCTGAGCCAACAGTTCTTTTCCGGTACCGCTCTCACCAGAAAGAAGCACTGAGATCTTTGAAGCAGTGATTTTCTTCAGCTCTTCAAGAGATTCCCCTAATCTCACTGATCGAGTCAAAAAGATCCAAACTTACAAATCTCCCCGACAGGGATCTGAGGAATCTTTTGGCTCTCGCTGACTTCGGGCATCTCTATCTTTGCTGTGGAATCCTTTTTGCCGCCTACCTTTGGTGTATCTGTGCGCTGCCCCTGAATCATTAACAGTTGAATCAATTCGAGAAGACCCATATGTCCCTCAGTCAGAGAGAAATCTGATTCAGATCGGGCATACCTCGAATCGAGATAGATAGCTGTGGCCAGTTCTTTCCCTCCCACGGGAATCACTTCGATCCATTGGACTCTTGCGCCATCCGAATGTTCTGCATTTGTTCTGAAACGGCGATCCAGTTGAGTTTCTTTGAAGAAAGTTTCTTTCCCAGATTCCAATGCCGTCATAAATGCGTGATTGGAAATTGATCTTCCAGCGTCAGGGATTTGTCGTCCTCCGCCATCGGAAGAGCACCACAATCTGTAATCTCCGCTATCGGGAAGACTGACGAGGAATGCACGTTCAGCAGTTTTTAATGTCTTGAAGATATCGAGAATACGACTGAACAAGAGAGTCAGACTTCGTTTATTTTTCCGCTGATTTGCCAACAGAGAGAATATCTCTTCAAACTCAGATGGCATGGTTCCTCGATCACGAATTAGGAGTGCTTTTCAGAAGGTAAATGAACGAACTAAACGTCGTCACCCACTTCGCCAATGATCCGGGAGACAAGCCCCTTCACATATTGATACCCTTCCAGTCTCAGGAGAGTCACAAAATCTCCTCGAGCACTGACACTCAATTCCTGTATATCCATGTTCGCTTCACCGTCGACAACCAATCGAATCGGTCTCTTGTCGACGCCTTTACCCACGAGACGAATCGTTGTCTCAAGGGGTAATACCACCGGAAACTGGAGTGAATGGAATTGAACCGGGCGATGAGCATTGAGTGGTGTTGCCAATATTCCTACCACGTCCGGATGGATAACAGGACCTCCAGCCGCTAGCGAATATGCGGTCGATCCTGCTGGAGTTGCCACAACCATTCCATCTCCCGAATATGCATTGAGGCGTACTCCATCAATAAACACATCAAGATGGACCGTTTGGCCCGAAGCTCTTTCGAGGACGACGTCATTGACCCCCGCCGCAGATCCGGATTCACCCGTTGTCGTTTTCCATATCGCTTCCAGAACAGGTAAGTGCTGTTGAACACAACTCCCGGAAATGATTTGACCGACAACTTCACGTGCTTCGCGAGCAGGATTCATCAAGAACCCAACGCGTCCAAAGTTGATCCCATAAACCGGGATAGCGGGATGATTCAACATTCTTAGAAGAGACATCAATGCCCCATCGCCACCTGCGACGAGGATCAGATCTACTCCGTCGAGTTCAGGTGCCGGAGTCGAAGAGTCTTTGAGGGAGATCTCCTCAAGACGGGATTCTATCCCATTTTCTTTAAAAACAGGAATCAGCGTCTTCAGATAATTCAGGCCTGAGTCATTCCCGGGATCACCGAGAATCAGAACAGTGTTCAAACGATCCAAGGTCTAGCCCTCCTGATCGGTTATTCGGGAACTGAAAGAGTCTCGTTTCCGAGTTGTCTGATCTTTTCCTCTAAGTAAGGAACCGTCATGCGCAGTCCCTCCTCAAGAGACACTGCTGGCTCCCAGCCAAGAATCTCGCGAGCCCTGCTGATATCTGGCTGTCTGACCTGAGGATCATCCTCTGGAAGAGGATGATTCTTTATCGCGCTGGACGAACCGGTCGCGGAGAGCACTTTACGAGCAAACTCCGTAATCGGAATCTCATTGGGATTACCGATATTTACAGGATCATGCGTGTCCACGTGAAGAAGTTTCCAGATTCCCTCAATAAGATCAGAGACATGACAGAAGGAACGAGTCTGAGCCCCATCGCCGTATACCGTCAATGCTTCTCCACGAATCGCCTGGCAAACAAAATTAGGAAGTGCTCTTCCGTCATTGAGACGCATTCGAGATCCATAAGTGTTGAAAATCCTGACGATACGAGTATCGACGCCATGAGCACGGTGATACGCCAAGGTCATCGCTTCGGCAAAGCGCTTCGCCTCGTCGTAAACGCCCCTGACGCCAATCGGATT
Source organism: Planctomycetia bacterium (assembly GCA_009937185.1). GTDB lineage: Bacteria > Planctomycetota > UBA8108 > UBA1146 > UBA1146 > UBA12191. The sequence continues at coordinate 15,315 of JAACCY010000033.1, forward strand.
GACATTGCCCCAGTAGCTCTCCGGTTGCGGATGAATCTGGGGATCTCCATACACTTCACTCGTACTCGCTAATAGGAATTTAGCACCGCAACTGCGCGCGAGACCTAGTGCCTTATGAGTGCCGAGGGACCCCACCTTCAAGGTTTGGATCGGGTACTCTTGATAATCAATAGGACTCGCAGGAGATGCGAAATGAAGAATGGCATCAATTTTCCCAGACACGTGTATGTATTCCGTCACGTCTTGCTTGAAAAATTGAAACTCTGGCTTACCGATTAAATGCTCAATATTTTTCAGATCTCCGGTGAGGAGATTATCCATCACCACAACATCCCAATCTCTCGAGAGAAAAAGGTCTGCCAAATGGGATCCAATAAATCCAGCGCCACCAGTGATGAGAACTCTACTTCTGGACATTTCGAGAACCTCGCATTCCTATGCCGTAGTACTCAAAATCGTGCTTCTCACTAAGATCAGCACTCCAAATATTTCTGCCATCAAAGAGCACCTGCTCTTTGAGAAGACTTCGAATCTGATCAAAGTCGGGCCTGCGATACTCGTTCCATTCTGTGACCAACAACAATGCTGTTGCACCGTCGAGGGCCTTATATGGATCGGTACAGTACTCTATCCGGTCACCCAGGATATCCCGTGTTGTTTCGATAGCCTCGGGGTCATGAGCGCGAACAGTCGCACCTCGACGAAGAAGCTCTTCGATAATGACGATCGAGGGTGCTTCTCGCATATCGTCGGTTTTGGGTTTAAAGGCCAGCCCCCAGATCCCAAAGCAGTGACCTGAGAGATCGTCACCAAATCGGCGAACCACCTTTTCAGAGAGCACTTTCTTCTGCGAATCATTCACAGAATCCACTGCAGCCAAAATCTCAAGTTGAAGTTCGTTTTCTTTTCCTAAGTGAGAAAGCGCTTTGATATCTTTCGGGAAACACGAGCCTCCATAACCCACACCGGGGAAGAGGAAGTGCTGCCCAATTCTGCTGTCCGCTCCCATTCCTTGACGAACCTTTGAAATATCTGCTCCCACACGCTCACTCAACCTAGAGAGTTCATTCATAAATGAAATCTTGGTTGCGAGCATCGCGTTAGAGGCATACTTCGTCAGTTCAGCAGAAGGTGGGTCCATCACCATCAAAGGCTTTCCTGTCCTTACAAATGGTGCGTATAGATCCTTCATCTTCTCTGAAGCCTCTATGCTGTTCGTACCGATGACAACTCGATCAGGTTTCATAAAGTCATCGATCGCGGCTCCTTCTTTTAGGAACTCGGGGTTCGAAACAACTTCTACCTGAAACTCTGTATTCGATTTAAGAATGGTCGTCACGAGATCAGCTGTACCCACAGGAACTGTCGATTGGTTGACGACAATTTGAGGTCCAATCATGGCTGCGCCAATTTCTGCAGCAACGATTTTCACAGCAGTTAAATCACAAGAACCATCATCCGATTGGGGAGTTCCCACTGCGATGAATGAAATCTCTGATTCGGAGACAGCACTCGCCAAATCAGTTGTGAAATGGAGGCGACCTCCTTTGACATTCCTTTCGACAAGCTCTTCGAGACCCGGCTCATAAATAGGAATTTTGCCTGCCTGAAGGTCCTCCACTTTTTGGTGGTCATTGTCGACGCAGATGACCTGATTGCCGCTTTCGGCAAAACAGGTTCCAGTGACAAGTCCGACATATCCAGTTCCAACCACTGTGATCTTCATGGTTCTAACACCCTTGCACTGAAATTCTTGATTCTTTTTGATCGACTCGAATGATCCCCGAACTGCACTCACAGTACCGTATTTCGATCTTCGGTCCCCTTAATCATATCAGAGCCATTCCTTGTCTACAGTACAACGCGAGGAAATCCTCAGGTCCGATGTCCTTTATGGGGTCATAGCCTTACAATACACACATGAACAATACCCCCACGAATGGTGACGATTTCCTCTCTGGCCTTGATGAACCTGATTCCGACCCTCCCAAGGAGGAAGAGGTTGTGAATGAGGAGGAGATCATTGAAGAAGAGTCGAAGACTCTGTTCACTGATCTCCCGCTTCCAACTGAAATTCAGGACCAACTGCTCAAGTTGGGTTTCAAATTCCCGACTCCTATCCAAGAACTCTCTATTCCCGTCGCAGTAAAGGGATTGGATCTAATTGGAAAAGCAGAAACAGGCACCGGGAAAACTCTCGCCTTTACTGCGCCTATCATGGGGAAACTTGATCCTGAACGAGTCGGCATTCAAGCTCTCGTTCTCTGCCCCACACGTGAACTGGCTCAACAAGTCGAAGAAGTGGCCTCCAAGCTTGGAGAAGCCGTGGGTATTCGAGTCGCCCTTGTAGTGGGCGGCATTCATGCTGCCCAACAACTGATGCAGTTGAGACGCGGCGCACAAATGGTTGTCGGAACTCCCGGTCGCGTTCTTGATTTCCTCAAGAGTGGGAAAATCCGTCTGGGCTGGGTAGAACACGTCGTTCTGGATGAAGCAGACAGAATGCTCGACATGGGATTCATTGACGACGTCAATGACATACTCCAACACACGCCACCCGAACGACAAACGTGCCTCTTTTCAGCGACTCTTCCGCCCAAGATCAAATCTCTCACTCGCAGATTCATGAAAGATCCGGAAACCATCTCCACCATCAGCGAGATGGCCACCGTTCCAGAAATTGATCAAAAGTTCATCCGCTGTCGGGACTGGACCAAAAAGTACTGGATCCACGAGATCCTGAATCAGTATCCGAATGAAACTTGTATCATTTTCTGCAACACACGGCGTGCTGTCATTGAGCTCGATAGAGACCTTTGGGGCCGAGGCTTTCCTGCAGGATCCCTTCACGGGGATCATGACCAGGAGCGCCGTTTCAAAGTTCTCGAAGGCTTTCGAGATCGAAAGATTACGACCTTAGTCGCTACAGATGTAGCCGCCAGGGGCCTCGATGTCGAAGCCGTCGCTCGTGTCATCAACTACGACGTCCCCGATGAAGTCGAGACCTACGTCCATCGTATTGGTCGTACAGGACGAGCTGGAGCAAAGGGCGAGACTTTCAGCCTCGTCGACCCTGCAGACAAACTGTCCTGGAACCGCATCGTCTCTGAAACCGGTTTTGATATCACAGAAGAAGAGTGGACTCCGCCAAAAGGGATTCAACCGGATCCACAACAGCGACGAAGAAGTGGTCCCCCCTCCCGAGGACGCCATGGTGGCCCAAGAGCGGGTGGTTCAAGAGGATCAGGGCCCCGTAGTGGTGGCTCCCGATCCGGAGGCGGCGGAAATCGCTCCAAAGGTGGTGGCCCCAGAAAGGGACCAAGCGGTGGCGGAGACAGCAGAAACCGCAGAAGCAGACCCGACCGCTAAAAGTTGCCTGAACACCAGGGAGGTTCAACGATGACTAAGCTGTTCTTGTGGATCTGGATTTTCATCCAACCGTTGATCATCTCCTTCATGACCGGCTCTGTCGTCATGCTGATTATTCGCTTCGCTTATCCCCCGGGGGGAGGTGCCCCTGAGGGCTTCGCTCCCCCCAGCGATATCTATGAAATCCTCGCTCTTTTGGGTGGAGGATTGCTTTTCGGACTTGTCGCAGGGGTCATCATGTCCCAAAGAATCTACCGAGAGCACCTGGCCCCCAAAACCTTGGAGGATTGACCTCAAGGCGATCTCGTTTGAAACAAAAAAGGCCCCGCGGAGTGAACTCCGCGGGGCCTCTTCAATTCGCAATCGCTTCAGGTGAAACGGTCGGCTAGTACATGCCGCCCATGCCGCCCATACCACCCATGCCACCCA
>JAACCY010000034.1 GCA_009937185.1 Planctomycetia bacterium
AGGTTTCGAGTTCTGACTCTGCATCGTCATTTCTTGAACGCCTTCTGTATGTGGGTCTTTCTGCCTCTGAATCCTCGTGGTCATCCACTTCTACAACGGCTTCGGAGGACTTATTTTCATTTACTGGCTCCACTGACGAAGTCTCTTCTGCCAGAACTACACCGGAGGGGTGCACATGAATACATGCTGGTAAAAATATTCCAGCGAGCATTAACAAGCTGACTCTGCAAAGTAGATTTTTCATAATAACCCTTCAAAGTTATCGAAATTATTTGTTAGTTTTTTCATGGCTGATTTGTGTAGAGAGAATCACGCTTTTACCTTCACGCATGACTTGAAACTTCAGTGGCTTCAATGGTTGTCGGAATGCATCTGCAAGATGTGAGTTATCTTCAATATTCTGATCGTCTGACTTCAGGAAAATATCCCAAACCTTAAAGCCTAATCTCTGAGCTAAACTATCTTCACGTATCGAACGAATCATGTAGTTCGCATTTTCTAGACCGGGAAGATGCGATTTAAGCCCAGGGTGAACCTCTTCTAATTCGAATCCCATCGGCTCCACACGAAGACGTTGTCCATCCCTCTGAATCTCTAAGACAACCTCTCCATTGAGGATCTCTGTCTGATGACTCTCTGAAGCCCCCCATGAAGTGCGACTGCCACTGAAGGAGGTACTTAGACCGCTACCTGACCTCGAAGGGCTCTCTCTGAACATCTTATCGATCAGAGAAGGCCTAGAGATTGGAAATCTACTGTCCTTTGACAACTCGCGCTGCATTCTCGCCAGTTCGATCACCTTGTCCCGGTGACCCTCGAAGGACCGCCTTCCCGGCCTGAGGGAGGGTGGAGTTCTCAAATCATTCCGTGGTCTGATGAGGTCGGTAATATCCACTTTTGATTTACTGAGTTCGCCTTCACCCAGCTCTATGGTGACAACTCCTCCTGGACCTATCAAAACTTTCCTCCGCAAGGTTGCGCCTTTACCCAAGTCCCGAGTCTCTTCCGTCACAGGGTTGTCGAGATCCGAAATTAATTCCTCAGCCTTCGATCGAATTTCTAAATCTTGATTCTTCAGTGCCTTAACCAAATATGACCTGACAACAGCACCCTTTTCAGCAGATTTTGCGCAGCCGATTCTCTCTTTTCCCAAGAATCCGACCCCAAATCATTGATCCAGCTCTGGATGGTGGGATCAATTTTTTGAGCGTCATCTACTGCATCTATCTTCTCTTTCGTGACCTCTGATTTTTCAGATCGAGTCTCGACGGAGTCAGGTGTCTTTTTTTGTGTCTCTGAAACCTGCTGGTCCACACCATCCTGAATAATTTGAGAAGCGAAAAAAGTATCCGGAATCCCTAAGAACAGAAGGACTGCAATCATGCAGACAGGGCTCTTTAGGGAAAGAAAGGTCTTCCATTCCATTCCGAGGAGATGGGGAGAGACACTGGGCTCGGGATTCCGGAAATTCAGTAAACTCATTCACTTCTCTCTTTCAAGACTTCAGAAGAACTGACGATCAGCGGAGCCTTCAGCTGGCCCACACCTCACACCCTTCTAATTTTCACGTCTCTAACGGGTAATAGCAAAGTGTGGGCCAATTTATCTAAACCGACCAATCCCTGCACCTTCAACTCGCAAGTTGTTTAAAAATATAGACTTAGATATATCAGAATAGAATTCCCCTGAACGCAGCGAAAAAAAAAGAGGAGGATTTGGGGCATCGCCCTCAAATCCTCCTCTGATTTACCTCAAATAAGGTTTCTGTTTCGGAATACTCCGTCAGTCTCCCAACTCAATTTCAAGAAACTCAGTGGTTCCTGCAGGAAGGAAGACTTCGAAAGTGGGTGCGTCATTCAGTGAAATTTTTCGCTGCGTTGTTCCGAAGCTTGTCACTCTCACCGTGTAGGTTCCTGTGGGCAGCCCAGGGAAAGTAAAGAAACCTTTCCTGTCTGTCTGAGTTCTAGCATCGGTTCCTTTGACTCCTCCTGAGAGAAGCACCTGAACGCCAGGTACAGAATCACCATTCGGTTCGAAAAGACGTCCTTCGATGATGCCACCCGTTCCAATGGCCACGATCAAATCTGAAGTCCCACTCAAAACATCAGTGACGACCTCTGTAATATAAGCGCGATGCTCAACCTTCAAATCGACTTGAGGGACAGATAATCCAATGAATTCAAAGTATCCATCTGGCCCTGTCATGATCTGATCTTTACGCGGTGAGGATCCGGTTCGGATTGTACTGGTTAAGAAATTTCGAGTCCCCCCAATAACAGTCACCTTTGCACCCGCAACAGGCTGATTGGAATTCGAATCGATGATCTGGCCAAGAACACGACCTCCCTGACCGAGACGTATCGTCTGTACATCAAACCATGCATTTGAACGAATCACGACATCATCAATCGTTGCCTGAGCAAAACCCGGAGCCCCAATGATCACGGAGTATCTTCCGGGAGCGAGGCCATCAAACTGGAAAAAGCCATCTTCAGGTTGGAATGTCCTAGCAGGTACCTTCGTGGTCGGCTTATCACCCACGATGATGCGCGGCGAAACGCTAAAGGCTCGCAGTGGACTTCCATCCTCCTGCAAGATCGTTCCTCGAAGTCCACCGAGTGCTTCTAATTGAACGATAAGTTCGTCACCATTGACCGGAACCTCAAAGAGACGAATCTCGGCAAAACCATTCTTTTCCACAGCCAGGTCTACAGGAAACTGCCCGAGATTATCGAAACTGAATCGGCCCGTGAGATCGGAACTCTTTGAAATTTTGCGAAGACCATCACTGGTATCTATTGCGACGACTCTTGCGCCCTCCATCGGATTACCTGAAAAGTCCGTGACAAGCCCGGCAAGAACAGCACCTTGAGTCAATCTCAATTCAATGTTGGCAGTGTTCATACCCTCTTCAACAATGATTTCACTTTTCTCAACCGTCAAGAATCCATTCATTTCACAAATCAAATTGTGATATCCAGACGGCAAGCTCCTGATAGAAAATTGCCCTGCTGCATCTGAAACTGTTTTATTGGGCAAGGACTCAGGATTCACATCTCCCAGCCATTCATCTCTAACCGCAACAATTGCGCCCTCGAGAGGAACACCCGATTCGTCTACAACAATGCCGCTAATAGCTCCCCCGACCTTCATTGTCAGGATGATATTCGAGAGCGATCCTCCTGCCATAAGATCAAAGGTCTCTGATTGGGTCGTCAAGAATTGTGCATGAGTTCCCTCAACAAACATTTCTGTTCCAGGGGAAACCTCAACAACTTTGAACGAGCCATCTGCCTGACTCATCACCGGAGGGGCAGCGTTAACGACGACCGGATTTTGTTCCGAATGCATTTTTCGTGCACTAACGGAGACTCCTTGTAATGGCTTACCATTGGCATCCAGGACGATCCCTGTCACCACACCATTTTGTTCTAAGTAAAAGTTTTGCCCGGTAGTTGCGACGCCTTCGGCAACACTGGCTTCAACATTTCCGGAGCGCATATATCCAGGGGCATCCACGTTCAAATATGCGACAGGGCGACGCTGCTCAGTCACTCCTCGAACGTAATATGTTCCTGAGGAATCTGTAACTGCTGATTTCTTCACATCTGCCATATCAGTTACAGTGATCACAGCTCCAGCAATCGGCTCAGAAGTCTCTGCGTCGAATACTCCACCACTAATGGCAGCGCCCTGACTTAACTGAATGCTCAAAGGCTCCCCTGAAGGGCGAATTCGCAACTGCTGATGGGTCGCATAGTCTTCGAAGCTAACGACGAGTCTGTAATCCAACTCATCCAGCGTATCAAATCGAAAGGCTCCATTAGCATCAGTTTCAATTCCAGCATCTGTCAACTCGATGGGTGAACCTTCAGTTCTTGTACCCATAGGATTGATCTTGCAACGAGCACCTTCGAGGGCATTACCGTCTGGGGCGTAAACTATTCCTTCAATGACTTGCCCTGGAATCAACACCACGTCAACTTGCTCAGCTCCACCTGAGACAACTGACAATTTCTCAAACTGACGAGGCTGATATCCATTGGCCTGAATCACCAATCGGAATTCAGAACCACCTCCGAGCTCATTGAACTCGAATTGACCACCGCCGTCGGTGTTTCTAGAAGACAGAGGAGGGAACGCTCTTTCCTGAATAATTTCAATGATGTCCATCGTGCCCGTCTGGCGATAGATCTGGACAAGAGCATCGCTAACGGGAACCCCTCCAGGGTCTGAGACCACTCCTGATAGGATTCCGCCCAGTTCGAGCATGAAATCCACACCTTCGCTGCCGGCAGAGATGTATCTCTTCTCTGCAGGAGCGAATTCGGAAACAACGGTCTGTAGTCGGTAACTCAAGTTTTCAAGTCCCAAGATCTGGTAACGACCAGATTCATCGGAGACTGCAACGACTCCATTTTCCTGCTGCATTTCTTCCAAGTTCAAGAGCACCTGCAAGCGTGTTTGAAGAGGAGCATCTTGCTCGACACGTTCCTTGAACGCGGCGACCTGCACACCAGGAACTGGATTGCCAGTCGGATCCAATATTGTTCCACTGATGCTCAATCCTGAGGAAAGTACCAGTACAACTTCCGTGGAATCAATACTGCTATCTCCGGTCAAGGTGAGCTCTTGACGTCCCCCCTGATACCCAGAAAGAGACGCTTGAAAACGGAGTCGACCAGGACTCAAGTCAGTGAATGAAAATCTGCCATCGGTTCCGGTCCTTGTCTCATCCAATTTGGAGAGACCCATACCGTCGCCTCCCCGAAAATTCGAGACGATCACTTCCGCAAGCGGAAGAGGCGTTCCATTCGCATCCTGAACAACACCACTCACCGACACCCTTTGCTTCGGGCGATCCGGTAACTTGTTATTGTTAGATTCTGGCTGAACAAGATCTTCAACAACTACATTTCGTGAAGACCCACCCTGAGGAAGAGGATCAGGGTCGGAAAGGACAGTCATTAAGACGAATCCGATTCCGACGATCAACAGGGTGATCACACCAGCTTTTATTGCCGCATTCATGCTGTTTCTCCTTCGCAGAATCACTCTTATTAAGTGACTGCTCTGTCCATTCAGGGACTCATTCCGAGAGAACCTAAGAGTCCCGTATTTATACTCTATTCAGTAAGTTTCATCCGACTACCAGAGTCGTTTGAATCAGAAAATTTATTCACTTTTCGCACTTTGACCTTCTGGGTTTTCTTTCAGTCGATATTTCCGGATCCGGTATTGAAGCGTTTTGTAGGTAATTCCCAACATTTTCGCAGCCGGTTCCAATTTCCCGTCTGAGCGCATGAGAGCTTGCTCAATGAGGTTTTTCTCAAGCTCTTCGAGAACAATCCCCTCTGAAGGCAGATTAAAAACGGAATCAAGACCAAGCTCTAAACTATCTGTCTCACCCCGTAATCCTGGCGGTAAAAGATCTTCTCCAAGGAGTGAGCCTTCGCCAAGAACCATCATTCTTTCGAGACAATTCTCCAGCTCTCTCACATTACCGGGCCAAGAATGCCCATCGAAAATCTCCATCACCTCACCGGTGATGCCACTAAATTCACGATCATGCCTCAATCCACCCTTGAGAAGGAAGTGCTCCACCAATAGCGGAATGTCTTCTTTGCGATTCCTGAGAGGTGGAATCTCAAGCACGACAACATTCAATCTGAAAAACAAATCTTCCCTAAACTCGCCTGCCTCAACAGCCTGCAGAAGATCTCTCCCAGTCGCAGCGACGATGCGGCCACCGAAAGGGATGATTTCTGAAGAACCGACTCTGGAAAACTCAAGTTCCTGAAGAGACCGCAATAGTTTTGGCTGTAATTCCAAATCCATTGCGCCAATCTCATCCAGAAAGAGAGTTCCATCACCAACATCTTCAAATCTTCCTGATCGTCTCGATACCGCACCGGTGAAAACACCCTTTTCGTGTCCGTACAATTCACTCTCGATAAGATTCGGGGGGATAGCAGCGCAGTTGATGGCGACAAAAGGATCATCCTTGCGAGGACTTAAATCATGAATAGCCTTGGCAACGAGTTCTTTCCCCGTGCCACTTTCACCACGAATAAGACATGTCGCACCTGTTGCTGATACTCGCTCAATTCTTTCAAAGAGCTGAACCATTCCGGGATGCTTCCCAATGATTCCACTAAATCCGAACTCTTTTGAAATCATGGACCGAAGACGTTTGTTCTCATGAGCGAGTCGTGACTTTTCAACAGCAGACTCGATCGTCAGCATAGTCTTTTCAAAATCGAGAGGCTTTTCCAAAAATGCAAACGCTCTCGCTTCACCAGATTGGAACGCAACTTCACTACTGGCGAATGCTGTTGCCAGAATGACTTCACACTTAGGGTCCTGATTACGGACCTTAAGGAGAAGCTCTAAGCCTTCTTTGTTGGTAGGCATTCGCAAATCGGTAACAACCAGATTAAACGGTTTATCCGATCGGCTCGCTGTCTCAAAAAGTGATATGGCAGCGGGCAAACTGGCTGCACCAGAAACCTCATAGCCTGACTTGAGGAGGGACGAAACAAGAATCTCCCTCTGCGGACGTTCATCATCTGCAACCAGAATACGGCCTTTAAATTCCATCATGCGTCCTTCACCACAGAAACCGGGAGATGGAATCGGACTTCTGTTCCAACACCTCGCTCGGAGGTAATCGCTAGTTCTCCTCCGTACCTTTCAGTCACTCTTCTAGCAATAGAGAGACCCAAGCCTGTCCCACCCTTGCGACGAGTGACATAAGGTAAAAGAACCTGACTTAAATCCTCTTCTTTTATTCCAGGACCCGTATCGGAAAACTTTATGACGATCCACTGACTGTCAGATTTTGCTTCGATATTCAGTTTCCCACCTTTGTCCTCCATCGCTTGGAGTGCATTCATGGCAATATTCAGCAATGCGCTTTTTGCCTCCACTTTATTCCAGCGAGTTAAGGATAAATTCGAATCCACAGAGCTCTTGATTTCAACATTCCTGGAGAGAGATTCGCTCTCTAGCAATCTCAATAATTCCTCAATGAGATCAGAGACATTGACGATTTCTGACTTCTGCGAACTCGGCTGAGCTAATTGAAGGAAGTCTGAAACGATGTTGTTCAAACGTTCAATTTCATCTTTCACATCCTTGGTAAAGTTCAAAAATTCTTCTCGCTCTGCTGCTTCTTCGGGCTTGAACTCATGGCGAATTCGCCCCACCAGAAGAGAAATAGCGCTGAGCGGATTTCGAATGTCATGTGCAACACCCGCAGCAAGGTCGCCCATCGTCTGGACCCTTTCGCGATGCTCCAGCCCTTTTTCGAGAGCCCTTGCCCGACCGATTTGCTGAACCATGTTATTGAATTGGGTATTGATGAGAGCAAACTCTGAATCTCGCGTATCGGGCAATCGAACCTCAAGATCACCTGAAGCGACGCCTTACATGCCTTTTACTACTTCACTCACAGGCTTCATCAGATGACTACCAAGAAGCCATGCGAGAATCAGGCCCATTAGGAAAATCGTCACCGTCGCTTGTAGATTCTTTTTATTTGTTTCTTCGACGACAAGATCCAAACGACGCAAATATGAATCCAGATCGATACTGAGCTGTGGATATTCCGTCGAAACAACTTTGGCTTCCTGCAGGCTCTTTTCATTCCTTGAAGAGGTTTGAGAGTCTACGCCTTGAATCGGGAGAATAATCGCTGCTGAAATCTTCTCGCTACCGGAATCTTCAATTTGCGCTGTAGACGCAGTCATACCATCAAGGACACGGATCGGCTCAGCATGCATCTTTCTTGCACTTTCAAAAACAGCATCTTTTTCCGCGATCTCTTCTGACAAATCCAGGAGATGAGAGCACAAGTCAACACGGCAATCGTTTGGATTTTCAAGGCAATCATGTAGACCATCGACCCACAATGAACTGATATCACCCTTCGATTTTTCGATTACTACGGGCACTATGGGCACTATCTGTAACATCCCAAGTGCTTTAGCCATCTCTTGAATCCCATTTGAATTTGGTAAATCAGGCTGCGTCTTTGTCATCAATGAAAATAGTAGATCTTGGATGCTGAGCTCAAGTTGTACACGAGAATTCGCTTGCTGCTGAATCTCCATCAAAGACTGCATATCAAGCTTTAGACTTTTCACCGACTCTTCAGGTTGAGACGAATTCCAAAAGGAAAGCTCAACCTCTAGATTACTTGGCGTTTCATCGCGGCTTGACGACCGAGTACTGGACGAATTGTAAAAAGCGTTGATCAATTTTTCAGTGGCTTCATCTGCAAGTTCTATCGCGATATTTTCCGCTTCTTGGAAAATATGGTCTGCACCCTTCTCCATCACTGCTGATTGAACGGCAAGGGTGCCTGCCATCAAGACTCCTAATAAAAGGAGTAACTTGACTCGAAGATTCCAGATTCCAGGCACGTTGACCAAAACGGTTCATCCTCTCGACGCAGGAACCCACTGTTCGTAGCAGGAACCCACTGTGGATTCCAAGTGACGGGTCGGCGTAAACTTCTGTGCAAATGATGTTCCCGCTTCATTCGAGTTCAGGGAAAACAACTTCACCCCTTTCTATATTACATAAGTCCATTAATAAGAAAGACTTAGGATGACTCATACTGGGCGAACACACTCACAACTGTTGAACTATACCCCATATGGGGCCTCATATGCGGTTCAAATGTATCCATTTGATACACATGAGTGACCTATGAATTGCTCTCTTTGCGCCAATGGCAGAACGTGCGAGCATTCCACTTTGCGTTCCATTGACGACAAAATGCACGGTTCCTGACCTGAGAAACGAAAGAAATCCCATGTCGCTGATATCCCTAATGGCTCTCCTTCCGCTCACGATGATGACACTTTCAGATGACCCGGCTCCCTCGAAAGTGGATTGGTCTACAGCTCAACAAGAGGCGATCAATTTCCTTATCGATGCCCAAGAAAATGTCACCGCAACTGAGGAGGGTACCGAGATCTCGACTGGAGAATGGCCATACGAAGGTGTGTACCGTGAACGAGGACAAATCCCTCCAGGATATCGGGTGGGCGGTACCGCAATCGTGATGCGATCGATTCTAGAAACACAGTCTGAACAATTGTCGAAACTCAAAAAGTCCCCCCCTCTAATTCCGGCTTTGGAGAGAGGGCTCCGTTTCCTTCTCAAAGAATCTGTCCAAGCACCGCGAATGGGCGTTGGCTTTAATGGTCGATATGACGTTCGTGACTGGGGGCACATCGAAGCTCTCGAAACCTTGCTACGAATGCAACAACTCGACCGAGTTCCCACAGATCTGGAGACTCCCGTAAAAAATCTCGTTACAACATTAATCAAAACGTTGGAAGAGAATGAGATTAAGGGTGGTGGCTGGAATTACTCACGATCCAGAAGAGGAGCCAGCCCCGCTTCTCCATTCATGACCGGACCTGCAGTGCTCGCTTTATTCAGAGCTCGGGAATTGGGCTACGACATCGATACGGGGATCATCGAACGCGCACTGGATACCATCGAAAATGCACGACTCGAAAGCGGAGCCGTTCAATACTCCACAAATCCAGAACGTGCCACAGGTGAAGGTTTCGAGGCACTCGAAGGTGCATGTGCACGTATGGCGGTGAGCGAATTGGCCCTCTCACTTGGAGGCCGGTCCAGTCTTGATCGCGTCAGGTTTTCCGTAAAATCATTCTTTGATCATTGGAAGTGGCTAGAGCGAAGAAGGGCACAAACAGGAACACATAACCCACCCTTCTACATCGCACCCTATTACTTCTTTTACGGGCACCTTCACGTAGCGAGAGCCATTGAGCTACTGCCAAAAGAAGAGCAAGAAAAGGCACGGCAGCAACTTCTCAAACTGCTGTGGCAAGTCCGAGATCCTGAAGGAACCTGGAATGATCGAGTCTTCCCGCGAAGCGCTTGCTACGGCACTGCGATGACTCTTCTCGCTCTGAATTCTCCAGCAACCCCTCTCCCCGCTGAGTTCAAGCCGGCCAAAATCAAGAAGCCTCTACCGAAGCCCAAAGAGGAAAATGAAAAAGTGGAGAATGGAAAAGCGGGGAAATCAGAACCCGTTTCGCTTTGAATCGGGTGCAAGTCTCTCTTAGAAAATCTTACCAGGATTGAGAATCCCTTTGGGATCAAAGACTTTCTTGATGGAGCGCATCAGCTCGAGTGTTGTTTCTGGAAAGACCACATCCATGTATGGGCGTTGAACGATCCCGATACCATGTTCACCTGAAATTGTTCCGCCTAATTCGTGAACTCGAATGAAAATTTCCCGAATAGCATTTGATAAACCCCTCTCCCAGAACTCTTCTGAAAGTTCACCTCTGATAATATTGACATGTAAATTCCCGTCGCCCGCATGCCCGTAGCAAACCGACTGGAAGCCATATCTACGACCCACTTCCTTAACAGTTCTGAGCAACTCAGGTAACTGATATCGGGGAACTACAGTATCTTCTTCCTTATATACGGACTGGGCCTTAACCGCTTCACTCACCTTTCGGCGAAGAGACCAGAGGCCATCTTTTTGTGCTGTAGAATCAGCAAACAATACTTCATCCGTCTCAAATCCCTCAAGAACTGCGACGATGCTTTCACACTCTTGCATGATCACATCGGCATCGTTTCCATCGACCTCAATCAAGAGATGAGCCTCATGGTTTTCTTCAACTTTGACGGTGAAATCCTGGGTAAACTCCTGAGCCCAAACCAAGGCATCCCGCTCCATAAATTCCAGCCCACTGGGTGTAATGCCCGCTCTAAAAATAGCAGCAACGGCCTCACAGGCCTGCTCAGCGCAGAAAAAGGGGACCAGCAATAGTGCATCTTGAGTCGGATGGGGGATCAATTTCAGAACGATCTTCGTCACGACAGCGAGAGTGCCTTCAGAGCCAACAATCAATTGGGTTAAGTTGTATCCCGTTGCGTTTTTCAAAACATTGGCACCGGTCCAAATGACCTCGCCATTTGGAAGTACCACTTCGAGATTCAGAACATAATCGAGTGTCACGCCATACTTGACCGCCTTTGGGCCTCCTGAATTTTCTGCAACATTCCCACCAATAAAACAACTTCCCTTACTCGCCGGATCGGGAGGATAGAAGAGGCCTTTTTCCCGAACCGCTTCCTGAAGAACCTGTGTGATGACACCGGGCTCAGTCGTCACTTGATGGTTTTTTTCATCGATTTCCAGAATGCTATGAAATCTCTCCATCGAGAGAAGCACTCCTCCCTTGATGGGTAGCGCTCCACCACTAAGCCCGGTTCTAGCCCCACTAGGGGTCACGGGAATTTCATGCTGGTTACAGTATTTCATTATTCCTGAGACCTCTTCAGTGGTCTCAGGCTTCAACACCAACTGTGGAGGGAAACAAAGGTCTTCAGTTTCGTCGCTGCCATACCGTTGCAAATCCGGCTCTGCAGTGAGGCACCGATCCTTAAAGAGATCTTTAAAATATTGAATGTGATCGGAAAAAGTCATACTTAGTAATTTCTC
This sequence comes from Planctomycetia bacterium, assembly GCA_009937185.1. Classification (GTDB taxonomy): domain Bacteria; phylum Planctomycetota; class UBA8108; order UBA1146; family UBA1146; genus UBA12191. Next base: position 11,510 of record JAACCY010000034.1, read on the forward strand.
CGTCTGAAGCCGATCAACCTTCGATTAACTGTTCTCTCAGTCTTCGAACGAAGAGCCCCACATCAGTCACGATACCAATCGCATGAGCGGATCCCCTATCTGCAAGTTTAGTAGCGACGGCGGGATGGATATCCACGCAAACGAGAGGAACCTCTCCAGAGAGCATATTCCCGACTCCAATCCCATGAAGCATCGTCGACAGGATAATCACCAGGCCAGCACCTTTGAGTTGCTCTGCATATTGATCTTGAGCTTTGAAAAGATCCATCTCTGTATCTGGGAGAGGTCCGTCATCCCGAATCGATCCCGCTAGGACATAGGGAATCTTGTTTTCTACAAGGGAGTGCATTAAGCCGCTCTCAAGATCACCGGCCTGAACTGCAGCAGGGATGGAACCGTGAGCCCGAACTTTATTGATGGCTCGCATATGGTGCGAATGCCCATGAGGCATCACTCGGCCATCTTCGACTGAAACTCCAAGGCTCGTGCCTAACCATTGCGCGTCAATATCGTGGACAGCCAAAGCATTTCCACTGAGGACAGAATCGACCCAGCCCGCTCTCGCTAACAACTCCAACTCTCTCGATGCTCCCGTATGAACGATAACAGGTCCGGGAACCCAGACTATTTTCTGTCCGTTATCTCGAGCCTTTCGAGCAAGATCGACCACTCTTTTAGTTTGGACTTCAGCTCTTCTCTCAGAAGAGACATCGTTTGCCATAAATGCAAACTCATGACTCTCCTCACGAGAACTATCATGAACGAGGCGAACCCCCATAAACCCTGTCAGGATGGGAGATCCCTCTTTGATATCTCTCAATTTGATGCAAACGGGAGTTGAATTCTTCAGCGTAAGGCATCCATCCATTCGCTGATCCAGTACATCTGTCCACTCGCCATCCAGCCACACCTGAGTTTTGTGGTGAGTCGTACTATAAAAGCTCTCGGGAGCGACTCCGTCCGCTGGAGCAGACTGCCACTGAGGATCCTGAACTTGATCTTGTTCGAATCCGAGAGCCAGCAAGTCCTCGATCGTCTTCTGATCAGCACGAACACCGAGATGAAGCTCGGTCTCTGTCAGCCTTAAGACTTCAAAAGACGCCCCCTCGGTCAGCGGAGACCCGGAAAATAGATCCCGGACTCGCTCCAAGAGGGCTCTGGTGTCTTCATCTGCAATAGAACGAAGTATGTTTTCGAATTTTTAGGTCATCGTGAGACTATCCCTGCAAGTAAGATCCCGTTCAGATCACTTTCAAATCGGGGGAGCTCCCCGATCTCTGGCCCTCAGATGGGTTAGGATAACACGAGCAGCCCATGGGGTGGATCTTGCAGCCGCCGAAATTCGTCGGTGACAGCGATTCCGGGTTCTCTTTTTTAGAACTCGGCCAGTCAGAAGAGAGGAGATTCAATAAATGCGAAATAAACTACTATTCTCCTCTTCAGACCACTCCGGAGGCGAACTCTCACCCGGAGACACTCAGCCGATGCAAACACCCCGATTTGATAAAATCGGCAACTTTTTGATCGAAGAAAAAATCGGCGAGGGCGGCATGGGAATCGTATACCGAGCCCACGACCCCACTCTGCAAAGAACCGTAGCGATCAAGAAGGTTCATCCTCGGCTGAAAGACCATCAAGACATCAGGGACAAATTTTTGGCCGAAGCCAGAGCCATCGCCGCGGTCAATCATCCCAACATCGGTCAGATCCATGCCATCCATGGTGAAGAAGATCTTCCCTACTTTGTCATGGAATTCTTAGAGGGTCCCAGCTACGAGCAGATTCAAGCTCGGGATGGAAAACTGGACACACTGGAGATTTTGAAAGTCGCACTGTCTGCAACAAGCGCGCTTCAAGAGGCTCGGCAAAAAGGAA
>JAACCY010000183.1 GCA_009937185.1 Planctomycetia bacterium
CTTTTCGGCTGAAAAGCGGAGGGTTTCTTTTTTGTCTGTCAGGAAAATCTACAGGCCTAGGTCTCGAAGCTTCTTGAGCAGTTCCTTACGGTGTTTGCTCGCCTCATTGCTGTATTCCTTCAACTTCTCAAATTCTTTTTCGATCTCTTCGTAGAGACGGTAAGAGTCGAGAAGGCGATTTTCTTTCTTGAGCTCTGAAGCCTGAATGAGCAGTTCGCCGGCGGTGCTTTCGATCTCTTTGAGATCTTGATCGACCAGCACGGAAACGGTTTCACTCATGATCTTGCGATTTTGTACCATAACATCAAGGACACGGATCGCTTTGCCATAACGGCCAGCTTCCATGTGCTCTCGAGCTTTTTTACGCTCAGCGAGGTGGGTCTTGCGGAGTCGCAAACGCATATCGCTAAGTTTCTTAGTACTGCGGATCACTTTGATGAACTTCGGCGGATCGACGCACAACTGTTGCTTGTGCAGTAGACCCCCTTCGGAATCGAAAAAGAGCAGCGCTGGCTTGTCCTTGCGCAAGTCGAACTGTTTGAGCAGTTTCTTGTCTTCGTCCTTGAGAGTCTCAACCAGTTGCTTGTAGCAGGCCCATGACTTGAACTCTTTAACGGAATCACGGTCACGGAAGAGTGCACGCTCAAAGTTCGCGCAGCAGCAATCTTTGTTCATAGAGGAAGAATAGAGGAAGACGACCATCGGCTTTTTTGAGCCGGCTTCCCGGTTCATCGCTTGATGAAACCCTTGATTCTTTTTCCAGCCAAGAAGTGTGCTTTCACCGGGAACATAGGGTGCTGCGCCGGCGCGTCCTGAGCCGCCACTACCGGACGTTCCAGGGGGGGTAGAGCCTCGGGCAACTCCCGTGGCAGGGCCCACGCCTCATCACTGTGCGTGGAGGGTAGCACTGGAAATCGTAAAAAGAATTACGAGGCTGGTGATCAGCGTCCAGCGGATATTAAGATGCATTTCTGCTCCAAAATTTTATTTAGCGGTTAATTACTATTTTAAGATTTCCATTGTACGGAATTGGCCGACATTCGTCCACTGCATAGAGTTTAGTGAAAAACAGCCCCTAGTTCCAGATATGATTATTCGCCATAGGTCGCCTGAAGCCGCAGGGCCCCCATTTAGACTGATCTATGCATGAATACTGAATTTTAGAGTGTCTCTTTTTGTGAGTTTACTCGGGGTGAATCAAGGTTGCCAAAATGTTGGCAATTGTTCACAGCTCCAGAAAATTATTCACCTAGCGGTGCTGTCAGATTTGGCTTTTCGGTTGGCTCGTCTGCGATCGGATTCCTTCAGCAGATGTTTTCGAATGCGGATGTTTTCGGGAGTGATTTCAACGAGTTCGCCTTCGACAACAAATTCAAGAGCCTCCTCGAGCTTTAGCTTTTTAAGAGGGCGAACACTGCTGTTGTCGTCTTTACCGGAAGCGCGAACATTGGTCAGTTTTTTGGTACGAACGACGTTTACTTCCAGATCGTTGTCGCGGCAGTGCTCTCCAACAACTTGGCCCTCGTAAACACTTTCTCCGGGCTCGACGAAGAAGGTGCCACGATCAAAGAGAGCATCCAGGCTGTATGGAGTGGCTTGGCCAGTCTCCACTGCGATCAACGAACCTGAGTTTCTTCGAGGAATCGAGCCTACTTTTGGCCCGTGCTCAAGATAACTGTGATGCATGATGACGCGGCCGGCGGTTGCAGTGAGCAACTTTGTTCGCAAGCCAATCAGGCCTCGGGCAGGGATTTTGAATTCCATGTGAACCATATCACTGGCGGCACGGGTGCTCATGTCGAGCATTTCTGCACGACGTTCACCGACCAACATCATTGCAGATCCTTGGGCATCTACGGGGCTCTCGAGAACGAGGTGTTCGAAGGGTTCATGCCATTTGCCGTCTACTTGTCTTTCGATGACTCGTGGCATTCCCACGCACATCTCGAATCCTTCTCGCCGCATAGTTTCTAGAAGAATACCTAGATGCATCAAGCCGCGACCAGAGACAAGGAACTCTTCAGGCCTGTCTCCTTGCTCAACTCTCAGAGCTACGTTTCTTTCTAATTCCTGATCCAGTCGATCGCGGAGTTGTCTGGACGTGACAAATTTGCCGTCACGGCCGACAAAGGGTCCATCGTTAACCCTGAACGTCATATGAAGAGTAGGTTCGTCGACAAGGATGGCAGGCAAAGCTACAGGATTTTTGGCGCAGGCGATCGTGTCGCCAATCTCAATATTATCGATACCAATGATGGCACATATGTTTCCCGCTTCTGCTTCTTTTACCTTTTTTCTGCCGAGCCCTTCAAAGAGATGAATCTCCTGAATACGAGCTTTGCGTGGAGGCGCAGATGGAGAAAGTACCTGAATCTCTTCATTACCAGAGATTTTCCCAGCGGCGATGCGGCCGATGGCGATTCTGCCAATGAACTCTGAGTGATCGAGCGTACTGACTCGAAGTTGAAGCGGCGCATCTCTTTTAACGGGGGGAGGGGGAACGTGCTCGATGATGGCATCGAAGATCAAATTGAGATCATGCCTCTCTCCACCGAGTTCTTTTTCGCACCAACCGTCTCGGCCAGAGGCGTAGAAAATTGGAAAATCTAGAGTTTCGTCGTCTGCTTCAAGGCTGACTAGCAAATCAAAAACTTCGTCAACGACTTCAGAGGGGCGGCCATCGGATCGATCGGCTTTATTGATGACGACCATCGGTTTGAGATTATTCTCGAGAGCTTTCTGAAGAACGAAGCGGGTTTGCGGCATGGGACCATCAAACGAATCGACAAGCAGCAGTACTCCATCCGCCATCGATAGAACGCGTTCAACTTCTCCGCCGAAGTCGGCGTGACCTGGCGTATCGATGACATTGACGCGATACGTGATGCCATCTCTTTGAACTTCGATCGCGCAATTTTTCGCGAGAATGGTGATGCCGCGTTCACGTTCCAAGGGGTTGCTATCAAAGATGAGTCCATGTTGTCCACCAGCAAGGCGATCAAGTTCCTCGTTTCGGAACATGCCTGATTGGTAGAGCATTCGGTCGACAAGCGTCGTCTTGCCATGGTCGACGTGAGCGATAATCGCTACGTTTCGAATCTGTTCCTGCATGGTGTGTCGACTGCTCTCTGCCGTTGCTCTTCGAGTGGATATCCGGATAAGATCCATGAGTGATGGATCATGAGACCAAATCTTACTGTTAGGGATAACTCTGGGAAGCAAACTTGGTTCAGATTGGCCACATGGCACCGTCTTGGGCCAGATTTATTATCAGAATTCAAGAAGGAGGGGACCTTCATTGGGTTCTAGGGCCCAAGGGATCCATATGATGCCCAAATGAATATGCATCAAAAAGATCGATCTCATAAAAGACCTCTTGAGGAAAAACGGTGCTTGGCTTGTGGAAGAGCATTTTCTTGGCGGAAAAAGTGGGAGCGAGTGTGGGATACAGTGAAATTCTGTTCTCGACGCTGTAAGGCTAACAAATCCAAAACAGAGTGATGTTTTAAATATTTTTTGAGTTTTTAGGGAACAAGAAAGATGGTATTTCCGTCCTGCCCTTGTTAATTTTACATGAGTTTTGAAATGGAGATCCCGCATATGAAACTGCCGTTGTGCGCCTTGATATTGCTCTTCGCGCAATTTTGTGCAGGGCCGAGCCTTTGGGCACAAGCCTGACCTGCCTGAACGAATCCGGGCGCACCCGACCCGGGCGCTCTGGGATCCGGTCTGGGTTCCATTAATCACGGTACAAATTCAATTCAAACGCGCGTGTCCATCTCTAGGGGTTTCGATTTCGATGGTTCACACTTTGAGAATAAAGGAATCGATGCTAACGGAAACGTTATTAACGTTCCGGACCATTATCATGATGTTTCCCTCTATATTTTCAGGGTCGTTTTTCAAGTCGATTATACTTTTGAAGAACCTTGGGCGATAAGAACGAGACTTCCAATTGAGCAACGATCACGGTTTGCAGAAATTAACAACGTCGATTCCAGTGCTACAGCAGAAGAGCTTGAAGCGATGGAGAGAAATCTAGAGATTCATCATCCCACTGAGATATTGTCTGGGTTTGGGGATATGGAATTGTTGCTGAGTTGGCATGCACACGACTTCGGAACTGAAGGGGGTAGCCTAGCGATCGCTGCGGGCTCCACTCTGCCTACTGGGCGCACAGAAGAAGATCCATATGCGCTTGGTGAAGTCGGGTCGAAGCATGAACACATTCAATTTGGCACAGGCACTTTTGACCCACTGATTGAGTTCAATTATGGAAGACCCGTCGGTGACGACGGAATCCTCAGCCTGTTTGGACAAGGTCGATTCCCTATTGCAGAGAGTGATAAGGGATTTAAAGGTTCAGCTCTCGTTCAAGGCGGGATGGGATACATCAAAGGCCTAGGAGAATTTGGCCCCTGGGATGACGTTAACGGCGTACTGGGTCTTTTCTATCAAAATCAGGGCCGTGCCAAATGGGATGGTGTTGTCGACCTGAATACAGGCTTCGAAAGCTATTCCTTGCAGTTGGGATTTAGTTGGCGTGATGAATCGATGACGAGTTGGAACTTGTCTTTGGTCTTGCCGATAAAGATAGAAACACCAGATGAATCTCGAGATACATATGATCCAGGGCCGCTCATAAACCTTGCGATTGGCTTCTAAGGAGCGCAAGCAGGTCGAAGCAGAACTCGAGTCGCTTGAAGTGCAATGCGTTGGGAAAGAACCGGGCATTGATCAGAGCAAAGAGCTTCAATGTCCGAAGGCTTCAGTTCTTCTGCTGAAAACAGAGCTTCTGGAATATCAATGTTTTGTAACTCATTGCAAGTGTCGACATTTTTGAGCCCTAGAGTTTTCACTGTGACGGCTTCAAGGTTTTCGTCCATCTTTTCGAAGTCGATGATTCTGCTCACTGCACCAATACGGTCTTCTGGAGCAACTGTATTGATGTGAGATGAGTGAACCAATACTTCATCCAGAATTTGCCTGAGTTCGCGATCTGCGCTTGCAAAGGCTAATGATTGAACAAAACCTCCGCAGACAACAATTCCCTCTCGCCCATAATGTTGCGAATCCCAGTGAATGAGGGTGCGTATTTCGGTACAGAGTCGACAACGCCAAGTTTTCTGTCCAACCTAGAGGCCGCACCATTGGATGCAGAATGAGCTCTCCTTTAATAAGAGGCTCTGTTTGCGCTGAGGGGAATGAGTTTATTCTTCTGAAGGCGTCCACCATCGAACCTTGAGTACCGTCGAAATATTTTTGCAGATGTACATTTTCTTCTGCGCGGGGACGTTTTACCGGATCAGGAATAGGGTCGTAATACGAACGCTTATTGAGGGAGAAAACTCGGTCTCCAGATTGATTCACGAGAATGTGAGTGCTGAATATCACACTGGCGTCGTTTCTGGAGGTGTTTCTCAGGCTATCTATTCGTGTAAAGGTGCGAAGAGTGTCGCCGCTGACAACCGGTTGTTCTTGTCGGGCATTTTCGAGACGCGCTTACCTGGCCGCGAGGTATGTAATGGCTGATTCATGAAACACCTTCCCCATTATAATAATCAGGGAAGAGAACGCCTTCGGAATGGAATTGTCAAAAATGCCCAATTGATCAAGGACAGTCGAATGAGCTGCATCCGAGGGTATCTACTGAGGGATCAGTGCCACATTCGATGAATGGCTCTGCGGGAGGCGGGCCGGAGTTGAAGAGGAACCCCAACAGGAAAATGGTGTCAGCAATATTAAAGTTACCATCGTCGTTGGCATCTCCCGAATCCTGACAACTGAGAGCAGGTCCTCCAGAGAACAGCGCCCCGAGTTGAGTCACGGCATCTGCGAGGTTCAAAGCCGAGTCTTGATTGACATCTCCACGGGAGAAGAGGGGTGAAACAGGAATCAAGACAGCGAGTTCATTGCTCTCCAAGGCGCTTGCGCAGCACATGGTATCAAAGTCGAGTTCGTTGCTCCCACCGAGAGTGTTGTCAAACCGTAGCCAACTGGCGATGCAGCTTCCGGGATTTATGGCAGAGGGAATCGTTGAATAATGAGCGGTCACTGCGGGCTGACTCCCGTTAAAGGGGATCGTGACAATGCCGGATGAATCTACTGTGATGTCGACGGTCCAGCCATTGGGCAGCAATTCGACCAACATCACTTCTGGACCAGTTCCGCCAAAGAGATCTGCGAACAGTCCTGCGGGAACTACTGAATCGACCTGAAGCAATGAGCTGTCGTGTGCAACGGCCATGCTGAGGCCACTGAGTAGGAATGAGGGAGCAAGGCCAGGTGCAATAATAGGTGTTACGGAAACAGATCCGATGCCGCTATCGGGATCGTACGAACCGATCGATCGAAAGATCGAATAGAAGGCAAAAGGATCGATGAATCCGTTGAACAAAAAGTTGTCAAAAGTGAAAGGGGTGAATTCTTCGCCTTCGGAATAAATCACAGCATCTGTGCCCCCTGAAGAACCCGAGTTGGAGCAGAAAACAATGTCAGAATATTGTGATCCTGACGGGACCCAGTCGTAGATCACTTGATGCAGAATCAAATTGTTTTCGGGGGGAAGGCTGATGACCGAAGCGTTATCGATCAGGCAGTCTACAGTTATCCCTGTTGTGAATGGCGTGATGGCGAGGAAATCAGGTGGCGATGCCAATGAAGTGAGTGCGGCTCCAGGAACAAGATCAACCCAGTCGACATTTGCAGGGTCATGGCAGATAGAAAATTACCAACCGCCGACGGTTGAACCGTAGAGTGAGTCCAGTTTGATATCGATGATCGGAAGCGGAAACGAATTAATCCTCGCTTGAAGAACATAAATGTCAGAACAGAATGCCTGAGCACCTGGGAAAGCCAGAAGTAGAAGCGTGATCAAAACTCGAATTGGCTGAAATCCAATTTCTATAAGTTGAGTTCGAGGCATCGCTGAATCCATTCAAGTGTTAGTTTCTCTAATCAGTTTAGTTTATCACTCTGAGCATTGAATCACTAGGTGAGCGTTTAGGTCTTGGCGTTTTATAGGCTTAGGCCGGGTATATATCCTCTTTTTTCATCATAATGAGTCGATGGACAATGTGTAGAATCACACTGATCAATTAATAATGAAGCGAGGGGGGTGCCTGATGCGTCTTATATTATTGTGGTTTCTATTGGGAGCTCTTCCGCTATTTGCCGCTGAGCGAGAACAACCTGTCCAAGTATTTATTCTTGCTGGTCAGTCCAACATGGAAGGTAAAGGAGCTGTCAATACGCTCCCCCATTTGGGAGATGATCCTGAGTACGGACATCTATTAGCAGAAATAAAAAATGCTGATGGCTCATGGCGAGTTCGGGATGACGTGTTCGTCGATAACCTTGGTCACGATGGACCTCTCACGGTTGGTTTTGGATCCAGAGGTGACTCCCATGGGGAAAAAATTGGACCAGAACTCGGGATTGGAAATGTATTAGGAGACGCCATCGATGCGCCTGTTCTGTTGATCAAAACAGCATGGGGAGGCAAAGATGTCGCGAATAATTTTCAATCGCCTTCCAAAGGCGGGCCGGGAGATGCCTATTCAATGATGTTAGAAAATGTCGACCGTGTCTTATCGGATATAGGAGCTGTCGTCCCTGATTACAAAGGCCAGGGATTCGAGATTCGTGGCTTTATTTGGTTCCAGGGTTGGAACGATATGATCAACAATGAAAAGACCGCCGCTTACGCGGATAACCTCACCGCTTTCATCGATGACATTCGTGAACATTGGAAAGTTGAGAAGCTACCGGTCGTGATAGGCGAACTGGGTTCAGGCGGGCATAAAACCTCTAGAGGGATTGAGTTGTTTCGCGCTGCACAAAGACAAATCGCCGCCGTCGACAGGTTTTCCGGTAACGTTCGAGTCGTGGATACTGCCGGGTACTGGGATTGGCACGCAGATCGTCTCTTTAGGTTGAATGCTTGGAAGAGCGAAGATCCTGTCGAGAAGCAACGCTTCTATAATGTGGCGTGCGATCGTCCATACCATTATTTGGGTAGTGGCAAAATTTTCTATCTCATGGGATGGGCGATGGGTCACGGGATGACCTCCCTGCTCGGATTAGCAGAATTGCCAGAACGAAAGGTCACGGGTAAAGGCGCATATCAATTTGCACACCGTTCTGTATATGTTCCTCCCGCTGTTCAGGAAAACATCTCCGGAGCCCATGGAGGATTTGCAGTCGACCGAATTTCTGAAGGCGGAGATGGTTCGACATGGTTTTGCCTCAAAGGCGTTGGATTGATACGCATTGATTCAGAGATGACCCAGATGGAAGTAATCGGTGGCGACCCAGCCATCGTGAATGCCAACATGCACAACACGACGATATTAAGGGCGGAGAAGAAACGACTATTGATATTGCCCTCGGATGAAGCCCAGAAAGTTTTCGTTTGTAGTGATAGTGGAGAAATTATTCGAGTTTTTGACAATCCCTACGCTACAGACAAGGGGGCGACCGAGGCTTTCAGGGTTTGCGATGTGGAAATCGTCGATGGGTTTTTGTATGCAACTAACGGATATGCCAACAATGTCGTTTTTGTTGCCGATCCTTTGCATGGCGTAGATGGAAATCCTGAAAAGGGTGCATGGTCTCCCTTCACTTTCGGAGGATCCGGAACAGCTCATGGCAAGTTTGGAACAGCACATGGTATTACCCGGATACCCGGTACGAATGCATTCACCGTTGCTGATCGGGCCAATGCTCGTTTAGAAACATATTTGGTGGGGGGGCAATATCTGGGAGGAATTAATTTTGAACCCGGAACCATGCCTTGTGATGTGGATTATGTCGACAGGGTGGCTGTTGTGGGCTGTTTGAAAGGGGCCGGAGGGAAAACTCCTGCGCCGATACATATCCTCGAAGAAGGAAATTTGGTTTCAACGTTGAGGCTTCAAGAGGATTTGGGATTAGAGGGTTGGACCCACGTTCATAACGCTGCAGTACGCCGTATCGCCCCAAAAGGAAAACTAGGAATGCCACGACTGATGATCATCGCCAGCGGTTGGAATCCAGGTAGGATTGCGATCCTAGAGCAGATCATTAACGTAAAATAATTTGGCTGATATTGAAATTTGATTCGGTAAAGATTTGTACCAAACTCATCTGTAAGGAAAAAAAATTGGCAACCTTTGATTCTATTGAATTCCTTCAGGAGCTTACAGAAGCAGATCAAGAATGGATTTTCCAATCGGGGAATGAAATTCAGGTGATAACTGGTACACAGATTATTGGCCAGAATGCGCCTCTCGAAAAAATTTATATTTTACTTCAGGGTTTGCTGACGGTTCACGTGGATGATTTTCCTGAACATGAGTTGTCATTAATTGGACCAGGAGAGTTTATTGGAGAGGTGTCTTTTCTTGAAGGGCAGCTTCCTACGGCGACAGTGAAGGCGAAAGAGAACAGTTTATTACTTGAGATCCCTACAGGAGCATTGACCCAAAAGTTGGTTTCAGATGAGGCCTTTTCTTCAAGATTCCATGCTGCTTTGGCCCGCTTGATGGCTCGAAGATTAAGAAATAATTCGAATCTTTTTCAGCCAAAGTTAGGGCAGGAAATCCCTCAAGATGCTGAAATTTCTACAGTTCTCACAGAATCGTTGTCCCAATTCAAAAATCTATTTTTACGAGCAGAAGAAATGGAGCGAACAAGGGATGACGGGTTGACCGAAGAATTTTCTCAGGAGTTTGTAGACTTCGTTTACGAACTAGAGGGCCAGTTAAATGAGCTTATCGGAGCAGAGGGCCAGCTGAGTTCAACCAGGTGCGATCGTCTTGGCCGACAGCTGATGACAGAACTCTTGCCCTATGTCTTGATGACGCGTGTTGGTGAGCGCTCATACTCGAAGCCGCGTGGATATGCTGGAGATTATCTAACGATTGAATGGATCTATCAAAATGAACCCTCTGGATACGGAGAGTTGGGTGCTTTGATGGACAGAGCTGTTTTGGGTCTGAGTTGCGCTAGAGCGGTAAGAAATCGAAAGGGATTAGTGACGGGCCAAATTGAGCGAGCCCGCGGTCTACGCCCAGATCAACCGATAGAAATCACCAGTTTGGCATGTGGGCCGGCAAGGGAGCTCTTCGATCATTACATGTCCAATGGGGTTTCTTCGAATGTTCAGAGTCACCTCGTTGATATCGATGAACAAGCTCTGGAATTTGTAGGGCAATGGAGCAATGACTTGGGACTGGAATCTAAAATCGATCGCCATCATTTGAATTTGGTATACCTAAGTATGGGTAGAGGTGAACTTAAAATTCCTCCTCAGGATCTTGTATACAGTATTGGTTTGATCGACTACTTCAGTGACGAGTTTGTTGTTCGATTTTTGAACTTTATTCATGGGTTATTGAGGCCGGGCGGTCGCGTTATTCTCGGTAACTTTCACACTTCGAATAGATCACGGGCGATTATGGATCATCTATTTAGTTGGAAACTTATTCACCGGGATGAAGAAGACATGAACAGAATCTTTCGTGCGTCACTATTTGACCGGGAATGCAGTGAGTTTCTGTACGAAGAACAAAAGATAAATTTGTTCGCCTGTTGCGAAAAAGAAGCCTAAAGATGGCCTTATCGACTTTTTCTTTTTTTCCACCAGGCCAGAAGTATCAAGAAAATTAATAAAACAGTTACACCGGTGAAAATATTTAGAACCAGCCGGGAATTTCCGTCGATTCCGGGAACCAAGACTGCATCACCTGGATAATCGGGGTTGTGGAAAACAATGACAGCTGAATCTACGGGGTATTCTTCAAGTACTTTTTCCGCTTTTGATCTCGAAGAGTATGTTTTCAGAAATTGAACGGTGTCGTTTTCAAAAACCTCTCGATTTACAGAGTAACTGTATAAAACAATTGGCGTATACGTGGTCGATGAAGAGTTCGAATTTCCATTTTTTGAAGTTGAGCGGTACGTCGAAATATTATGACTCAACACCTTTCCTTCGACTCGTGGCCAGTCCCATGATTTTTCATAATTGTTTGCGATGTATAAGAAGTAAGCGACAGTTGAAATCCACACGATGAGAAAGATACTGACAAAAGTAATGACGCAGCCGGCAAGCAAGCCGGGGCTCTCTTGATGCAATGACGTATCGTTCTCGTTTGGTTCGGATTCCATTTATGGACAACTAGGATTTAGGCAGTCGAGAAACTGAGAAGGATTGGGGTTTTCGCCGCAAGATGGATATGGATCTGGCGGAGGAGGCGCATTTAAAAAGAGTAAATTCAACATGGCAATCGAGTCAGCAATGTTAGATCCATCATCCAAATCCATGTCACAGGCGGCATGGCAGGGTGGTGGTGGGCCGGATGAGAATAAACTGGTGAGATGGTAAATCGGGTCCGCTAAATTATAGGTCATATCATTATTGCAATCGCCCCGAATGAACTGAGGGCCTGGAGTCGTATTGCATCCTGTGGCATTGAAAGTTGCACCGATGATGCAGCTTGTCGGAAAGCAAATTCCGAAACAATCCACTTCGGTGCCAGACAGCAGTCCTTCTGTTCCTGGGGGCGGAAGCGTAATCGCTCCCATGTCGACATAAAACGCACCGAGTGTGGCATCCTCAGGATAGAAAAGTAGGCAGGTGCCTAGCGGGTCCATTTCGAAAATACCGCACTCATCGAAATTTGATTGGGCGTCAACAGGATTATTGTGCACGGAGAAGACGAGAAGAGAAAAGAGGAGATAAGAAATGCATCGCGGTGTTGAGAAACGCTGCATTTTCTTTCTTGAAATCTTCATGAATCACCGGCAATCCATCACTTGTGCATATTTCTCATTAACAAAAGATCACGGCCCTAAGAACCTCAATTTCCAGTTTATCACCTACAGATTGAATATGAACCTGGAATGTTCAGCAACTATAGCGTCGGATTCGCTTCATTCTTTGAGGGGATGCTCTCATCATAGAGTTGGTAAATCACCTTTCCAGAAAGGATCGGTTGGATCATGAAGATCGGCGTAGTGAAAGAAGCGTGGCCTGATGAATGTCGGGTTGCTGCTTCACCGAAAAATGTTCAGAGGCTCATCAAGCAAGGTTTCGCTGTCTTTGTGGAGTCCGGTGCAGGCGTTAACGCTAGCTTTACGGACCAAGCCTACGTCGATGCAGGAGCCACGATAAGTGACGTAAAAAGCGCATGGGCTGATGTGGATATCGTGATAAAGGTACGCGCCCCAATGGAACGCAAAGATCTCAATCTCCATGAAGCCGATCTTTTAAAAGAAGGCGCGACTCTCATCAGTTTCATCTGGCCTGGCCAGGAAAAAGAACTGGTAGAGAAGTTGTCTGCACGCAAGGCTACTGTGCTTGCCATGGATTGCATTCCACGAATCAGTCGGGCCCAAAAAATGGATGCCTTGTCTTCGATGGCAAATATCGCTGGATACCGAGCGGTACTCGAAGCAGCGAATGAGTTCGGCAGTTTCTTTACTGGGCAAATGACGGCAGCAGGAAAAGTACCTCCCGCGAGAGTCATGGTCGTCGGTGCCGGTGTCGCTGGACTGGCTGCTATTGGCGCAGCTCGTGGATTGGGCGCCATCGTTAGGGCTTTCGATACGAGACCCGCAGTCGAAGAGCAAGTGCAGTCTATGGGCGCAGAGTTTTTAACCGTAGAAATAGAAGAGGACGGAACAGGCTCTGGGGGATACGCCAAAGAGATGAGCCAGGCTTTCATCGATGCTGAGCATGCATTGTTTGAAGAGCAAGCGAGCGAAATCGACATCATCGTTACAACTGCCTTAATACCAGGCAGGCCCGCTCCTCTACTGATCACTGAACAAGCCGTTAAGAACATGAAGCAGGGTTCAGTGATAGTTGACCTTGCTGCAGAGAGGGGCGGAAACACCGCAGGAGCTGTGGCAGATAAAGTGATCGAGAGTCATGGCGTGAAGATTGTGGGTTACACCGATCTTCCTAGTCGCATGGCGAACGTCTCAAGTGACCTTTATGGAAACAACATCTGCCATTTACTCGATGATATGGGTAAAGCTGCTGATTACCGAGTCGATGAAGAAGACGAAGTGGTACGGGGAGCACTCGTTCTTCGAGAGGGCGAGATGAAGTGGCCTGCTCCGGTCAAAAAATTAGCTGAAGAAATTAAGAAAGAAGAACCATCTTCTGAAGTAGTCCCGGCAATTGCGGGCGATAAGAAAAGTGAAGAGAAGGACAGAGGACCATGGGTCATGTTGCTCATTGGAGCGGCATTGATCGCAGTGGGTTGGACAGGAAGTGAAAGCCCGGAACCTTCGTTCCTTCAACAAGTCACAGTGTTTGTTCTCTCATGCTTTATTGGCTATCAAGTCGTTTGGAATGTCAGCGCTTCATTACACACACCGTTGATGAGTGTGACAAACGCCATCAGTGGAATCATCATCGTTGGAGGAATGCTGCAACTTGGCGGCCCTCTGGATGAGCCGGCTACTATCTTAGGATTAGTAGCAGTGCTATTCGCAACCATCAATATTGCAGGTGGTTTTCTTGTGACTCAGCGCATGCTGAAGATGTTCCAAGGTTAAGGGGGGCGACATGATACCTGCAGGCGCCATCGCGGCTTCATATCTCGTAGCCGCCGTACTTTTCATTTTAAGTCTGGGTGGACTTTCAAATCAGAAATCCGCTCGCCGAGGAAATTTCTACGGCATCGTCGGAATGTTGTTGGCTGTCGGAGCGACGACGCTGCTCATCACCGGCAATGCCACTGGATTTGATTCTTTGCTAGAGGACGACGCAACGCGGAATGCTTTCGCTGGAGCTATCGGTGTTGGAGCCCTCATTGGCGGAGTCATGGCTGCGAGAGTCGGAATGACCTCGATGCCTGAACTCGTGGCGATTCTTCATAGTTTCGTGGGCTTGGCTGCGGTACTGGTAGGTATTTCTACATATCTGGCCCCAGCTATTCCTGTCACTGAAGGTGGTGAAGTTGTGCATAACATTGAGATTTATCTCGATGTTTTCATTGGAGCCATCACATTTACAGGGTCGATTCTGGCATTCCTAAAGCTGAGAGGGTCAGTCTCTGGAAAACCCCTCACTTTGCCGGGAAGACACTTCTTAAACCTGCTGATGGTGTCTGCGTGTGTATACCTGTCCATAGATTTTGTGACGGCAGAGGGACACACCGCAGTGGAGTCGCTTCTTTGGATGACCCTGATCGCCTGCGTCATCGGATTTCATATGGTTGCTGCTATCGGTGGAGCTGATATGCCGGTCGTGGTTTCTATGCTAAATAGTTATTCGGGTTGGGCAGCAGCAGCAGCAGGATTCATGCTCAAGAACGATCTCTTGATTGTTACGGGCGCCCTCGTCGGATCTTCCGGAGCAATTCTTAGTTACATCATGTGTCGTGCGATGAATCGTTCTTTTGTCAGCGTCATTCTGGGCGGCTTTGGAACAGATGGCGGTGGCGGAGGCCCCGCAATAACAAGAGAGCAAGGCGAAGTTCAAACCTTTGAGGTTTCTGAAACGGTTGAATCGCTGAAAGAGGCTTCTGATATCGTGATCGTTCCCGGTTACGGTATGGCTGTAGCGCAGGCTCAGCATTCACTGAGTCAGGTCGTCGACTTCCTGAAAGAAAAAGGAAAGACGGTGAGATTCGCGATTCACCCCGTCGCCGGAAGGCTTCCTGGACATATGAATGTTTTGCTCGCAGAAGCAAATGTTGATTACAACATTGTTTTGGAAATGGACGAGATCAATGACGATCTTCCCAAGGCAGATTTAGTTTTAGTCATCGGAGCAAATGACATTGTGAATCCCGATGCGTTGGAAGATCCAGCAAGCCCCATTGCAGGAATGCCAGTTCTTGAAGTGTGGAAATCAGAAACAGTTGTCGTGATGAAGAGAAGTATGGGCACTGGATACGCTGGTGTGCAGAATCCACTCTTCTTTAAAGAAAACACACGAATGCTCTTCGGCGATGCCAAGGTTGTCGTGGATCAACTACTTACGGGGCTCAGAAGCTAGCGATCACCGAAGAAGACGATATTTTGCGCCAAAAGACGCTGTAGTGCGTTTTTTGGCGCATTTTTTATGACTGAGCAGGATTTTGTTTATTAAAAAAAATCTTCGGTCCGATGCGCGATCATTTACGGATTGATGTGTTGTATGGCGCAATTTCATCTCCCGCACACCGGATGGAGAAATAAAGCGCATCCTCGACAGGAGAGTGATGGTGGATCAGCATATTCATCAGGAAAAAAAACACATTGTCATTGCATGGCAATCCGCGGAAGACGATGGAAATCTTGAGAATTTACAAGTCGAGTTAACTCGTTGGGGAGCTGTTGTAGAGATAGTCCACAACATGACAAAACTTTTGTCATTTCTCGACGAATGCGAATCAAAGAAAAAAACGCCTTACGCACTGATTCCCCATATTCATTTCGGCAGAGTCCCTGTTCGGGGATTGAACCAAATATTTTGGGACAGGATTCGTGAATGGAATCCAGATGTAAGACCGATGTCGATCGCAATAACTCCAAAATTATTAGGTGCTGATTTAAAGCAATTCGCGATAGATGCCAAAGCTTCAAAAATGGTGATGTTGGACGAAGTACCTCATGCGGTCATTGATAGTCTGAATGAACTTTGTGATAGAAAAATTTCTGAACCAGAACTACCCATTATTCATACTCAAGTGAGCGACCCCGTTTTGTTAAAAGAATTGGTGAAAAAGTTCACAGAAGTAGGGCAGCAAATAAAGTCAATTGATCTTAAGGCGAATGATCCCCTTGGCAGTGTCGAGGGTGGCGTCTTACTCGTGGAAGAGAACACGCTCCAGAGAATAGATGATTGGGTCGAGGAAGTTCATCTTCGGCGAGATAGCCCAAGCTCACAACCGTTGAAGGGGATTTCGGACCCTGGTGAGCGAACCATCGAACAGCTTTCAGTGGATACTGGAGTTGTTGTCCTTATCGAAAATCGAAGTTCAGTAAGTGATCTGTTAGAAGAACAAATTAAATGGTTCAGCCGAGGGGCTTTGGGGTGCGTGATACTTAAAGGTGGTACTGAAGATTCTGCGACAATTGTGAATGAGTGCCTCTCTGTTAGACGCAATAGAACTCGCAAGAGCCTTAACGACGAACAAGTGGCGGCTTCATTAGCCCACGTCGTAAAGGACAAACTGGGGGATACAGAAGAAAGTCCTATCGCAAGCGTCCTCCACGACGAGCAGGGGAAAATTTACGCTGTTAGCGAAAGCACATTGAAAATATTCGGATACAGCAGAGACGAGATGAAGTCGATGGACGTGAAGTCTCTTCATCCCGCAAATATGTGGAAAGAGAGAATGCGGAACTATGAAAGTTTCGATCTGAGTGGGGTGCTGAAAGCGGAAATGATCTTTGAAAAGAAAAACAAAAAGAGATTCGAGGCGAAAATATCTGCCAGAAGAATCATGCATCCCTTCTACGGGAGATTGATTAAGGCAGATATTCAGAGCCTTGAAGTCTTTAAGTTTATCGAGCAATCCGTTGTTTCAATGATCTCGTCGAAGTCAAAAGATTTGTCGAAGACGGTTCAGGCAGTCTTGGGAAATATGGGAAGCCTGATTGAAGAAATATCTTCAATTCATGTTATCCATGAGAGCGACGGCCATTTTCGAAGAAAAGAATGCTGGCTCAAAGATCCTTCGAGAGATCCTTGTGGCGATCTTCAGATTCATGAAAGTAAAGTTAAATCCGCAAAGGCGTGCACTGAAGCCGGAGTGAAATTTATAGAAGGCATGAGGCAGGTTTCTGAAGCTCAAGTTTTAGATTCCCATGACGTCATTGCGGCCAAAGAGATAAAAAATATATTCCCAAGCGTAGGAGATTTCGATTTTATTGCTGGCCCAATGAAGCTGGGTGAACAAATCGAAGGCTTCGTGGTGGTTATTTTGGATGGCGACAGGAATTCAGAAGAAGGATTAACGAATTACTTAAGGCAAAAAGTTCGAAGACCTTTAGAGCTCATCAGCAGCATGATCGCGAGTTGTTACCGGCGGGAAAGAGAAGAGATCATCCGCAAGAAGATGGAAGCTCAAAGTATTCATGAAGATAAAAAGCGATCGATTTCACATGTGACCGAAGGCGTTGCTCATGATTTCAATAACGTGCTGCAGACAATTACGAGTCATGTGTCTCGTTTGTTAGATTCTGAAGCAATACGCGAAGACCAAAAGTCCTCATTAAGATCTGTAAAGAGCGCCGCTGAGTTCGGAGCATCTTTGAGCTCCAGAATGAGAGATGTTTCAAAATCCGTAAATGGCGCTTCCTTTTCTCTTCATGACCTGGTTCAAGATGTTGCACGGCTTATTCGACCCAGTCTGGCATTAGGGGTTTCCGTGAACTTCGATCGATTGAATGCTTCTGCGGATTCTGTTCGTTGTGATCGGAGTGAGGTTCATCAGGTTCTTATGAATCTTTTAACAAATGCAAATAACGCAATGGAAGAATCGAGCAGAGAAGGCGAAATATCGATCAGTAGCGGTGTGATTTCTAGAGACCAAGGGGCC
>JAACCY010000184.1 GCA_009937185.1 Planctomycetia bacterium
CCCCTTCTTTTTTTATCGACTCATGATCAATCATCCGAACGATGTGATTTCATGAGCTATGTCCGTGGAGAATCACCTTCGAAATCTTCCTTGCGAATCTCATGCCTCTTCAACAAGTTCGATAACTGAGGCCTGTGAATACCCAGAGCTTCTGCAGCCCGGGTGATATTCCCCCCTGACCTGAACAGTTCTGCGATGATGTATCTCTTCTCCAAAGCAGTCTTCGCTTCTTTGAGAGACAACTCTCCAGAAGTCAGTTCCGCCACTTCCTGATCCAAATCGGGCTTCAGCCCAGCCCTGAAGAAATCACTACGGCTTGAAGCGAGTGAAGATATCTCTTGTGAGCCCACAGCAAACCAGTGAGGGAGAACTGTGACCGGCACATCGACAGGCAAATTGAACTGGTCTCTGAGATCGTGAAGAACGTGCTGCAAATCTTTGCTGCGCTTTCTTAAGTCATCTTCTCCTGCACCAATAAGAGCACAAATCAAATGATCGCCTCCGGTGTGATACACGCCATGAATCGGTTGCAGTGTTTCAACCAATTGGCGAACGAAGAGTTCATCCTCGCGATCTCTCAGAATCAGATCTAATCCAGGAAGACTGACCTCCAAGAATCCAAGAGGCTCCTTGTCTCGTTGATGGCGATAAAGCATCCCCACCAAATCCTCATCAAAGGCCGCATGGGAACAAATCTCACTCTGTTCGTACTCGAGAAGGTCCGCATTTCGAGCCAAGGCTGTCAGTTGCCCTTTTACAAGAACAAGAATCTCTTCGATCAGCTCGACGTCTTCCACCCTGAATGGATTACCTGCTGTCGGTCTCTCCAAGACCAGCGCTGCCTCGAATAGTTCCGAAGCATTAAATGGAATCGCAAGTAGACTTCGACCTCTTAATGAAGCCCCTTCATCCGTGGCTTCGATCCACGACTCCCAATCACTATCGCCAGTCCGCAGAGGCTTCCTCCGAGACAAACTCTCTTGGGCCAATGCGCCCAATGCGAGATTCGGCGGAAGCCATTCCTCACTAGGTCCCATATCTACGTCAGCAAGGCTTTGCCAGTGACGACGTCTCCTCGCCGCAATAAAGCCACGAGGGCTAGGAACTTTTCTACGAATCTCTTCCAAGAGTCCATCTAGGAATTTTCGCAGATCCGTATGGTGACCGAGGACTTCGATGATTCTGGCGAAATCTGACCAATCCTTACCCTGAACGGTTTCGATGCCTTGAGACACCACTTCAGGATGGGGGGTGGGTCTGTCTCCGGGCTGCGCGACCACAGGGACATGTATATTGGTGGCCGTCTCTTTGCGGAAACGGAGTAAATCGGTGAAGAAGTCTTTCCTGCGACGGTCGTCTCTGAAGACCACCCTCATATCCTCAGGAAGTCTTTGCGAGATTCTCTCCACTAAAGCGGATGCTCTTTCGTAGTGGGAACGAGCTCGCTCAATCTCATTCGACGCATGAAGAAGTCGAGCCGTCGCGTAATGGATTTGCCACTGAAGAGGCAAAAGAGAATCCCCCGTGATCATTTGAAGGGCTTTCTCGTAATTTTCGAGTGCCTTCTCCTGTCCCTCTTCGTTTCTCTGGCGGCTGATCGCCCCCTTCAGCAGGAGACCTCTCACGAGTAGAGGAACAGACTGAAGAGATTCAGCCTTGATCATGCCACGGCTGACAGTCTTGAGAGCACTCTCATACTCTTCTCTCTCGATCGCCAACTGTGCTTGATCAAAACAACTGGCGGCTACGACTCGATCCAACCCCATCCTCTGCGCCAACTCTTCTGCTTTTTTGAGTTCTTTGCTGGCGGATTTCCATTCACCTCGCAATAGCGCAAGATTTCCCTGGAGTCTGTGCCCCTCGCACTGGTGCTCAGGAAGTTCAAACTCCTGCGTCAGGATAAGAATCTGTCGAACGAGATTCTCAACTTGCTTTCGCTCTCCAAGAGCAAACCATGTCCAACCCAGATGGAGGAAAGAACGAACGATCCCCTTCGTGCTTCCTTGCTTTTCACTGTTGGAAATACTCCGCTTGAAGTAACGCACCGCTCGGGAGTAGTCCCCGGAGTGGGCATGCAAACTACCAATTGAATTGAGTGTCGGGGAAATCTCTGTGGTATCCCCGATTCTCTCGCTCAAATGCAGTGCTCTTCGGAAATAACTGAGGCTTCTAGAAAAGTCCCCGCTGTTTCTGTAGATCTTTCCGAGGAGATCATAAGTTGCAGCAAGCGATTTCAAATCTTGTGTTTTCTCAACCACTTCCATAGCCCGGAATAAGTACCGTGCGGCTCTGAAGTGTTTTCCTCTGTCGTAGTAGACACGACCAATAGTTCTCAGTACCGCTCCGAGAGCGAGAGATTGCCCAGAGTTCTCTAAAATTTCGAGGACCCTCTGGTAACTATTGAGAGCCGCGGCGGAGTCTCCCCTCGCGAGCTGTGTCTCAGCGGTCACCTCATGAATTTGGCATTGGATCTCTTGTGCGCCATGAGAGGTTTCCTGGGTAGAGATCTCTTTCTGTGCTCTCAAGCACAAGCTCATGGCTCTCTTGATATCCAGTCTCTTTAATCTCAGACGAGCTCTAAGCGTACTGATACGAGCTGGTGCCAGCGGTCCGGCAGCCTCGATCTCCACTCCTGTAATTCGGTTTAATATCTTGATCCCCTTCAGGGGTTCATTGATTTGCAAATAAATATTGCTGAGGAAAATCTGCGATTCGAAACGTATCCTGACATCCAAACCAGGCTCACTGATCAATGCCTTGATATGAGATTTGGAAGCTTGAGGTTGACCCGATTCGAGTTCCACTCTCGCGAGCGTAGAAAGGACTTCTCGTCTTTCCTCTTCCAGAGAACTGGACTCTAGGGTGGCCAGTAATCTACGACCAATCCGAATCGCCAATGGCTCAGCATAGGCCTCTGCGAAAAATCTCATTGCCGTCAAACCATGAGGAATCGCGGCGAGGTCATCTCCAGCGGCATCCATCAATTCGTATACTTCATAGGCTCGGACAGGGTCGTCGCTACGCTTATCTGCTGCCAGTGTTTTGCCCAGCTCAGACTGCAGGCGGGAAGCCGCCTCTTCACCCAAGAATGAGCGAATGCCGTGAAGATACATCTCGTGGGCAATCGCATATCTGATTTTCCCACGCACCTCTTGTACCGTCAGGTAACCCCTCTGGTTGAGGTGCTCCAGTGCGGTGACCAATCTCTCCTCAGTGACTGAACAGGAACGTGACAAGAGAGCGACCTGAACAGGTCGACGCAACATTGCCAGATGCTCCAATACTTTTCTCTCCAGAGGAGGGAGCCCCGCCAAACGTCGCTCGATGAGGATTCCGGCCATCGATCGGCCTTGTGCACTCTCGATCAAAGCCTGAATGCTTTCCTTTTCGAGAGGAGCAGCGACACCACTCTCCACGAGCAACCGCCCAAATTCAGAGATGAGGAGTGGATTTCCTCCACAAGCGGTCGTCACGAGTGCGCACAGGTCTTCATCCACTTCTGCGCCGACGATATCACTGATGAAGGGTATCGACTCGGCACTTGTGAAGGGTGGAGCTTCGATCACTTGACAATAAGATTGCTGAGCCAGCGTTTTAAGAGGACCTTCGACCTCTTTGTCCTTTTCTGTACTGAAGTCCGCCAGTAAAAGAAGTCGGCCACCGGGATCTGAATAATCTTCTTTCCCATTCTCGGTATCGATGATGGAAGACGCAAATTCGCCGGACTTTCCTTCTCTCGATCGAATCTGCTTCCAGTCTCGGGTGTCTCCCGAACCTGAATCAGACTTGCCATGGCGACTCATATTCCAGGAAAGAGAACTGTTACGAGCCAAAAACTCGACGAATTCCACGGTTCCCGGATCACTGCGATGAAGATCATGGAGAACCAGAATCAAAGTTCGGCCCTGTGCCATATCGAAGAGAATCTCTCCGAGAGCTTCATGGAACTGTATTCTTCCACTCTTGCCGGGAAGCGGGTCCTGCTGCGTCTCTTCTCCCAAAACCAGAGTCAATTCAGGAAACACCCTCGAGAGAACATGGGCGTATCTTTTCCAAAGAGCCGACTCTTCGCCACTTTGGAGGATCAAATCCTTGATCAATCTCAGAATCGGTAAGAACGGGATCCCTTGTCGCTCATGGCACTGAACCCGACAGCAGAGAAGCGGCTCCTCTAACTCCGTGGATGTGCCTTTCAGGGCTTCTTCGATCAACCAGGATTTCCCTAGACCGATCTCTCCCTCGATGAGAGAGAGAGTGCAGTGCGATGAGGCAAACGATCCAGTATCCGGTTCCACTCCCCCATGAATCCATTGGCGCAGAGTATGAATAATTTGATTTCTCTGTCGCCCCTGATCCTCTGTCGAGTTGGGGTTCTCAATCACGGAATCTTCACTCATGTGCTTCTCCTTCACACTCGGCACCTCTTCGAGGGCCGTAATGAATACAGACGGATAGGGTATCGACGGGACTTGCGACCGTAAAGATTTATAACGGCCTATTTTATTGGAATTCTCACAAGTATAGGTTTCAGAAATACTTATAAATATTCCCCGTCGGCCCTACACGACGGGGATTTGCTTGGACTGTGTGACGGTACGTCAAGGCACTTATCCTGAAGAGTGCAGGGACAGACAAGCGTCATTGTGGCAATTGGAATGGAGCAGGCACTCCGTATCGACTCAGAACACCTCGACGGCTGCTTGCAGCGCACCCGCGTGTTCGAATGAGCCCTACTGATCTTCTCGAGGTTCAGGACCAGACATCTCAAGATAAGACCTGGCGTAGCCCCCCCCGTGAGGACGAGGCACCGCCAACTTTGTCGACCGTTTGAAGGATCGACACACATCTTCTTTTGATATCTAAATGAGATCCCCGTTGCAGAAGCCGGAACCCCCATCCCGGACAGGCCTCAAGGCCTAAATTCTGCTCGCCCGAATGGATTCCCCAAAACCCTCACTCCAGAACCGACCTGCAACAGGGGGCGAGCCTGCAACGAATTCTGGCGAGGATTTCCAGACGCACAAACCTCAATATCAAGGCTGGTGTGCGTCAATGTCATCTATTCAATCTCTTGCTGAGAAGGTGCTCGATTCAGCACCCTAGAGAGCGGAGTGGGTATGGGATGGTAAACGGGCTCTCCAAAAGGAAATATGCATGACATATATATCGATATCAAGGGGATGAATTCTAAATAATCCCGGAACTGAATCAGATTCAGCTCCGGGATTATTCCAACTTCGTCATTAATGGCGGAACGAGCCCTCATGGCTGCAATCCCTGACTCTGCACCTTTGACCCTTTTCAGTCGACCATGCACCGCGAACATAGTGACGAACCTTCTTTTTTACCCATTGGTCCGGCGCCTGAACCATGACTGTGTAAGGTGTCCGGACAAGAACTCCACAACGGTATTCATTCCTGTATCTCACTTGTGGACGACACTGCCCCTGAATTTTGACCTTTTGCACTCGGGATTGGTAATGCGCTGGAATCCATCTCTGAACCATTCCGCATGAAAGGCGTCTTTTCTTCACCCCATCGATATAGAACGTCACTCCGGCAAGATGGTGCTGACCTCTTCGGATCGTTCGTTGGCGGAGGCTTCTCCGTGGCAAAGACCTCTGTGAACGCACGACTCTAGAGGATCTCCGGGGACCGGTCTGACACCCTCCTGAGAGCCATGGTTGAGCTGTCAGAGTTATCAACCCGTCTCTAGAGGGACTCGCTTCTACGGCTTCTGGAGCCAGTGTGAAAAATAGAGTGATGGTGCTTATCCCCATCAAGATTCGGGTCATCATCGCCCGCTCCTTTCAACTTATGATCGCCAGTACACCCTTGCACTGGATCGTTCATAAAGGGGATGACGGAGCGCACAGAACTTTATTCAGATGTATTTTTCGAAGTTTCCGGGGGAGCGGGCGGCCCTAAGAAAAGAATCGCCCTTTTCGGAAGAACAATTCTTCCACCTCTACGCCACTCAATATCTTGCCAGTCATTCACATTTTTCCGAGATCGCTTCAACCAATCATTCGCCGTCTTTTTACTTCCGAGGCGATCCCAAAGTGAAGCGGTTCGCAAAGCCAAAGAGTCTGCTGCATGCAATCGTGCCTGAGAGATTTCGAGTGTTTCTCGAGTGACACCAATACGCCCATCCGCATGAGCGATTTCGGCAAACAACCAATCATTCCATCCGTCGAGAGGATTCAATTTCCGGCATCTATCGATGGAGGTCCGAGCAGATTTGAGATCTCCCATATGCATCTCGCATAAAGCTTTATGAAACCACAGATCAGCATCACCAGAATCAGTGACGACCATTCGGTTCAATTCTTCCAGTGCATTGTCAAACCTCAACAGATACAAGTTCCCAGCGACAAGACTCCAGCGATCAAAATCATCGAGGGGCTCAAGCTCTAGTCCCCTTTCGATTTCGATCACTCCGCCCGAATCTCCCAACTCGATCGCAGAGATCCCCATGACCACCCACGAACCGGGACGCCCCGGTTCTATTCGAGTCGCATATTGCGCTGCCGTTCTGGCCAGTTGGTTCCGCCCCGCTCGAAGGCTGACCCACGCAAACTGCCTTTGAACTTCAGGGTCTTGAGTCTGTGATCGTGCGCGCAGTTCATAACGAAGAAACAAGCGAATAGCGAAAGGATCCACGGGTGGCTCTTCGCCATGAAGCGGTAGAGGTCGAACCAACATCACTTTGGCCAGTTCACCAGACATGTCGAATGAGGTTTCCTCAGTCCCTGCAAAACGACCAATCAATGCTGCAATCACCAACAGGACTCCAAAGAGCGCCACTCTCAGTCGCCACAATCGGGGCGGCTCTAGCGATCCCGATCGCGATCTTGATCGAGGTCTCTCTCCATCCCTGACGGCTTCCAGCATGCTGGCAAATCCCTTCAGGGTTCCCGGTCTTCGAGCAGGATCAATCGCGAGAGAATCTCGCAGTAGCCCCTTCAATCCAGGGGGGTTCAGGGGAACCTCTGATTGATCCAGCAAGCAAACACCGGATAACAATCGATCCGCGACCTCTGTCGCGTCTCGACCGGACCAGGGAGGAGAACCCAGAACACATTCGTGTAGCAAGACCGCTAATGCATAAACGATTTGGGATTCATTCAACTTTGAATCATGACTTGCCAGCAGAACTTCTGGAGTAATTCTCGCGGCAACTTCATCCAGATCTTGCTCTTCTTTTGGCTGCAATCGATTAGAGACAATGTAGAGCCGACGATCACTGCCCATGAGAATCGCATCTGGAGATATCGCAGAAACGGGCACTCCGGATTCATAGAGATATGAAAAAGATCTGGCGAGAACGGCAAACTCGCTGACCAGGGTATGCATTCCGCCGATCAACAAGACATCCCACTTCCGGGAGGGATCCGAACGGGTCAGGGCAACACCGTCCTGTAATGTCATCACATTCTCTGGCAGTAGATCCAGAGTCATCAGTCTCAGGTCAGTTTGATCGGTACGCTGTTCCATATTTGAGGAAAGCCACCGCAGTTGGGAATGCCAGTCAGAAGTAGTTTTCGTAGAATCTACGTCAACCTCTCCAGGAGGCCTTCCCCTGAGACCCGAATCCGGCTGGAGATCATGCGTACCACCCCCGGTGTTTTCGGTATCTTCTACGAAGAATTTTCCTGGATTACCCGACACTTTGAACCATCCCCCTGATGACTAAGGTCATGCAAGAATGTTGCACTGGAGAATCAAGTGGAACAACCCAGTGGAACAACCCGAAGCTCCGCCATCAGACGAAAAGCCTGCCTCAGCCGTCAAAAAGATACGCTCTGATCAGGATCCTTCGAGGCCCAGCAAACCCGGATCAACCTCAGGAGGAAGATCCGATTTTTCTTCCACTCGATCTCCTGAAGGTTTCTCTGAGGATCCAGAAGTATTCACATTCGTATCCAGAAGCGCTTCTGGTAACGGAATATCCATCAAATGATAGATTTCCCGGTCATTGAGAACTTCCTTATCGAGTAACTCCTGGGTCAGTAACTCCAGCTTTTCACGGGATTCACTGAGGATTCGCATCGCTCTCTGGTAACCCTCATCGAGCATCGTTCTGATCTCTTCGTCGATCAGCATGGCGGTGTGCTCACTAAAGTTCTTCGATTCCCCCAGCTCTCTGCCAAGGAAAACGTGCTCCTCGCCTCGTTTGAAGGAAACAGGTCCCATTTTTTCACTCATTCCCCATAGACAGATCATTCTCTCTGCAAGCCCAGTCGCTTGCTCGAGGTCATTCGATGCCCCTGTAGTAAACTCCTGAAAAACAAGATCCTCTGCGGCACGTCCTCCGAGAAGAATGGCGATACGGTTAAGAAGGTAGGTTTTCGAGTAATTGTGCGTCTCTTCAAGCGGCAACTGTTGTGTCACTCCAAGAGCTCTACCACGAGGAACAATGGTGACAGAGTGTACGGGATCCGTCTCTGGGAGAAGCAGTGCTAGCAATGCGTGGCCCGCTTCGTGGTATGCGGTAAGTTTCTTTTCTTTTTCACTCATCGCCTCGTCACGAAGTGTTCCGAGTTGGATTTTATCTTTAGCTCTCTCGAAATCTCCCTGAGTGATGCGGTTGTGCCCCTGACGAGCCGCCATCAAAGCCGCTTCATTGGCGAGGTTTTCCAAATCAGCACCCGAGAAACCAATCGTTCCTCTTGCCAGAGATTCCATATCGACATCCGATGACAATGGCATGTTTCGGGTGTGTACGCCGAGAATCGCTTTTCGACCATCTTTCTGAGGTCTCTCGACCACCACCTGACGATCGAATCGCCCCGGTCGCACAAGAGCGGCATCGAGAACATCGGGTCTATTCGTAGCAGCGAGGACGATCACGGCCTGATTGCTTTCAAATCCGTCCATTTCCGACAAGATTTGATTCAGTGTCTGCTCTCGCTCGTCATGCCCTCCACCGAGACCCGCTCCGCGGGACCGGCCGACGGCATCGATTTCGTCAATGAAGACGATGCAAGGAGCACTCTTCTTAGCCTCATCGAAAAGTTCCCGGACTCGGGATGCCCCGACACCGACAAAGAGTTCGATGAATTCCGATCCGGAGATGGAAAAGAAGGGGACTTCCGCTTCACCTGCAACGGCACGGGCTAAAAGTGTTTTTCCGGTACCCGGAGGTCCAACCAACAAAACACCCTTGGGAATCTTTGCTCCAAGTTGAGTGAATCTTTCGGGCTCTCGCAGAAATTCGACCAACTCTTGAAGCTCTTTTTTTACATTTTTGAGTCCCGCGACATCTTCAAATGTGACGGAACCTTCACCTTTTTCAAATCGCTTGGCTTGATTCCCGCCAAACTTTCCAAAAATCCCGGGCCCACCCATCTGCCTTTTCACTCTGTTGCTCATCCACCAAAAGAAGAGCACCAGAATCAGAATTGGAAGGAAGCCACTGACGACAACCTGCCAAGCAGGCGTGCTGTTGGTCAGAAAGATGACCGGAGCATTACGCTCGGCACAGATCGCAAACAGATCTTTTTGAATTTCACTCGGGACTGTGGCGTAGATTTTGTTACTCGGAACATCTTCGCTCGATCCCAGCTGTGTTTTCGGAACGATGATTTCACTCTTCAGCTGAGCCACGAAAATTTCTTGTTCCGATTCCTTCAGCCTCTCGATATTGCCTCGCTGTGCCTCTTCAAAAAGGCGCGTGGACTCAACCTCGAGTGCCCCCATGCGATCACTGTCACTGAACACATTCATCAAGGTCACGACAAAGAGCATGAGCATTAGGAACCAAAACCAAGGTCTTTGATTCCAGGACGGAGTCCCGGATTCATTCTCTTC
The DNA here is from genome assembly GCA_009937185.1 of Planctomycetia bacterium. GTDB lineage: Bacteria > Planctomycetota > UBA8108 > UBA1146 > UBA1146 > UBA12191. The sequence goes on from JAACCY010000184.1 coordinate 9,814, forward strand.
GTTATCTTCAGGATCTCTCTGGTCAGATTCTCTCAATGGAAACTCCTCGCTCTAAAACAGACAGGAACGTAAATATCCTGCACACAAAAACTGCCGACACTTCGGCGGCAGTTCAGCTCGCTCCCCTGCAAATGGGAAACGAAGGCCTCGACAGATCCGTGACGGATCTCAACCTTCAGGAACAACGGAAGTGGACTTCATCCGGTTCCATCAGGACCCTCCTTTAATGAGGGATCTAATATAATGCCAGATCTCTGGCTGCTTGTGCCACATTCTCTGGTTGAGGAAGGATGACTTCCTCTAATTCTGGGGCATATGCCACAAAACAATCCATAGCACCGACTCTTCTCACAGGGGCATCCAAATGATCAAAGAGTTCATCTTGGATTCTGGCCGCTAACTCTGCTCCATACCCCCAAGATAACGATTCTTCGTGAGCAATGAGAACCTTATGGTTTCTTTTGACCGACTCCTCAATGGAATTCCAGTCGTAGGGAGCCAGTGTCCTAAGATCGAGAATCTCGACCTCTATTCCTTCTTCGGCAAGAGTCTTGGCCGCTGTCATGCATCGCTGAACGAGCGCACCATAGGTGACGATCGTCAATCGATCACCCTCACGAACCCGGGCTGCTTTTCCAAACGGAATCATGAAATCAGATCCGGGATAAGCCCCTTTGTTATGAGTCTGACGATAGGGATGTGTGTGCTCCAAGAAAATCACCGGATCGTCACAGCGCATTGCTGTTCTCAACAATCCATTGGCATCCGTGGCATTACTGGGCATCACCACCCGCAAGCCGGGAATGTGAGTGAAAAGCGTCTCTGCAGACTGGCTGTGGTAAACCGCTCCACCCCGCAAGTAACCTCCACTGGCCACTCGAATCACGACGGGGCATTTATCCGCGCCCGCAGATCTCCAGCGCATCAGTGCCAATTCTGAACGAATCTGATGGTAGGCAGGCCAGATATAATCGAGGAACTGAATTTCAACGACCGGCTTGAGTCCACGAACAGCCATTCCGATGGCCCGACCCACGATATTGGCCTCTGCCAAAGGAGAGTTGTAGACGCGAGCCTCTCCGAATTCTCTTTGTAAGCCAAAGGTCGCTTTGAAAACGCCACCCTTGCCTTTGACCTCTGCCAACGCTTCGGGACGACTGGCATCTGCGACGTCTTCACCAAACATATGAATGGTAGGATTCCGACGCATCTCGTCCCTCATGGAAGCATTGATGAGATCGACCATCGTGGTCGGTGTCGCACCCTCTTCAACTTCCACTTTGGTTTCAAACTCTGACGAGGTGGGGTCAACTTCAGGTGAATAGAGATGATCGAGTACGGTATCGCTCGAAGGTTGCCGAGAAGCGACAGCGATATCAGATGCTTCCCTGACAGCGGCTTTCACTTCTGTCCGAATACCCTCTAGAGTCTCCTCATCGGCCAGCCCGTTCTCCAATAAGAACTTGGGGAAAGACAACAGAGGGGCTCTATCCGCCTCTTCTTCACGTTCTGCGCTAGTTCTGTAGAGTCTCTCATCATCGGACAAACTGTGGCTGTAAGGGCGAACAACCTTGGCATGGATCAGGGTTGGACCATTGCCTCTTCGCATGTCAGCCACCACTTTAGTCAACATGGCGTGGCAAGCGGTCGGATCACAGCCGTCGACTTCTCGAACATCCAGTCCTGGGAATCGCAGAACCAGATTGGAGATGGATCCACCAGGGGTATTCACCTCGACGGGAACACTGATGGCATAGCCATTGTCCTCGACGACAAACAGCACGGGTAATTCGAGATTACAGGCAGTACTCAGAGATTCCCAAAATTCACCTTCACTCGTCGTTCCGTCTCCCACTGAAACGTGAACGATTTCGCCCTCGGACCAATCCGAAATGTGCTCTCTCAGAGACTCGTCTTCTTGACCCTTTTTCCACGCTTCTGCAGTTCCCACTGCATGAAGGCATTGGCTTCCCGTACACGACGACTGATTGACGACATGTAAATGCTTCGCTCCCCAGTGGGAAGGCATTTGTCGACCCGCACCCGCAGGCTCATCATGAGCCGCTGTTCCCATTTTCAACATTTCTGTCGGAGTCAATCCGAGTTGAAGCATGAGGGCACGATCGCGGTAGTAAGGAAAAAACCAATCTTTTCCCGGATCCAGCACCCTTCCCAACACTGTGTTGATCGCTTCGTGGCCACAGCCGTTGATTTGGAAGAAGATCTTCCCTTTTCCCTTTAATCGAATCTCTTCCTCATCGATTTCTCGACTGAGGAACATGTTTCTATAGATGTCGAGAAGATCAGGCTTCTCCAGTCCTTGAAGGTCCACTTTGGGCTCCTCTGCCTTCCTGGGGCGACCGGGGGATTTCTTGTTTTTTTTACTCTGAGTCGGCATTTAGGGTCCTCACCACTTTCCGGGAGACAGGAAAGATAAAGCGAATGCCTCCAAAGTGGACATTCACGACCTGTTGGCATTCTAGGGTCCGAGTGGCGACCATTCAACGAGACCCGAAAGCTCTCTTCGCTGGATGAGCAGGGCACCTTCCGGGTATCGTCACAGCACTCGTGCCCGGATGTTGTCGATTCGTGAATCAAACTCCTCAAAAGCACACTTGAGATTCGATGGATTTATTTGCCCGAGATGGGGCAGAAAGGACCTGAAATGGTCGAGAAGATCGGCAGTTTCGATGTTGCTGTCATCGGAGGCGGACCCGGTGGATATGTCGCTGCAATCCGTGCTGGACAACTAGGCCTGTCCACTATTCTGATCGAAAAGGACCCCCAACCCGGAGGGACCTGTCTTCACCGAGGTTGCATCCCCACAAAAGCTCTTCTTCAGAGTGCACACGTGATCGATGTCGCCCGAGAGTCCTCCTATTTCGGAGTGAACATTGAAAACCCTTCTGTAGATATGGACGGAGTCCTCTCCTTCCAGAAAAAAATCGTTCAGAAAAATGCCAAGGGCGTGGAATACCTTCTGAAGAAGAATGGGATCACCACGGTTCACGGGACTGGACGACTGGACGGTCTAAACTCAATCCGTGTCGTCATCGACGACAACACTGAAAAAACCGTCGAAGCGAAAAATATCATCTTGGCGACCGGCTCTGTGGCCGCACGTCCAGGTTTCCTCGACTGGTCTACCGACAAGATCATCACGAGCGACGAAGCTCTTCGACTCTCAAAAGTCCCCGGTAAAACGGTAGTTCTTGGAGCCGGAGCAGTGGGCTGCGAGTTCGCATCCATTCTCAACTCATTCGGCAGCGATGTCACACTGGTTGAAATGATGGATCGCCTGTTGCCCATCGAGGATCACGAAAG
>JAACCY010000004.1 GCA_009937185.1 Planctomycetia bacterium
AAGAAAAATCGAGTCAGGCTGATTGGATAATTATCTCGGGCGGTCTGGGGCCTACAGAAGACGATCGAACTCGCCAAGAGGTCTCCAATGCGTTTGGATTAAATCTGCTGGAGATTCCTCATGTTTGGGACGGAATAAAAAACCGTATGCGGGCTCATGGTATCGAGCCAGCAGAGAACAACAGACGGCAGGCGTTTTTCCCCGAGGGGGCTCGTATCCTCGAAAATTCTAGAGGTAGTGCTCCTGGATTTGTTATTGAGGGTTCTTCGGATCGCAAGGTTATTGCTCTTCCCGGAGTACCGCATGAGTTCAAGGGGATGTTGGCAGACTTTGTTCTTCCTGAAGTCGCTTCGCTCAAGGGTGACGTGAAGAGTGGGGAGATTTTGGATTTCGTCGCTGTGCCCGAGTCCAAACTGGATGAGTGGATTGCAAAACGTGTTCCCGCTGACGTTCTCTATCATATTTGCGTTCGAAACTGGGGGCAGATTGAAGTGCGTCTTCCAGTGGGGGTTTCACTCACCCAAGAAGTGAAAGAGGAGTTCAAAGGACATTTCCTTGGGACTGGAGGATTGTCCATAGAAGAGCACCTGATCCAGAGTGCGATCCGATCTAAACTGAGTCTGACGACAGCAGAGTCTTGTACAGGGGGCATGATCAGTAGTCGGCTGGTAAATGTTCCAGGGTCGAGTCGGGTATTCCCCTGTGGTTGGGTGTGTTACTCGAACCCTTCGAAAACTCGAGAGCTCGACGTCGATCCTCGATTGATGGAGATCCACGGAGCTGTCAGTAAGGAAGTGGTTGAGCAGATGGCACAAAACGCCCGTATCAAGGCGGGAACTGATCTAGCGGTATCAGTGAGTGGAGTCGCAGGTCCGGATGGGGGAACTTCCCAAAAACCGGTAGGTACTGTTTGGGTGGCACTCGCCACCCGAAACTCCATCGCTTCACATTGTTATCAATTGAACGGAGACCGGACAAGAATCCGGGGATTGACCACAAACCTCGCATTATTAGCATTACATTCCATGGTGCGAAAACAGGAGATACCCGGTTGGCTTCCAAACCCGTCCTAACAGAAGATGGTTCAGTGACCCGTTTTCATCCTGAGTATGAAGAGCACTATCACTCTATGTGTGGGGCTCACAAAGAAGCGCTCAAACGGTTTGTCGAACCCTGTCGTCTGATTGAAGTAGCCCTTCAGAAAGGTGCCATTCGTTTCCTGGACGTCGGCTTTGGGCTCGGTGTTAATTTGGGGATTGTACTCCATGAGTTACAATCGAGAGCCCCAAAAGTTTCGATCGAGGTCGTAAGCCTTGAAAAAGAACTCCTGAGTCTCTCGGATCTTCGACCTCATTTCGCTTCTTTGCCTGGAAAAGAAACTTCCACACTGCTGGAGCAACTTGTCGTCGAGGGAGAGGTCTCCAATACAGGATTAAAAATGGAGTTGATTCAAGGTGATGCTTTGGAGCAAGTCCCCCTGTTACCGGGAGAATTCGACGCAATATTCCTCGATCCATTTTCTCCCAAAAAGAACCCTGAACCATGGCAAGCCTCCTTCCTAGGGGCTCTTTGGGAGGTTTCTTCGAAGGGTGGTATACTTTCAACATACAGTGTTGCCGCTTCTGTTCGTATGTCTCTGATGAGAGCCGGATGGGAGATCGGTCTAGGACCGAGAGTCGGCCGGAAATCTTCAGGTACCCTTGCATCAAAAGGGAGTGTAGATCCGCCGCTGCCAGCATTGGACCCCAAGCAGAGACGCTCTCTTGAGAAACGTCTCACCGAATGATCGGAAGTACCCCATGGGACGTTTGTTCTCTTTCCCCATGATGACGTTGCAAAGTTTGTCACTGTGCTCATTGGTGTTCGTGCTGAGCTTTGGATTTTGTAGCTCAGTTCGAGGTGACACTGTTGAATTGCAAAATGGATCTCGTATCGATGGCACGATCGTCAAAAATGATGATCAGGAGGTCATTCTCAAGGTGGGCACATATGGCACGGTTCGTTGGAAAAAATCCGAAGTCATTAAAGTAGAGCAAAACAGCCGAACGGGTGATCGAGTATTCCCCAAGCGCAAGAAAACTAAGCCGATTCTTAAGCCCGTGCCCTTTCCCGTCTCTGACAAGTCTGTGGGGGGGGCTCAAGAGAAAAAAAAATCTTTAGGAAATACAGAAGCATTCAAAGAGGAGCTTTTGAATCCTCTCAGTGGAAAAGACTTACTGGACGTCGAGAGTTGGATAGAAGATTTACAAAGGCAAAGAGTCAATTATAGAACTCGTGCCGAAACCCACCTCATCAGAAAGGGAGAATCGGTGATTCCGTATGTTCTCCCTGTGGCTCGTTCCGAATTTGTCAGAGCACGTATTTGTGCACTTAGAATACTCAACAAATTCCCACGATATGAATCGATGGAAGTGGCTCTTTCAGGATTAACATCGAAGGATCTCTGGGTCAGAAAATTTTCTGCTCAGCTCGCAGGAAATATCAGCGGAATTCCCCAGAGTTTTCCCTGGTCAGCGGAAGATCAGCACGAGATGAGAAAGCGTCATCACCGAGTATGGAGCCAGTGGTATCAACAGCAGGAAAAACTGCGTATTGAGCATGAAAAAAATATAGAAAAGTTAAAAAAGGCTGGCCGATAACCGTAGGCCCCTTTGAGAAAAAGTTCGGGAGGCGACCCTTGCCAGAGCCTCCTCACTTTGCTAACTTCGCCCCTTGCCTGTCAGGGTGAGTCGCGATCAACTCTTGATCCCTCCTCTTGAAAACCGGACTGAGAAAATTGATCCATTTCGGATTCATTTTTCTGTGCTAAATGGTTTTTGAGGGTTTTTGAGGGTTAATGGAATGACAAGAGTATCGATTTGATCTCCCCCGACTGACTGGATTTCATAAGGTAAGGTTCCTTGTGGGGAATGTGTCCTGTTGGACGATCTTCTTAGGTTTGCCCGGGGGGGTGAATCGAACTCAAAGATCATATGCGATGTGCATGGTGAGCCAACACGAGAGAGTCATCGTAAGACTGTGAAGGTGCAGTTTTCGGTGGAGCTTCTGGGATATTTCCTGATACCGAAGATGGTAACTTTGATCACTTCCTTCGCAGCAATGCAGGGGTGATTACAGAAGTTGTTTTCGCTGACCTTTCCCTCTTCATCCAGCAAGCACTGTGTTCTGATCTCCTCGATCAGGATGGTGTCTTAGCGAATCGCTTCGGCAACGATTCGAATCATCTCTGCGGTGCAGGGGTGGAACTGGTTTCGGACATGGGGAAGCAGAGGGATCCATTGATCTCGGGATACATTGGGAGCGAAAAAAACGAAGAATCGGAATCTCGCCAGCGTGTTAGCGCCGGTGCTAAGAATTCCGTGACCTCCGAAGTTCGCCCTGAAATCCGATCTGCGCATTCCACTGCTGAGGAGATCTTTTCATCTGTATTGGATCAACTCGAAGGAGAAGTTAGCCCCAGGATTCGTCAAAGATGGTTTCAGAAGATAAAGGTGGAGCAAGCAAACGAGGAGCTCGTTCTGCTTTCGGTTCCGTCCGCTTTTGTGAGAGATTATCTACAAAAATCATATGGCGACTCCTTGAATCGCATCGTTCGTAAGCAAGGTTTGGGTCCTGTTCGCTGGAAGATTACGGTCTCGGAGTCCGACAATACTTCAGGATCCGGAAATGCTATTGGAACTTCTGCAGAAGCTTCTTTGAATGAGGAATCCAAAACTGACGTTTCCTTGATTTTAAAGCCCGATTCTACTTCTGAATCAAAGCCTCGCTTTTCAACGAACAACGGATCTGAAAAACGTCGCCCAGCGATGGCGGTTGCTCCGGCTATATCGGCCTCTCCTATACCTGCAGGGATTCGTAGAGATTTAACTCTCGATCGATTTGTTGTAGGAAAGTCGAATCAGGTGGCCTACTCCGCGGTCAAAGATGTTCTGAGATCTCCCGGGAATTCTTTTAATCCGCTTTTCCTTCATGGTGGGAGTGGATTAGGCAAGACTCATTTGCTGCAGGCGTTAACTCGCCAATTTTTCATTCAGGGAGAACGACGGATTCGTTACGTACAATGTGAGAAGTTTGTACAACTCTTCGTCAGAGCTCTTCAACAAAAAAAGATTCCCCAATTTCGTGAAGATTTCCGCAGTCTTAAAGTTTTAGTAATCGACGATGTTCAAATGATTGCGGGTAAGAAAAACAGTCAAGAAGAATTACTTGAGACGATTGACGTCATTAATCAATCGGGTGGCCAAGTCTTATTGGCTTGCGACGTTCCGCCCCGTCGGTGTCAGTTTCTTCACCAGCATTTAAAGAATAGATTCTCTGCTGGGCTTGTCGTACGTCTCGATCCTCCAGATCTAGAGACACGCTTGTCTATTTTGGAGAGACAGTCGATTCGGAGTGGCATTCAGGTCCCCGGAGAAGTACTTCATTTTATCGCAGATAACATTCGAACCAGTGTCCGTGAATTGCTGGGGGCCTTTACTCGCTTGGAGGCGCAATCGGATCTCACAGGTGAAGTGATCGATCTTGGGCTTGCTCAAAGATGTCTCGAGCCGATGGTGCGATCTGGGCAGAGAGTCATCACGATGGATGTGATCGTGGAGTCTGTCGCTCGACGTTGGTCAATTCCGCCGGAAGAGATTCAATCTCGATCTCGTACTCGGAATACTTCTATGGCGAGAAACGTAGCCATCTATCTGGCGAAAATTTTGACGAATCGATCAAACTTAGAGATAGGAGCGGCACTCGGAGGTCGTTCTCACGCGACTGCGAGTAGCGCACATCGAAAGATCCGTGAGAAAAGCAACGAAGACGAACACCTCCGTGAGGAGGTGAATAGATTGATCCGGGAACTCAGAGGCTGAGTACGTTCTATTCAGTCCGGGTTCCTCTGGAGGCAGTACTGTGCAGAATCGGTCCCCGAAATCCTCTGATTCAGGAGCCGCTCCTCAACCCGCGGGAAATGATCCACTACTTCAACGGGTCACGACTCTCAAGGGAGTAGGCCCGGTGATCTCTCGCCATCTCGAAAAACTGGGAATTAATAATCTCGGTGACCTTCTCCATCATATTCCTGTTCGATATGAAGACTTGGAATTACGGGGGGCTCTCCGAGATGTTCCGGAAGGAGATCGAAGGAGTTTGTTTGGTGTCGTTCCAGAAGATCCTGTTTGGATTCCAGCGGGGCAGGGACGCTGGGAATGTGTCTTCCTTTGTGAAGACGACATGGGGACAGAAATCACACTTCAGTGGTTTATGCCCAAGAGATTTCGACCTCCGCTTCGTAAAGGCTTTCGAGGGTGGGTCACCTCTGGAGTCCGATTCTTTCGACGGCCGACGATGGGGCATCCGACCGTCTTCGCTGCCGAAGAAAGAGATCCCCGTCCTCCTGGGCATGGTCAGTTAGTCTCAGTGTACAAGGCGACGGCAGGTGTCTCCCAGGATCTCTTGCGTCGTTGTATCGATCAAGTTTTGCAGATGGATCTTCAATTGTCGGTGACTCTCTCTGAGATACTGACCTCCGAGCGTGAAGTCCATGGACTCTATATGGGGCTTCATTGTCCAAAGAGTTCGGCAGAGATTGAAACTTGTCGACACCAATTAGCCCGCTTGGAAATGTATCTCCATGCTGAGGGACAAGCGAAGGCTCGCAAGGCTCGGCAAAGTCGCTCAGTTGAGCCGATGGAGGTCGGAGAAGATCTTGAGAAACGGATCATGTCTCGGTTTCCATTTACCTTTACGAATGCTCAGTTGAGGGTCGTCGATGAGATCCGGCAAGACCTAGCGGCAGGTTTCCCGATGGCACGATTGGTGCAAGGAGACGTGGGTAGCGGGAAAACGGCAGTGGCCATTTGGGCCCTGCTCGCGACCGTTGCTCATGGAAGGCAGGCGGCTCTATTGGCGCCAACCACGACTTTAGCGGATCAACATTTGCAAACCTTGGAGAGTTTACTCCAGGGATCTCGATTAAAAATCGCTCGTGTTGTTTCGGGGACCTCCGCTACGGAAAAAGCAGGTCTTACCGATGGTGAAGTGAATATCGTCGTGGGTACTCATGCTTTGATATCGTCCTCTGTGGAGTTTAAGGACTTGGGTCTCGTTATCGTAGATGAAGAACAAAAATTTGGTGTTCAACAACGACAGAAATTAGCCGCCAAAGGAAAAGATGTTCATCGTTTACATCTCTCGGCAACTCCAATACCTCGCAGTTTGGCTTTAGCTTTGCGAGGTGAATTTGATCTCAGTCGAGTCGATGAAAAGCCACCTGGTCGGAAGCCTGTGAGCACGAGGCAGGTTCCGTTCGACAAGTTTTCACAAGCCGTTGATTTTTTGTGCAAGGAAATCGAATCAGGACATCGGGTTCTGTTTGTCGTTCCTCGCATCGAAGATGGTGATGGCGATGATCCGCTTGGGGTCGAGCAACTCGTCTCAAAGTTGCAGGAAACAAAATTAGGATCTTTTGGAATCGTTCAACTTCACGGTCGTCTTCCTGCTGAGGACAGATCTGTGAACATGGATCAATTTCGTCAGGGAGTGTCTCCAGTTCTGGTCGCTACAAGCATCGTTGAGGTCGGGCTGGATGTCCCAGAGCTGTCGGTCCTCTGGATCGAGAATGCCGATCGATTTGGATTATCTCAGTTACATCAACTTCGTGGACGAGTGGGACGAGGTGACCGCGCCTCATGGTGTTTCTTTACCGTCGAAGACCCTAAGCCTGAGACGGAAGAGCGACTTCTGGCCTTTATCGAAGAAGATGATGGATTCCGGATTGCTGAGCGAGATCTGGAACTACGGGGGGGCGGAGAGGTTCAGGGAGTCCGACAGAGTGGACAGGGGAAATTCCTTCTGGCACGTCCTCTACGCGATCTAGAGGCGTTTAAAGCCTTGTCAGAGGTCGCTATGGCGCAACTCAGCCAAGGGACCTCAGCGGATTTCGGGGGGCTCAGGGAGCGCCTGGGCCGGTATCTCGGGCCAGGGAAGGACCTCGGGCGTTCCGAAGAAGAGGGCTCGGGAAGACTGGATGGACCTCTTGCCGAAGGATAAAGCCGGGCTACAATCCCTGTCTAGGAATACAGGAGGGCACAAGTGCCTCCGGCATCCTAGACCCTAAATTCCGGGATCCCTAAAGAGCCCCCTGTTTTAGGTCATGTGTTTAGAATAGATTCTCGACTTGTTCGTCATCCTCTTTGATGGGGCTGTGATTCGAAGTTCTTGTCAGAACTGAATGGTGGGAACAAGTCAGCCCTCCACGGGGACATTTGTCGGAGGGGTGCGGTCGGATTCCGATTGAACCGTTTGTTTCCGGTCGACAACTTTGTTGAAACGTATGAAAGGAATGAAATCATGAATGAGCACACCACAGAGAAACAAAGCCCAGAGAACCAGATCCGGTCTCGCACTTTTTGGTTGCCGTTGATATTGGGCATATCTCTCGGAGCCAATATTTGGGGGGGATCCTCGGCCACGAGTCCTCTCGTCGCTCACGGTCAATCCGCAGGAGCTAGCAATGGTTTCCTGATGGCACCCTTCGTAATGCAGGGTAAAGGAGCCGCAGAGGGTCTTGCGATTTTTGATACAAATACTAAAAAACTTTGGACAGGATTCGAATCCGGTAACGGGTTCAATGTCCATAGTGTCCGTGATTTGTCCTACGACATGGTGCCGCAGGAATACTCGCAAAAGGGTAAGCAAAAGCCATCTGTCAAGGCCATGAAAGAAGCGGGCCGCAAATAGAGCGTCCTCTCAAGGAAGGTTTCGATTCATGTCTGATCGATTGAACTTTGACCAGGCCGCTCAACACCTCGGTGTTTCAGCGGAAGAACTTCAGGGCCTCGTGAGTAATCAGGAGATCCGTGCAGAACACGATGGTGGCGAGGTCTACTTCAGCCAGCAGGAACTGAATACATACAAAGAGAGCCGTTCAACGGAACCCACAGTGGTACTCTCCGAAGATAGTTCAGGGATGCTGGAGGATGATGGTCTCGAATTGGAAGATTTCTCCACAGATGAGACGGTGTTGAATATCGAAGGTCTTCTCGAGGACGACGGTTCTTCTCTTCGTGAGGGAGAGACAGAGCTGAATCTCGGTGGAGTTGGAGATGAGACGGTGATCGATACTGACGCCCTCTCTCTCGATTCCTTCGATTTTGAAGCTGAAATGTCTGACGAATCCGGAGACGCCGGATCTGACGACATGCTTTTCGCAGGGAATACAGAGATGCAGTTGGTGAGGAAGAAGCCCGCCACAGCAATGACAGTTCTCCTTGTATTGACCATTCTTTGCTTGCTCATTCCAGCAGCCTTGTTGATGAACCTCATGACAGGCGGGGGAGCATTCCCCGAGTGGGGTGATCACGGAGCGGTCAACTTCATGAACGGTCTCGTCGAATCGATCGTCAACACCTTGTAAATCAAGAGTGTAGACATCATTGGCACAAACAGGGTCCCGGGAAGCAGACTTCCAGGGACCCTGTTTCTTTTATCCCGTCCGAGAATATGCAATGCATGAATCTTGTGGCTGTCCCTTTCGTATGAACCCGGCTCGTGGCAAACTGCATGCAGCAGGGGGACGTCGCACCCTGCTTCATTGAAATGGGTCTCATGGACGTCAAAAAGACCGTAGTTGTCCGTCCTGTAGACCAAGAAAGGATCATTCGATGATCAGTATTTCGGATCGGATTGGGAAAAGTTCAGTGACGAGCGCACGCCTTTTTTCATTCCTTCTTTTGCCACTTCTTCTCTGTTCCTGTGTTCCATATGTGAAGTATGAGGATGCTGTTGGAAAATTGCAGAGAGCGAACCGGGTCAACTCTGATATAGAGAAGCGATTGCGTGATTCGCAGTTGACGGGATTCGAGGAATCAGCACAACTTCAGAGGTCGGCCGCTCGTATTGGTGATCTCGAAACAGAACTTCAAGGTCTCTCTGGAGAGCGTGAAGTTTTACAAGACACCATTGCTGCTCTTAAAAAGAGTTTGAATGATATGCCCAAGGTCGTGATCTCGACCGAACAATTCGCTCCAGGCTTAAAGACCAATCCTGAAACGGGTGGCGTCATGCTGAGAGACGATCTTCTCTTTGATAAGGGCAAGAGCGTTCTTAAAAAACAGGGTAAAGCGATCATTCAAGACGTGGTCAAGATTATTCAGGCCGATCACTTCGACAAGATTATCTTTATCGATGGGCATACCGATAATACGCCTATTTCGAAATCCAAGAATGCCGACAATTGGGAACTCGGAGCGAAGCGAGCTCATGCTGTTTTCAAAGAGTTCGTTGTTTTGGGAATGGATAAGCAACGTTTGAGATTGTCTTCTTCGGGATGGGCCCAGCCTGTTCCGGGAGTCGACGAGAACTCCGAAAAGGGACGTCGTCAATGTCGTCGTGTGGAGATTCGTTTAGGACAAACGGAAGAGTGAACACGCTTGGAACCGGAGATATCTTCGGTGAAAATGAGAAGCCAGAACTTCCTGAAAACGGGAGCTCTCCAGAAGGAGGGCTCCCGTTTTCTATGAGCCGTAGGGATGTCTTGGATTCTCTGAAAGATCGAGGATTCCGCTTTGATCATCGAAAAGGGCAAAATTTTCTTTTCGATGGAAATCTACTGAGGGCCTTGGTCAGGGATTCGGGGGTTTCTGGTGGATCGACGGTTCTTGAGGTGGGGCCTGGAGCTGGAACCTTGACCTCTGCATTGCTGGGTCATGGGTGCCATGTGATAGCGGTGGAGGTGGATCCTATCCTCGTAGAGCATTTGCGGACGGAGTTCGGCGATTCTGAACTGAAAGTGGTCGAGGCGGATGCCTTAGCGACAAAAAATAGACTCTCTGAACCGTTGCTGAGTGCCTTGCCTCAGGGTGAGTTTCATCTGGTGGCGAACCTTCCATATTCTATTGCGAGCCCTCTTGTTTGCATGTTGGTGGAACAATGCCCCCAAATGGCGAGTTTTTCAGTTCTTGTGCAAAGAGAGGTCGCTGAGCGTTGGGTCGCAGGACCCGCGACTCGGGAATACGGGACGAGTAGCGTTCTCCTGGGTTTTCTCGGTGAGGCTCGAATAATGAGGCATGTTCCTCCGCATGCCTTCATTCCCGCCCCTAGAGTTGAATCTTCCTTTGTTCGCTGGCAGCGAAGCTGGCCTGTTCCTGAGGTCCCAAAAGGGTGGATGGCCTTGGTCAGGGAGTGTTTTCAAGGCCGTCGAAAGTCTCTCTCCCGATTGCTCGGGAAGAAGGGGGTCAAGTCGTGGAGCGTGACAGGAGTTGAACCCGGAACCCGCCCAGATCAGGTCTCTCCCGAGCAATGGGTCGAATTAGCGCATATTTGTTTGGCAGCAAATCTTGACGATGATTGACTGGCATGTCACTTCTGGGAGGTGTACATTTGGAATTCAGTCCGGATCTTCAGGTTTAAAGGGGTAACCCGTGTTGCGAAACACAGCCTGCGAGATGAACCGCGCAACTGAAAATGCCGAAGACGGCTTCTCAACTCAATTCCGTTAAATTTTTTCGAAGAGCGAGATCTCTGCATCTCGATTCTCGTCCTCGATTTTTTTGATCGCGTCCTGAGGACTCTTCGACTGTCTTGAGCCGTGAATCTTAGGAGCGCGGAGCTGGACGCATGTTTTTGTAATTCATGGCCTCGTAGGACGGGGCCATCTTTTAATGTGACAGTCGAATCTATCGACGTGAGTGAATGAGGAAGTTCTATTGGCCGCAACGCCGAACGATGATCGAGAACGAGTCCGTGAGGCCAGTCCCATCGAGGAGGTCATCGGCAAGTATGTCGATCTCCCCCAGAGGGGGAGAGTATGGAAGGGACTATGTCCCTTCCATGATGACGGCCGTCCATCTATGGACGTCGATCCCGAAAGAAACACCTTTAAGTGTTGGTCTTGTAATGAAGGTGGCGATGTTTTCTCCTTCATTCAAAAGTTTGAGAAGGTGGATTTTCGTGAAGCGTTGACGATTTTAGCGGACCGAGCAAATATTGAACTTCGCCCACAGTTTCAGGATCCGCAAATTCAGATCCAACGCGATGAAGACCTTGTGTTTCTGGATAGAACAGCAACCTGGTTTACTCAACAGTTGAAAACTGCAGAAGGACGCCCTGCGCTCGAGTACCTGAAGCAAAGAGGATTTAGCGATTCTTGTATCCGACGTTTTCGCATCGGGTATGCCCCGCCGGGTTGGAATTCCCTCGAAGGCTCCATACGGCAACATGTTGATAACCCAAAGGACACGATCCAGCGAGCCGTTGAGCTCGGACTTCTAAAAACTTCTGCTGAGGTCAAAACCTACGATGCTTTCAGGGATCGGATCATTTTCCCCATCATTCGACCGGGGAAGGGCCAGTATCGTGAATCCGGTGAAGTGATCGCATTTGGTGGACGCCATCTCGGTCATCCAGAGGCAGTTTCACAAGGGGCTGCGAATCCTCCCAAATACATCAACTCGCCAGAATCACGTGTTTACTCCAAGGGGAATCTTCTCTATGGGTTCCAGCAAGGTCAGGAAGAAATACGAAGACGGCGTCACGTCGTTGTCTGTGAAGGTTACACCGACGTCATGATGGCGCATCAGCATGGAGTCTCAAATGTGGTAGGGGTTCTTGGGACTGCTTTGACAACGAAATCAGTTCAGTTCATCTCACGTGCAGCCCAGTGCGTCGATTTACTCTTTGACGGGGATTCGGCGGGAAGAAGGGCGGCTGCAAAGTCGTGCGAGCATTTTTTGGGAACGGATGTTGAGGTCAAAGTCGTTCTACTCGAAGAAGGGACTGATCCCTGTGATCTCTTAGCCTCAGAGGGGGGAAAAGACAGATTTCAGACGCTTCTCAAAACAGGAACGGCATCTCTAAACTTTCTCATCAGTGAGATTCTCAGCCTACATGGATTTTCATTAGGCGATGCACAACCAGAGGTGGTTTCTAAAACGCGCCGAGAGTTGTCTGAGAGAGTCTTGATGCCATTGTCGAAGAAAGGTCAAGTGTTGCTAGAGAGCGGTGTTCGAGAGGTGGCGAGATTAACCGGCTGGTCTGAATCTTCCATCTTGATGGATTTCCAAGTGGATCGAAAGGTTCAATTGGAGCGGGATTCTTCTCGAAATAAGTACAGAGGAACGCCGTCCGATTCTCCCAGTGACTTCCCAGATAGACCGGATCATACTCCTTATTTTGAGCAGAATGGGGCACCGTTGGGCACCTCTTCTTTTGAGGATCCGAACGCTACAGTCGCTGTGATCGATGAATCTGTGTCCGATCTCACTCTGGAGCCGGATAGTATCACTTCGGAGCTGATTCCGTTTCGAAGCGTAGATCCTGCTGTCATCGCAGAATATGCGATGACAGAAGCAGCAATTTTGAAAACGATAATTCGAGATGAATCATATATGAGACCTATGCTGAGGCTCGCTCCCGTCGAGCGTTGGACTTCTCCTTTACATAGGGAATTAGGGCTTTTGTTTCAGAATAAAGGAAAAGTCCCAGAACTGTTGGAGATTGAGGACCCAGATCTTAAATCGTTGCTTCTCGATCTATGGAGTAGAAATACCAGAGATGACGAGTTCCTTGATCAGGACCAAAAAATAAATTTCGCTTCTAGGACCCTTGCAGAGTATCTCATGACTGCTTTGGAGCGAAAAAAGGACGATTTTATGCGAAATGACGAGAAGTCGGCCTTAGTAACAAACGTCAATGAGTGCATTAACATGTTAAATAACGATAAGTTTTCTTTTAGTAATCCGTCGCAAGCCGACGAAATCATCAATAGGTTTGAATTAGATCATCATTAGAATGTATCTGTTCAGCCGGGATGAGAAGAGGATGAGCCCATGAGTTCCGCTTCAACGAAAGTCAATGAAGACCCTGCCCTTACTGAGGACGAATTTCGTTCTCAAGAAGAGGGTGGAGAAATCGCAATTGAATCAGAGGAGGCAGAGGAAGAAGATCTGGAGGATGATCTTCCAACCCTTGGTGTCGATGAACCTGAAGTCGAACTTGCGCCGATAGATGATGACGAAAGTCGGGGTCCACTTGAAGAGATCCCCAAAATCGCTTCTGGACGACCGTCTTCCCGTGACTTCAGCAAGCAAAAGAGAACCTGGGAAGAGGGGCTCGATCGCGTTGTTGAGATCGGTAAATCTACGGGTCTAGTGACTTTCGAGCAGTTCAACCATTGTTTCCCCGAGGAGTGCAATACTCCCGAGAGAATTGATGCGGTCTACGATTTGCTCGAGAAGCATGATCTCGAAGTGATCGACGATCCCGTAAAGATTGATGACCTTCCTGACGAACCGGATTTTACCGGAGAGAAGATCGATGATCCCGTACGAATGTATCTGACCCAAATGGGAGAAATCCCACTGTTGACGAGGGCGGAAGAACTTCTCTTGGCGAAAACCATTGAAACTTGCCGCGACAGATATAGGACTGCAATTTATTCTTCGGGATTTTGTCAGCAGCAAATGATTCGTCTCTGCACAGACGTGCTCTTTGGAGATCAAGCGATTGATAAGGTCATTAAGTTGACCCCATCATCGGGCGAGCCTAGCCGCGAAGACATGAGCCAGAGAATGGATCAGAACTTAAAAACCATTGAGAAGCTCTACAATGATAATGCTGAGGCTAAGAAGAAACTTGAGTCGAAAAAATTAACGGACAAGTACAAAGAAAAGATTCGTCTGGACGTTCATAAACGTGCACTCAAGATCGGGCTTCTGTTAGGTGAACTCGTTTTCCGCAAGGAAATCTTGGATAACCTTCGGGACAGTATGCGTGGTCAATGGCGAAAAATTCGTAAGTCCAGAAATAAGATTCAGGATATCAAAGATCGTGGTGGCCGCAGAAAGAACGACAAAGAGGTGATAGAAAGTGAGAATAATAATATTCTCGACATCTCCGTCCTCTTGATGGAAGCCACTGAACCCTTTGGTGATCGTGTTCATGGAATGAACAAACAGTTCAACCGATATGAAGTGGGCAAGCGGAGACTATCGGCAGGAAACCTAAGACTTGTAGTTTCTATCGCCAAACGCTACCGAAATCGTGGATTGTCTTTCTTGGATTTGATTCAGGAAGGAAACACGGGACTGATGAAGGCGGTTGAGAAATACGAATATCGCCGTGGGTACAAATTTTCTACTTATGCAACATGGTGGATTCGTCAGGCCATCACACGCTCGATTGCCGACCAGGCTCGAACTATTCGAATTCCTGTTCACATGATCGAGACAATGAGCAAAGTTCGAAATGCGACCAAGAAATTGATGCAGAAGTTGGGTTACGAGCCCAGCATGAAAGAAATCGCAGTTGAACTGGAGCTTCCTGAAGAAGAGGTGCGGAAGGTCCTTAAAATTTCCAAGCACCCGATTTCGCTTGATCGCCCCATCGGCGATAGCGATGACGGTTTCTTCGGCGATTTCATTGAAGATCATTCTGTCGAATCACCGATCCATACAGCGACTCATGAAATGCTGAAGGATCGCCTCAAGGATGTGTTGAAAACATTGACCTATCGCGAGCGAGAAATCATCAAACTTCGATATGGTTTGGAAGACGGATACACATATACCTTGGAAGAAGTAGGAAAAATATTCAAGGTGACACGGGAACGTGTGCGTCAGATTGAGGCCAAAGCGGTCAAGAAATTGCAGCATCCCATCCGGTCTCGTCACCTCGAGGGCTTCCTCGACGATTAAGACCTCGTCATAGAAACAATAAAAGGCCGATCTCTGTAATAGAGGTGGGTCTTTTCTTAATTTGAGATCTTTGAGGTCTTTGATTATGATGTCATAACAATTAGGTAGGTTGGATTAGGTGCGAATCTCTTTCGTATCCATCCGCCAACTTTCGGGAAGTGAGTCTGGGCGTTGGGTATTCTTGAACATTTCCGTCATTACCAAAATTTATTCAGCAAAAATGAACTCTACCGATCAGAGATGGAGAAAAGAAACCATAAGGTCTCAATCTTTGAGGAGAATATTGTGGCAATGTTGGCTGAAAGAGCTCCCCATGAAGAGCGGATGGAGCAAGGTCGAGCATTGGGTAGGAAATTCGAAGGCGACGTCGCTGATCTTGATAGCAAGATAGCAAAAAACAGAGATCAGTTGTCGAGTGCCACTCAGGCCAGTGAGTATTCGGGTCTTCGAGCACAAATAGAGAAGTACGAAGAAGCAAAAGTTACTCTTGAAGAGAATGTATTGGCGATTTTTTCAAAGATTGAAGAGATTGAAAAAGGATTGGCGGATCTCGATCAAAGATTGGCCCATGCACGCGAAGAGTATCTGGAACTCAATACTAGAGTCAAGGAAGAGAATAGTGACTTTGAGAAAGAAATCAGTGCTATGGAAACTCCAATCCAAGAAGCACGCTCAAAAGTTGATTCAGAACTTTTGGAGATCTTTGACCGGTTGCAACCATCACTCGGTTCAAATGTACTGGTATCTATCAGCGGTGATAACTGCGGAGGCTGTCACACTTCTTTAGCTCCAAATGTGATAGAGAAAATCCGTCAGGATAGTGATATTGTTCTTTGCAACTTTTGTGGCCGGGTTCTGGGATGTTGATCATTCCCAGTTGGATGGGGAAAAAAGGACTCATCGCTATGCTGGCGATCACAGTCATTCTCGTCGGACTTCTCGCGTTATTGGGGCTAGAGTTTCGGAAAAGAAACAATCGTACGAGTGATCGTATTTACAAGATGCTGGGCCATGCGAGTTACGCCAAGTATTTGGAAGCCAAGATCCATCAAAGAAACTCAGAATTATTTCCTTTGAAGTCGCGACTTGAAGCCGATCAATTTTTGCGGGATACAGAGCCTTTAGATTTTAACTTTCTTGATCGAGTGAGGAAAGTGGACCAGGCATTTTTAGAGATTGTCGCCGCCGCGCCGATTCGAAGACCGACCTCCTCGCTTGAAACTCTTTCCTCGCCATTGAACTTTACAGGTTTTCGATCTCGTCTGATTTCTGTAATGAATTCTAGGGATCTATCTGGTGATGACGTGAGTCCCTTAAAGCCGATCAGTTCTGTGATAGAGGCGAATGAGAATTTATTCGGGGGTGGGAGTCTGCTGGAAGAGTTGTTCCGTCAGGCCGTACTGTCGGAATCCCTCGCCCAATTTCGAGAACTTACCCAAAGAGGTAAGGCCAAAAAACTATCGGTAGAGAGTTTGATGGAATTTCGCGATACCCTGAATCGAATTGAGTCCCCAGCAGAGGGAAGCAAAAAAGCGATTCAATCAGAGGTCTTGGCAGCGGTGGATCTGATCTCTAGTAATCAATTAAAGTTTTTTCCTACTGGAATCGTCGGATACTTTTTTGAAGCTGATAAGTACTGTTTTTTGGCTCATCGAGTTGAACTGTTGGAAGAATTAGAACAGGTAGATTCACTGGGTGAACTGACGCCAGTGACAGAATTTCCTTGGTATGCGATATACTCCAAATCTTTGGTTTCAGATGACGGATTCAATCCCGCGCTTAAAGAAGGCATATTTTTAGATGCTGTTGTCAGCTTTACGATAGATTATTTAAGTTTTGAGATAGAGAGCCGCAATGAAGGATCTGGCATGCTTGATGTTCCTTCTGGATATGCGCTTAAATCTACAAATCCTGAAACAGGAGCCGTCTCTTTGGAGTTCCGAATTGACAAGGTCTTAGTCATACCTCTCATGACTCCTCGCCGAAACAAACTGTGTGCTCCCTATCGACTGAATTGATCACCGATCAGAGTATGGGGTCAACCAACTTTTAGGGGCCAATGACCATTGAACTTGTGAAAGATCTACAGAGGGGTCGTACAAGGAGGCCACAGGATTACCATTGATGCTGATCTCTACATTGGCATGGATCGGATAATGTTTCCCCGTTTGAGCCTCTAATTTATAGGAGAGATCTTTGGCAAACTGGATAAACAGATCCGGTTGTTGAGCGACCCTGCTTTGCTGCCAAAGGACCAAGGCCTTTTTGTAGTTCGGATCCAGGGTGATTCTCGTGCCGGTGTTTGGATCAAAAGAAAAGATCTGTACCTTCTCTACTCGCTTATTGACCAGTTTCATTCGCCAAGCCCAGCGGTGTCCTTCATGAGACCAAGAGGCATAACTGTCATAGAGATGATGCCTGAGAGGCAAAAGTATCTGGAACGCCAGGTAAATCGTGAGGAGACCCAGAATCACTGGGCGTGGGATTTGAGGGTCATCGAGTCCGGAGGGGGATTCGGGAATCGGAACGCTTGCGCCCGAAGCGAAGCCCATTTTCCTCAGGAGGACACGGGGCCAATCAGGATCGAAGAAGAGTGCCCCGGCCATCAACATGAACCATGGGAAAATACCGACACTGACGAGGAACATTCCGTTGGTGAGGTGGAAAGTCGCCGCTCCTACAAAAGCCACAAATCGAGTGCGTTTCCAGAGTAAGAAAAATGGGATCGTGAGATCGAAGAGTAGACCGGACCAGACGAAGAACTGAGTCACATCATCCCTAAACAGGAAGTTCAGAGTTTCCGGGGAATGTCCTTCGCTGGTGAAGATGGCACGAATCGATTCACCGCTTAACCAACCATGATCGAATTTGGCGATACCGGCAAAAAAGTAAACGATGACGAGCTGGCTACGTATTAACCAGAGTTGCCATTGTTGACACCAGTTTCGCTGTAGATCCTTTATTCTCCCGCAATCGAGCGAGAATGCTCGGTGAGCCGGCAAGAAGACCAGAAACAGGCAAAGTAGGCACAAGAGATACCAGTGATTGCGATAGCCGGCGGCATCCAGAAGGAAGAGATAGGTAAAACCCAAGAATTGGATGACTGACGATATCCTGTATCGGTATCCCAATGTGACGCAGATGGAAGACATGATGAGTAGCAGGAACACGCAATACATCATCCAGTCTTGGGGCAATTGTTCGACCCAAGAAAATCCATAGAACTTGAAATGCATTGGCGTTTCGATGTAGTAACTTTTGAGCCAGCCGTTTGCCAGATATCGAACCATTTCATAACAAAGAAGCCCTCCGGTGATGATGCGGAATGCGGCTAGCCAGGCGATGTCGATGGGCTTGAAAAGCATATCTTTCATACTTGGATTCGATTCATATTGATCACTGGTTTTCTCCAATATTCCCTGGTTCCTTGAAGTTCAGAAATCAACCTTACGAAGGATGATGCCGATTTGATGAAGACAGTCAAGACCGGATCAATGGGGGACAGCTGTGGAATACTCTCATATGTGTACTTTTTACTTGAGGTAGGGTTCATTGATCCACAGTTCTTGATACTTGAATCACAGTATTCTTGATACTTGAATCGACAGTGAAGTGTAAGAATGAAGGGTGAGCGAGCAGTAAGCCGAGTCCTGTTCACCATCGAAATGGTGTGCGGTCATTCCTCTGGGCCCAATGTTGCCAAAGGGCTCTAACGACCTACCCGGGCATATTCTCGCAAGCGAGAGCGGAGGGGGCACTCCTTCACCTCTGTTTGGTCTTTCTCCGGGTGGGGTTTACCCTGCCAAGGACGTCACCGCCCCTGCGGTGAGCTCTTACCTCACCATTTCACCCTTACCATCATCAAATGACAATGGCGGTATATTTTCTGTGGCACTTTCCCTGGGATTGCTCCCGGTGGGAGTTACCCACCACCCTGCCCTATGGAGCTCGGACTTTCCTCGCTATGGACGAATCCATCTCGCGACCGCTACGCTCGCTCACCGCAAATCATGCTAACCCGACTAGAAGCAAACAAAAAGGGTGGCAGGAAGATAATCACAAGAGTGTTCAATTTTGTGCTACAGGTACGGAGGGAAGTGAAACCGCTTGAATCCTCATGATAATGAAAGAAATGAAGGATTCTTATTACTGAAATACTGCGGAAACACCTTTGATGATGATGGCGAGAATTGAAATCAAACCCGCTATTTAAACAAAATGCCTAGCGATCTCATTGATGACAGAATTGGTACGTCTGGGTTGAGGTGAGACAAACACATGTATGATGGAAAGACTCGCTGTCAGCAGTAGAAAGAAGAATAGATCTATCATTACTTTCGCTCCGCTGGTAATCCATGGGTCTCGTTTTGTTGAGACTCACTTTCTTTTCGTCCACATGGATCGAGCACTCGATCGGCAATGTCTAATAAAACCATGACATTTAAAAGACCGGCGAAACATACCATTTGAACACCAGAATCATTGTACTGGCCGACGTCCTTGTATGTGTTGACGCTCTGAATACCTTGAAGCAAGTTTTCCGAGGCAGGATCAAAAAGAATGCCTATAAGGGGAGTCGCTCCGCAGCCTGCGCCTAGCCATACGAGGTAGGGATGAAATGCCTTAGAGATCGCTTCGAAGTCGGAGAGTAATGCTCCGATGATCCATAGACCGTTGATGACCGCGAAAATGGTGAACCCCTTGAGTCTTTCTCCCATGAGGAAATGGCCACTTCCTGGAAGTATCCATGCCGGGAGAAGGAGTCCGAGGTGAGGTTTTTTTGTCATGATGGAATCCTCACTTCATTACATCGAAAATTGTTCGCCAAGGTAATATCGACGAGCATCGGGATCTTTGAGAATCTCTTCTTGACTACCTTGAGCGATGATTCTTCCATCATAGATAATGTAGGATCTGTCGCAGACATTCAAAGTTTCGCGCACATTATGATCGGTCAATAGAACGCCGATACCCCGTTCTTTGGAAAGGTATCGGATCACTTTTTGAAGATCTGCTACTGCTATGGGGTCTACACCACTGAAGGGTTCGTCTAGGAGAATGAGTGACGGATCCGAAATCAATGCTCTTGCAACTTCTAATCGGCGTTTTTCTCCGCCTGAAAGAACTTCGCCCTTACTGTCTACAACACGTGTCAGGCCGAATTCTTGAATCAGCTCTTCTAATCGTTCTACTTGTTCGGGTTCACTCAGCGGGCGAGTTTCCAGAATGGCGAGTAGATTTTGACGAACCGTGAGTCCTCTGAAAACAGATGACTCTTGGGGAAGATAGCCCATTCCTTTTCGTGCTCTTTGGTACATAGGTAGAGCGGAGATTTCTTCACCATTGAAGAAAACCTGTCCCTGATCCGACCGTATCATTCCCATTGTCATTCGGAATGTAGTGGTTTTTCCTGCGCCATTTTTCCCGAGCAATCCAATGACTGATCCTGGAGGAACGTCGAAAGAGACACGGTCAGCGACTCGTCTGTTTCCATATGATTTACATAGATTTCGAACGGTCAGGATCATTGGATGAACCCACTCTCGTTTCGCCACGGCAGTGCTGGCCAGAAAATCAGGAATCCCTTGCCAAGGAGATTCGTTCTGGAAAAGGATCCCCAGTATCTGGAATCTAGGCTAGAAGGGCTGTTATCGCCAAGAACGAAGTATCGATCTTCGTCCAGTTTAAATTCTTCAGTCGTGGCGTAGTTACCATTTTTTGTCCAATGCAAATCTCGGAATATTCGAACAGATTCCACATAACCACCGCACTTTGTGGCTCGGATTCTAAGAGGCTGCCCCTTTGGAGAACTGATTCCTGAATCATATTCTGATTCAGCAAGGGCGTGCTCAAAGACTAAACTGCCGTCTTTGTAGAGGCGTATTTGTCGATCGACGACGGCTATTTCGAGTTTTGTTTGTTCGTCTTGAGACAGGAAAAGTCCTTCGATTTCTTCCTCTGTGATATCTGTCTTATTTTCTGTGCTTGAATTGATCGTGAGAGTGCATTTTTCTGAACTCTTCGAAATCGGGATGCGCCAGCGGTAGATGGAAGGAGAGCTTTCTATCTCCAAGGTAATCGCAGCTTTGTTGACAGAGGAATCTGTTGAGACCCGCAGCTGGACCTCCATTTTTAGATCGCGTATCGGAGCGGGAGGGCTACCTCTATATGAAGCGTTGTAACCATAAAAATTATCAATAGGCCGAACGTAACTGATTTCGCCGGTTCCCTCTAACTCATTGAAAGTCCATTCACCTTCTGAGCGTTTCCAATTCGGAGTCTGCTCCCATGCCGATGGGATCAGCCCATATTCCTCAACTCGGCTGTCGTGAATCGGAATCCAGAGTCCAGCTTGTACTTTCGGTGGTTTTACTTCGATTTTGCCATTTATCCAGACATCCCCATGTTTGATTTCTACGGTTTCCCCTGGAAGTCCGACCAAACGCTTAATGTAGTTTCGCTGTGAATTGAATCGGAAGACAATCACGTCCCACCGATTGGGGTTATCCAAGTCATATTCAAATTTGTCGACGAGTATCTTGTTACCACCTAATACGTCACCCAGTTCGACAAGGGTTTCATAGGGAAAGGTACATAATCGACACGTGACTTGAAGAGGGAGAGCCACCGCCGTTCGGAGTGTGACCGTTGATACGGATCGAGTGTCCTTGCAACCTGGGCAGATGAAATCTTTGTTTCCAGCGGCTCTGATTTTGAAGGGGGTGCCTGTTTTACTGCAGGTCCCTTCGAGTAATCGGTATTTTTCACCCATTCGAACTTTGTTCGTCAGGCTGTCACTGGAGATGCCGACGGGGGTATTGGTCGCGCAATTGGGGCAACTGATTTGCGCATTCAGGCCATGTAAATAAGGAGCCATAGATCCTGTCGGGATCTCATACGACTCCAAAACGAAATGACGAATCAGGAGTGCCAGAAGCAGGGCAACTGTGATGGCTTCAATATTTTCTCTGAATGATCTCCACCTTTACTTCTTATCCTCCTCATCCAATCGAAGCACTGCCATAAAAGCGTCTTGTGGGATTGACACGCTGCCGATTTGCTTCATTCGCTTCTTACCTTCTTTTTGTTTCTCAAGAAGTTTCCGCTTACGACTGATATCTCCACCGTAGCATTTGGCGGTCACATTTTTCATGAGAGCCTTAATGCTTTCTCTAGCAATAATTTTTCCACCGATAGATGCTTGGAGAGGAACTTGGAACATATGTCGAGGTATGACGCTTTTTAGTTTTTTAAGTAAGGCTCGTCCGCGTCTTTCAGCGACATCCTTGTGAACAATGATACTGAGTGCATCTACGGATTCTGAATTGACCAAAATGTTGAGCCGCACGAGGTTGTCTTTTCGGTACTCAGACAATTGGTAATCAAGAGTTCCATATCCGCGAGTGTTGGATTTTAACTTATCGTAGAAATCTGCAATAATTTCAGCGAGAGGAACCTTGTAAGTCATTTGGACTCGACTCGAAGATAAGTAATCAGTCTTCTTCCATTCACCGCGTTTCTCGTCCATCAGTTTCATGACGGCACCGATAAACTCAGTCGGAATAATGATGTTCGCTTCGACGATGGGCTCTCTGACTTCTTCTAT
>JAACCY010000185.1 GCA_009937185.1 Planctomycetia bacterium
CCGACCAATGACTCCCTGACTTGTCTGAGTTACGCCAGTTGCACCATTGGAGATGCAATTCCAGGACTCGATCAGCAAACTTTCGATTCCTTCGTCCGTGGACGGGAGCTGTCCAAAAAGCAGTTCACTCCTGAAGAAGGCCTCGGACCCTACTATAATGCGACCAGTTGTGTTTCATGTCACAGCACTCCTGTCGTCGGTGGATCTGCACCTCTCTACAGAAACTTTTTCTTCGCTGCGGTTGGGCAACAGGGCAGCCAGGGACCCATTTGGGAACCCGATGACGTCCCTAGTATTGTGATGCCGAGTTACACCCTTCCCGGTGGTCCTCGTCCTTCATTTCCCACCCCAAGCCAAGTGGGAGGCCAGCCTGTCACGATTACCCAAAGAAATGCTCCTCCGGGATTAGGTGTCGGCCTTTTTGAGCAGGTCACCAATGAAGAGATTGCTTCTCGTTCTGATCCGAATGACAGCGATGGAGATGGGATCAGTGGTCGATTTAATACCGATGGACTCGGGAATTTGGGCAGATTTGGCTTTAAAGCTCAGGCGAACTTCTTAGAGGCCTTCCTTCGCGGAGCCATCAATAACCAAATGGGAATCACGACGGATCCTTTCTATGGTTCCTCAGGTATCGTCAGTAGCTCCTTTATGCAGGTTTCTGCAGGTTTCGATCTGTCGACGACGGACGATGACGGCATTCCTGACCCTGAGATTTCGGTGGTTGATTTTGGAGATATTGTTGTCTTCAGTCAGTTTCTTGCGCCTCCGCCGCAGGGCGAGATGGGCTCAGAAGAACTTCTCGGAGAGCAGATCTTTGCTGATCTGGGTTGTGTGAAATGCCACACTCCCGCTATTCAGTCCGGTTTCGGGCCTCTTGATGCTTACACCGATCTGTTACTGCATGACATGGGACCTGAACTCGCTGATGGGATATCGATGGGTATGCCCCAGTTTAGTTCCATCACTCCAAGTGTGACCGGGAGTGAATATCGGACACAGCCCCTTTGGGGAGTTGGATTGCATGGACCTTGGCTTCATGACGGACGTGCGGACTCTCTTCATGACGCTATTCTTTTGCATGGCGGAGAATCTCAATCGATCAAGGAAGCCTACGAAGCACTCCCCACTGTGGATCAGGAAGCTGTGATCCGTTTCTTGGAGGCTCTGTAATGACTCAAATAAAATGCTTACTGATTTTTCTCATGGCCTTTCTGACTGCCGGAATGCTATCGGCAGAGATCATTGATGACGACACTCCGGTTCCAGCGGTAGGTGATTGGGGAGGACCCGACAGAGTTCTCACAGCTGCCGAGTTCGAGCAATGGATTCGTGGACGTAAAGTTTTTGACAAGGATTGGCGTCAATCCGAGGGACTCGGTAGCCCGGATATGAATGCAGATTCGTGCAGAGCTTGTCACCAGAAGCCTGTCATTGGTGCCGGTGGTTTACTCGACACGAATGTCACTCAGTTCGGAAATGATAATGGGGGACTCGGTCCCTTTATTGCACTTCCGGGCGGTCCTGTCGCCAGTAAGCTACGCCGACCGGATACTCCAGGCCGCGAAGATGCCGATGCTAGCGCAGATATTTTTGAACAAAGACAGACGCCATCGGTTCTGGGTGCCGGTGCCATTGATAGCATCTTTGAGGCCCAGATCTTTGCTAACGAGGACCCCATGGATGTCAATGGTGACGGTGTCAGGGGTGTTGCAAGAATCGTCGATGTGGGTGGAGGCGTTCTTGAGGCAGGCAGATTCGGTTGGAAGGGACAAATCCCGAAGGTCTCTGACTTTGTCCGAGACGCCTTGGGTGGAGAACTCGGCATGACCGTCTTTGATGATGGGCGTGGTTTCGGACTCCTCTCCGATGGAGATGCGATAGCAGATCCTGAAATGCCTATCCAGGAATACAATGACCTCATTTTCTACAACCAGCATTTGGCACCTCCTCCGCGAGGCGGTGGGCAAGTAGCGGCTGGAGAAGTCCTGTTTGAAAGTGTCGGTTGTGCGACGTGCCATACTCCCGAACTTCTAGGAAGTAACGGCCCCGTGCCCCTTTACTCGAATCTCCTTCTTCATGATATTCATGAAGATGATTTTCGTGGAATGGCAGAGCCACAGGCTCCTGTTGGTTTCTACAAAACACCACCGCTTTGGGGACTGAGAAAATCAGCACCATATTTGCATGATGGTCGTGCTACGACAATCGTGCAGGCGATCGAAATGCATTTCGACGAAGCGAACCTTTCGAGACAAAACTACTTAAATCTGACGACTCAGGAGCGTGAAGATCTTCTCTTGTTCCTCAACGATCTGTAGGCTTCTTCGACAATTATTGAGATATAATCCGCCCGTGATACGTGCCTTGCATTTGTATCACGGGCGGTTTTTCATCATGCTATGAGTCGGAATGAGCTTTCTCATCTCTCGTGGGCAGCCGACAGGTCTAGAAAAGAGGTTGAGTGAAAAATGGCAGTCACTTCAACAGACACAGCCTTCTCTTAACGGGGCTTCTCTTGTGTTTGATCTCATGTCGAGTCCCACAGGATCGAGGTGTTGTTTCACCTTCCCTTTTGGAGGAGGGCTATGTTTATCCTTTCTCCGTCATTGGGCGTATGGAGGGAGTTGCCGACATTCGCTGAGTCCACGATTCTGTAGACTGTCCTGTCGCGGTTGGGCTGGCGACCACTGTCATGAAGACCGCTCTCAACAGTTGGGCCACATCGGAAACTTGTCGGTTTACAGAATTAGACGGAATCACGGATGCTGATGTGGTGGTGACTTGGCAGAGCAGAAGTGTCGATAAAGGAGCAAGGTTTGGATCGACAGAATCGATTCTGGCTCAAGTTGTAAAAGGAGAAGTCGGGTCACCGACAAGAATCGTTCTCAACAGTGCTCTTCAATGGAATTTGGGAGAGCCAGATAACAAACCTGAAGTCTCAGCGACAAAACCCAGATTCCCAGAACTGCCGAACCCTCATCTCCACTCGGTGATCGTTCACGAAATGGGTCATGTTCTCGGATTGGGACACGTTTCCAAATCAGGATCCGTGATGAGACCTCTTCAAGGAAATGAAGCGTTGAACCCTAGTTCGAGCGACCTCGCAGGAGTTCATAGTCTTTATGGGAATAACCAGCCTGCGAGTACTTCTGACCTGATGATCAGCTGCAGAGATCTTAAAGGTGAACTTCATTTAGCCGCTCCGATATTGAGGGCGTTGGCACCAAAGAATAGCGTCGCAGCCTATGTTGTTGATTTTGACGGAGATCAAAAAGAAGAGATATTGTTGGTTCAATCTGCGGCTTCTACAGATCCCGGAAGCGGCCTCCTACTGTTGACTTTTGATGAGCGTTCACTGCTCAAGAAAACATTGGGACCTCTATCGGGATTAATGGATGGTTGTGCGGCACTCGCCATAGGAAGAACCTCATCGGGTGATGCTGTTCTGGCGCAATCTCTCGATGGTGAAAAGTATCATGCTCTGGTGTTTAAGGCGGGACGATTGCCTGCGATTCCCTGGAGTGTTGGGGTCACTTGGGAATCATTAAAGGGTGGCGGTGGAGACAGAGACGGAGACGGAATTCTAGATTCACCGATTATTGGAATAGAGCAGTTGGGGAATATTGATATCGATGGGGACGGAATCTTCGAGGTGATCTCTCGCGGTACAGACTGAGCGATCAGTCAAA
>JAACCY010000186.1 GCA_009937185.1 Planctomycetia bacterium
AGGCGTCTGTTCAATGCCGATTCCGCCAAATTTTCGTCGGAAGAAGTCTCACAAGCCCGTAACAGATCCAAAATCAACGCGGCTTCGAGAGCTTCTTGATCAAGACTCTGGAGCTGTAAATTT
This sequence comes from Planctomycetia bacterium, assembly GCA_009937185.1. Taxonomy (GTDB): domain Bacteria; phylum Planctomycetota; class UBA8108; order UBA1146; family UBA1146; genus UBA12191. The sequence continues at coordinate 124 of JAACCY010000186.1, forward strand.
AGCCAGTCCAATACTCGAGGTGCCGAGTCATAATTTTCGACCAAATGCCGGATGGCCAACTGGCGTATCTTTATCGAATCTCCTTCAGCAAAGATCCTCATCAATAACTCAGGTCGCTGATCTATCGACTCCATCAATTCGAGTGCTCTTAATTTGATGAGGGGGTCACCACTATCAGAGAGCTTTTGCAAATCGGGTCTAAGCTGGTCTGCCGTGACCTGTAGCTTTATCTGATCTAATGCCTGAAGTCTAAATTCAACTCTTTGGCCATCCGCATGCAATACCGCCCGATTGGTTTCTGCAGGAAGAGCAAGCTGATGCGTACAAGCCACTCTCAGAGCGGGCCCCTGAAGATCGCTTCCTGCGAGGAGTTGATCGAGAGCACCCTCTAAAACATCACCCGTATTTTGACGCATTGATTTGATCTCATCCGCCAAGGGTCTCACGAGACCTCGAACCCCTTCTCTCGTGGGAGGATCATTCCACTGTTCGGCTGCCTTGAGAGCCTCTCCACGAAGTTCGATCGGCAACCCTTTTCTCTCGGCAAACTTGACCAGTGCTAAGAGATGCTGCTGACTGCCATGACGCAGCGCCGCATCGATCACGCGTCTTCCCAGCGGCCAGATCAACTCTCCATATGACTTCAATTTTTCATCACTCATGTTTGCGAGTCGAATCAAATAATCTGCTAAGCGCGGTAATCCGCCAATTGAACCCAAATCATGCAATCCACGGGCTGCTTCTGTCACAACAAGAGGATCAGGGTCGTGGAGAAAATAGGCGAGAGCGGGACTGACCGGCCGAGAGCGGGTCAAGGAATCCCCCGCTACCCGGTACCTCAAGCCAGACTGGAGAACTTTTCTCGGATCTTGAGGCTGAGCACGTGCCCCTGAACGGGAATCTTCCGTGCCGGTCTTTCCGGCAAAAAGCCAGTAAGGATGGTGTTTTTTTCTTAGAGCCAATAGAGCGAGGAGTCTTTTATCTCTGGAGGAGTTGGAGGGATCTGTTGAGAGTGCCGCAAGGCCCTCCACCAACAGATCCGATTCTGTGCAAGATCCTGCCAACCCCATCACTGCAGCATGAAACAGTACTGCATCCTTGGACCCCGCATTCATGCCCAATTGAAACAATTCTTCCCGGGCTTCCCTAGCACCGAGTCGACCTAATCCCAAAGCAGCCATCGACTGAACTCTAGGAGAAGGGTCTTCGAGCAACCGTATCAGGGTAGACTTACCGCGAGGATCGGACATCTCACCAAAGACTCGGGCCAGTTGTCGGCGAACCTCATCACTCGCGTCACTTTCTAAGTGAGCCAAAGACAGAAGACGCTCGCTCCGCTGTTGCGGACTCTTTCTCAGCCACTGCTCTAATCCCCAAAGTGCATGGATTCTGCTGAGTTGGGAATTGTCCGATTCGCCTTCTGCGACAGAAACCAACAGGTCAGCTTCCTTATCGCCCCCGGAGGCCAGATGACCTTGGACCCGTTGACGGACTCGGCGATCAGAGTGACCCAATAACATTCCTAGAGTCACCCATCCGGACAATTGATCTGTATTATATTTTTTCAGCTCACAGGTCAAAAGATCTTCAACACTCATCTCTGCATTGGGAAGCGGCCCTTCTGATTCGGTGAACTCGAAGAGTCGACCACGATCGGTGGAAACCCAACCACCTCCCCATGCCGAAATCCATAGGGCACCCTTCGGCGTGAAGTCCACATCGGTGCACAGCACTCCCTCGATAAATTTCTCTTTCTCCGACAATCGATAGCCTGCGCCTTGCGGTTCAAGACGAAATCTCCACAGCAAGGATGCTGCCGGGTCTCCGCGAAAGTCACACATAAAGAAACTGCCAGCGAGATCGGATCGAAATCCAGTTCCAGGGTGAAAAACCAATCCTGATGGACCACTGCCCAAATGGGTGATCGGTGGCAGTGCCCAGCGAGGCCGAACCGGATGATCGACTTGCCAGATGCCCTCCTGGTTCCATGGTCCTCTCTGATTGCTGCCCTCCAGAGTCTGGTACTCCATACGCCAGCCGGTTTCGCCCCCAGGAAGGATTTGTACGATCCGCGCCTGGTCTCCGGCGTCGGAGTTGTTGTCACCGGTGAAGAGATCACCGTACTCATTGAAAGCCAACTCCTGTGGGTTGCGTAAACCGACATGAACCAATTCCAAGTCAGACCCATCCGGCTCACAGCGAAAGACGGCTCCTGAACCGGCATCATGCATCAATCGGCCATCTGTGGTCTCTAGATAAAAACCACGATCACCGATGGAAAAATAGATTCTGCCATCAGGGCCACGCACGAGGCCATGCATGTCATGCCCCCGCAGAGCGATCCGCACACCAAATCCACGCTGTGCGGATCGCCGTGATTCCGCACGACCATCCTGATCGGCATCAGTAGCGATCCACAGATGAGGGATATTGGTGATCCACGCTGTCCCGTCTTCAACGAGGACTCCTGCCAAGGTTCCATCGAGAGGTTCAGCGAAAGGATCCGTAAACGGACGCACAGTATCCATGATGCCATCTCCGTCTGAATCGCTCAGACAGGTCAGACGATCTTCTCGGGCAGTGTAATAATCCATGCCATTTTCACGGCGATCCTTGTGCTTTTCATACATGGCCATTCGATCATCGACCGTCTGCAAAGCGAGATCATCTTGCAACCAGTAGGGGCTCGATCGATTGTCTTCGACACCAAATTCTTGGCGCTCAGACTCACAGATATAAGCTCTCCCCATGGCATCGACACCGAAAGCCACTGGATCCCTCACTAGGGGCGCAGCTGCGATAATTCGCTTCTCGACCCCTTCAGGAATCGTGATCCTATCGAGTGCTCCTTTGTCTTGTTTCGACCACTGGTCAGGAGCTTTGTTAGAATTTTCATCAGAAGGCTGATGTTGATTCTGGAGAGCCCCAGACTCAGAAATGCACAACGACAACAATATCAGACAGAAGATAAAAACCCTCACAGAGCCTCCAGAAGAAGAGCAACAATTCATTTATTGAACGTTGTGATCTTACCCCGAGCCATTCACGGAGAGACCCTCTGAAAAGTAAAAAAGGCCCCTTCGGTAAATCCGAAGGGGCCTGAAAGCTTCTATTTATTGCTTTGTATCAAAGACAGCCCGAGTAGCTCGCGCAATCAAGATCATCTTCGGTGGGGTCTAACCCACAAGAATCCCAAGGTGCTGCCGGAGGAACTCCTCCAGAGAACAGAGTCGAGAAGTGATAGATAGCGTCAGCGATAGAAATCTGTCCGTCATCATTTTCGTCGAGGGAATCCAAGCACGTCGGCTCGCCATTTCCTCCTCCGAATATGAAGTTCAGAATTCCAATCGCATCCGATATATCAAAGGCTCCATCAGAGTTGGTATCTCCTCGTACGAAGGGAGTACCACAATCATTAACAGTAACAATGAAACTGGTCTGGCTCGTCAAACCTGCAGAGTCTGTTGCCGTCACCAAAATCGTGTGACTTCCAACCTCAAACATAGTTCCAGAAGCAGGCTCGACCGTGAGAGTTCCCCCGTCACAGTTATCTGCTATTTCTGGTGATTGCCAAGTCACAGTCGCCATACAATTAGCGGGATCTGGGTCGACAATAATGGGAGCTGGAAGATTTATCACTTCCGGAGCCTCATTGTCCACAATCAAGATCGTAATCGAGGTCGTGTTCGCGTTCCCTTCGCTATCGATAGCTACGTAGTTAACGACCGTTTCTCCGAGAGGAAGGAAATCCCCCTGATTGGAACTAGATTGCAATGATCCAACAGTGCAGTTATCGACGACTGTGGGCTCCGGCCAGAACGCATTTGCGCCACAAAGACCGGGGTAACTATCCAATTCAACAAGCGAAACGACATTCAGGAACTCAGGTCCTTCTTTGTCCACGACTGTGATCGTGAATGATTCACTACTCGAGTTTCCGTAGAAGTCTGTTGCTGTGTACGAGACGAGAGTTGCACCGGGATCGAAGAATCCACCACTTGAATGCGAAATCTCAATCTCGAACAAATCACTACAGTCAGAAATGATGGGTTCGTCCCATGCATATGTTGCACCACAAGAATCAAAGTCATTCGTCAAGACCACACTTGCGGGCATATTTTCAATCGTAGGCGCCTCAGCATCTGCGACGTTGATGAAGAATGAAATCTGATTCGTATTCCCTGCAGAATCTACTGCTGTGTAGACAATCGTATTTAAACCGACAGGAATCTGTGCTCCAGATTCATAGTTACTGGACAAAGTTGTTTCAGTGCAATCTGTAACTGTGGGTGGATTCCAGGTCATGACAACACCGCACTCACCAAGAGTGGCTGTACCGACCATGTCTTCAGGAATCTCCGTTATTGTCGGCACTTCATTGTCGACAATCGTAACTGTGACAATCTGTGCATGCTGATTACCGCTCGAATCTGTAGCCGTAAAGACAATGGAGTGATCTCCTATTGAGAATAAGGAACCTGATTCATGACTACTCGTCACGGTCACCGTACTGGCCGGACTACAGAAATCTGCTGCCTGCGGAGTCGGCCAAGTTGCCGTACCCTCACAAGAATCAGAGTTACTCAAGAAGGTCATGGTCGTTCCAAGATTCGGGAAGAAAGGTGCTTCACCATCTTCAACGATCACCAAGAAACTAGACACTTCAGAGTTCCCGGATTCATCTGTTGCAGTGTATGTCACTGTTGTTTCTCCAAGTGGGAACATTCCGCCCGATACGTAATCGGAACTGAGGAAAGACCCTGAACAGTCTTCGCTACTTGGAGAATCCCATGTAGCGATACCCGCACAGTTTCCTGGAGCATTCTGAACGACAACCGTTCCCGGCATATTAAGAACCGTCGGTGCGTCGTTGTCCTGAACAATAACGTCAAAGCTTGAAGACGATTGCAATCCACTATTATCCAAAACGGTATAAGTCACTGACGTGACTCCTACCGGGAATTCTGTTCCCGACAAAAGGTCAGAAGTGAGGCTTGATATACCTGCACAGTCTGATCCAGTCGGCTCAGACCATGTCGCGATTCCGCTGCATTCGCCCGGCGTGTTGGAAACAACTACCGTATCCGGCATGTTCAATATCGTTGGTGCTTCTTGATCCAGAACAGTAACCGTGAAGGAGGCGTCGGATTGATTGCCGCTTGTATCTATTGCCGTGTAAGTAACGACATCGACTCCGATTTCGAACAGATCACCTGAAGAGTGTGAACTGGTCAAACTCGCAGATACACAGTCGATGGCTTCCGGATCGGGCCAAACTGCTTGTGCATTACATGACCCCACCTCTGCCTGAATAGTAATGTCTTGAGGCATTGCGAGGATCTGTGGATTTTCGCCATCCAGAATCGTGATCTCGAAACTATCCGTTGTCTGATTACCAGCAGTATCGGTGGCAACGTAAATGACCTCGGTGGTTCCTATGAAGAATTGAGCGCCAATCGAATGATTTGAAGACAGGCTACTGAATGTGCAATCACTCGTAGTTGGCTCCGCCCAAATCACATTGACCCCACATGCAGAAGTGGTGTTTGTCACGGTGATATTCGTTGGCATGTTTGCTATTGCCGGAAGCTCACCATCATTGACGACCACCAAGAATGAAGCCTCAGAGGTGTTCCCAGAATCGTCCGTAAAGGTGTAGGTCACCAGATGGGATCCAATTTCAAGTTGTCCACCATTTGGGGTATCACTCGCTGCTGACACCTGACCACAATCAGATACGGTAGGCTCTATCCAAGAAACTGTTGCAAGGCATGAATCGACAGGTGTCGTTGCCGAAACATTTTCTGGCATAGACAAGATCTCAGGGTTGGTCGTATCAAGAACAACGACAGAAAACTCATATATCTGAGAATTCAAATCTGGATCCAGTGCTGTGTAGATCACCTGCGTTTCTCCAACAGGGAAAGTATCTCCCGGATTATTTGTGGAGATCACAGTTAATTCACCCGTGCAATTATCGCCGAACTCCGGAGGTGTCCATGACGCAAGGGCAGAGCAATCTTGATTACTATTACCGACGAATATCGGCGAAGTGGGCCCGGAGACTACTGACGGCGACTCTGAGTCGGTCACCGTAACTGTGAAGTCTTGCGAATGCTCATTTAGATTAGTGTCTATTGCTGTCGCAGTAACCGTGGTTATTCCATAACTAAAGACCTCACCAGAAGCGATGCTCAGAGTGATTGTTGAATCCGTGCAGGAATCAAGCGCGGCCAAATCAGACCAAGACACAATCGCGTCACAACGTCCCAGATCATTCGTCACAGAAATGTTATCTGGGAATACTGTGAACTCTGGCGCTCGGTCGTCTATGACGGTCACGACAAATGATGCAGTACTTTGATTCCCTAGAACGTCAGTTGCAGTATAGGTCACAGTCGTATCGCCCAGATTAAAGACCGATCCTGATTCATGCGTTTTGGAAACAGTGACAGCGTGGCAATCAGTAGGTACCGGATCTTGCCAACTGGCTGAAGCGGCACACTGATCAGCATCGACTCCAACTTGCATGCTATCTGGCACACCTACGAAGATAGGTGCCTCATTATCGACAACCTGAACACTGAAGAAGGTCACATCTGAATTTCCGAAATCATCTGTCGCCGTGTAGGTGACAAGCGTATTTCCCACAGGGAAAACAGAGCCTGGCTCGTTCGTTGCCACAAGCGTCAACTCGGAATCACAGGCATCGAGTGCCACTGGTGGATCCCAAGACACTGTCGCGCCACAAGATCCAGGTTCAATTGTTGTACTAATGTTTGCTAAAGCTTCACCGACAAACACTGGATTATCTTGGTCGACTACCGAAATCGTAAACGATGCTGTCGAAGTGTTTCCACTGAGGTCGGTTGAGGTATATGAAACTAATGTTTCACCAAGATCGAATATCGATCCTGGAAGATGGCTTGCTGCGAAACCAACTTCGTCACATTCATCGAATGCAACAGGCAATACCCAAGCCACAGTCGCTTGACATGTTCCAGACGTACTTGGAACAGTGATGTTTGCTGGCATGTTGAACAGAGTTGGCGGCTCTATATCATTGACTGTGACTGTGAAACTTGTCTCTGCAATGCTTTGTCCAGCTGTAGCCTGATAGGTCACAGTTGTTACACCTTTGGAAAAGAAGTCTCCAGGTGAATGACTGCTTGTAACAATGATCTCTGCATCTGGACAGTTGGGATCAATTGCACCAAGCGAAGTCCAGAAGACCTGGGCTTGGCATGTACCCAATACAGTCAAGGTTTCAATGTTTTCTGGTATCGATGTAAATTCTGGAGGAGCAGCGTCTGCCACGATGACATTGAATGTGGCAATACTGGTATTGCCACTGTCATCTGTTGCAGTGTATTCCACTTGCGTAGTACCAACCTGGAACAGGGCTCCAGGCGATAGATTAGATGAAACAGTTGATGCGCCACAGAGATCGGTTGCTGTAGGCTCCACCCATGAAACTGTCGCTGAGCAAGCTCCCACAGCCGGGCTCTGGAAAATATCCTGAGGCACCTCGCTAAAGGTCGGACCAAATCCGTCTGTAACCAGCACAGAGAACGAAAGCGAAGAGGAAAACCCAGCAAGGTCAGAAACGGTGTATGTCACCTCTGTCTGCCCGATGGGGAATTCAGATCCCGGCTCATGTGTACTAACATAGGAAAGATTCGCTGAGCAATCGATGGCAACAGGTGGAATCCATGAAACCGGCTCAGTACACAACTCTGAAGTCGTGGCTACACTCAAAGAACCCGGTGAAGCCAGGAATACGGGTGTATCCAAATCATTGACCGTCACTGTAAAGGAAGCTGTTGTTTCGTTTCCTGACGGATCAAGCGCAGAATAATGAACTGTCGTCACACCAACACCAAAGGTTGAAGGCGGATCGAAATTACTAATCGGCTCAAGCTCGAGAGCACAGTTATCAATAACTGTCGGAATATCCCACAGAACAGTGGCTCCACAACTTCCCGGGTCTGTATTCAATATCATATTCGAAGGCACACCTACAAGAGTCGGAGGAGTGTCGTCTACGACAACAATGGAAAACGACATCGTGGAACTGAGGCCTTGAGCGTCAGTTGCCGTGTATATCACGTTCCTTGTTCCGGGAAGCCCGATTAAGGGCTGACCGAAGTTTTTCGTAAAGGTCACTCCCGGAGAACAATCTTGAATAATCGGATCCACCCAGGTGACCGCTGCGGAGCATGTCGTAGAAAGAGTAGACGCGACAATATTCGGTAACTGCTCAATGACGGGAGGAGATTGATCCTCCACTGTAATCAAGAATGCAATACTTTTTACATTTCCACTCACATCAGTAGCGTCCATGACCACCATGGTTTGACCCAGAGGGAAAACGGATCCGTTTTCCCTACTCGAAGTGATCGTTACATTATTTCCACCACACTGGTCTTGGACTGTAGGAGCCGCCCATATCACCACAGCATCACAACTATCAGGATTTGTTCCGACGGTCATATTGGTGGGTTGCGTCAAGAACGTGGGCGCTTCAGAGAGATTCACCGTGATCGTAAAGGTCGCGAAGGACTGGTTTCCACTCACATCTTCAGCTGTGTAGGTCACAATATGCACACCAGGACCAAATACGGTCTCCATTGGCGTGTCGCTGGTGATGGTGGAGGCGCTACATTGATCCTCGGCAGTCGGATCTATCCAGCTTGTCGTAATTGTACATGCGCCTCCGGCAAGGATTTCAAAAACCTGGTCCTGAGGAATATTACTGATCGTTGGAGGCACAACATCAAATGTTGCAGATGCTTCGCATGAATCGGGAAGGTTGTTGTCATTGCAATCAGCGGCTAAGCCTGTTTCGACCTCACAGAAATCGATGACACCATTCGAATTACAATCGACTTCACCCGTTGAGAAATCACAACTGTCTGGAATACCGTTGCTGTTGCAATCGGGTAATCCATCGGAAATGTCACAATGATCAGGTTGACCATTTCCATTGCAGTCTAAGTATGTAAGTTCTGTAATCTGGTACGTTTGGCTGCTTGTTCCAAGTATCAGGCCTTCTGAATCCAGCGCTAACGGAGCAGATTTACCGCCCGCAAGTTCTGACAATTGGAGACACCCTTGGGCGAGATCTGTCGCCTGAAGGTTCACTCCAGAATCCCAGAGACCGCCGCTGAGGGTGTACACCCTCACTCCACAATCCACCGAGACAACCGCGATAGAGTCGCCTAAAATTGCCTGATGGGTTTGTGCAGATGGAGAAAATCCGAGCGAAGCCTCAAGTTCCCAACTTGCATTGCGAACATGAATCTCTCCCCCATTTGAAGTTGTTAGAAGTAATCTAAGGGTATTTCCAACTTCATTGAGGCTGAGACTGGTCGCCGTCGTGACCAACTCCGAATCAAGTTCCCACTCGAGAGAAGTTCCGCCCACTGGCGTGAAAATCTGAACTTTTCCCGATGTGCTATCCAGTGAGGCCGCATAACCAGGAACCAAGTTGAGTTGATCTCCCAGAGAGCCCCCAGCATCCCCTGTATTTTGGGAACTGGAAAACCACATTGGACTGTTATTCGTCGGATCGATCAGGCGCGAATAAAAGCTGACCTCATTGTTTGCTGGGTCACCTATCGCCAAATGAATTCCGGAAAGCCCAATGCTTCTACCCAGATCTCCATTGGCGACACCCGGAACTGAGAGTTCCTCGGTCCATGAACCATCAGGAGCCAAGCTATAAACCCTGACCTCATTTTGTAATCCGAGGGCGAGTAACGACCCATCCAGATCCATTGAGGAGATCGAGGCCCCAAGAAGATCGAGGGATTGATCCAACTGCCAAGTCCCATTCACCTTCTTGTGCAAATCGACTGAAGATCCTGATCCTTTGGCCAACCAAGTATCTGTCGCATCCAAGTGAGTGGCCCCAGCGCCAAGGCTAGCAGAAGGGATCTCACAGGTTGCAGTTTGAGCCCGGGACACTTGTCCAAATGGCATCACGACTGCAAGGATAAACAGAACTAATAATCCGAGTGATCTAAAATCACGACGGCACAATGCGACTACTAGAGCCGCTTTCACAGATGTCTTCATTGGGTCTCTCCCCCATGTCTGAAGAGTTTTATACTTTTCCCGAGTTATTAAATGTATTGCCATTGATAAGTTTTGACAACACGGGATCGCCTTTGTCAACATGGCGTAGAGAAGCACTATTGATAAGTCGGTCAGGTTTGACAGATTACTTAGCGTTCATCTCGATCTTTATTGCGGGAACAGATAGTCTGCCCAATCACGGAAATAACAAATGACACAACATCGATGTCCCCGTAGCTCAGCTGGATAGAGCATCGGATTCCTAATCCGAAGGTCACAGGTTCGAATCCTGTCGGGGACGCCATTTCCCTTATTTTGACTGAGCCTCTGGCCTCTTGATCCTTTTCAGAAAAAGAACTTCAACTCCAGATCAGCTCTTTCCATCGCTCCAAACTCCCCAGCCGGAACCCTCGATAGCCTCACCCTCCGATTTCACAACTGAAGAAACGACATGAAACGATTAATACTGATGTTTCCGCTGATGGATGGACGTGTGGGTCGGTAATTCCTGCCGCTTTTCTTGCAATACACTTCAATCCCGTCTTCCGCCAAAAGATCTCTCTCTTCATCCGCTCCATTTCATCTTCTCTGCTTCCTCTGTTTACTCCCTTTTCCCCATCTCTCGCCCCTCTATACAGATCGAGCGAGAACAGACTTTCTCTGCAGGACCTCACTGAAGGCCTGAATAGTTGACATTCCCCTCCGGGAAGAAGCCTCGTAATTGCTCAAAACTAGCCGAATGAGACTCGACGATCCCGTCTCCGAGATTTAGACTGCTCTTGTCTGTTTGGGATCGGGTAAGTTCCAAACGGTGACTTTTCGCTGCTTCGAAACTTCATTTCAGTCACGTTGAGCAGGCCGCCATGAAACCTCCGGTTTCTCTATTGGCGCAGCGCCTGACGAGGCCGCATTTGAAGATTTCCGAGACCTGTCGAGAAATCCCCGAGTTTCAAAGACTTTAATAAGGAGTAATAGGAGAACCATGAGCGATATCAGCAAATGCCCTGCCCTCGGCGGCGGTGAACAACACAATGCGATCGGCTCCAATGCCAACCAGCACTGGTGGCCCAACCAACTCAACCTGAAAGTTCTGAACCAGAACAATCCTCAATCCAGTCCCATGAACTCTGAATTTAACTACGTCGAGGAATTCAACAGCCTCGACTTGAATCAGTTAAAAACAGATATCGGCGAAGTGATGACCACCTCCCAAGACTGGTGGCCAGCAGACTACGGTCACTACGGTCCCCTCTTTATTCGCATGGCCTGGCACAGTGCCGGGACCTACCGGATTGGGGACGGACGAGGTGGAGCAGGGTCCGGAACACTCCGATTCGCTCCTCTCAACAGTTGGCCTGACAACGCCAACTTGGACAAAGCCCGCATGCTGCTCTGGCCTGTGAAAAAGAAATATGGTCGAAAGATCTCTTGGGCAGACTTGATGGTTTTAACTGGAAACTGTGCTCTAGAATCGATGGGGTTCAAAACCTTTGGCTTCTCAGGTGGACGACAAGACGTCTTTGAACCTGCAGAGGACATCTACTGGGGCTCGGAGACGGAATGGCTCGGAGACGAACGCTACAGTGGAGAACGTGAACTCGAGGGTCACCTTGGAGCGGTACAGATGGGCCTCATCTACGTCAATCCAGAGGGCCCCAATGGGAATCCCAACCCTGTTGCGGCAGCAAAAGACATCCGTGAAACCTTTGGACGCATGGCCATGAATGACGAAGAAACGGTAGCCCTCATCGCTGGAGGCCACACCTTTGGTAAAGCACACGGTGCGGCAGACCCCACTGACCACGTGGGACCAGAGCCGGAAGGTGCCGCTGTTGAAGTCCAAGGAATGGGCTGGATGAACAGCTACGGAAGTGGAAACGCTGCAGATACCATCACCAGCGGCCTTGAGGGTGCATGGACCACGAATCCTGTTCAGTGGGACAATAACTACTTCGAAAACCTTTTCGAGTACGAGTGGAAGCAAAGTAAAAGCCCAGCGGGAGCAACCCAGTGGGTTCCCACTTCTGCCGATGCTGATGGCACAGTTCCAGATGCACATGACCCGTCCAAACGTCACGCTCCGGTGATGTTCACGACTGACCTCGCGCTCAGAGAAGATTCGGCCTACGCCCCTATCTCCAAACGATTCCATGAAAACCCAGATCAGTTCGCAGATGCATTTGCTCGCGCTTGGTACAAATTGACCCATAGAGATATGGGGCCCATCTCCAGGTGCTTTGGTCCTGAAGTTCCTGCAGAGGCGCAAATCTGGCAAGACCCTGTCCCCGCCGTTGATCACGAGTTGATCAATAATGACGATATTGCAGCTCTGAAGAGCTCGCTCGTCGCCTCGGGGCTTTCAGTCGCACAGATGGTTTCTACCGCTTGGGCATCAGCTTCCACCTTCAGGGGAACTGACAAACGTGGTGGAGCAAATGGTGGACGTATTCGCCTTGCTCCCCAGAAATATTGGGAATCGAACAACCCCACCCAGTTGGCAGATGTGCTTCAATCCCTAGAAACCGTTCAATCCGATTTCAATAACGCACAAACCGGCGGAAAGAAGATCTCAATGGCAGATCTGATTGTTCTAGCGGGATGTGCAGGAGTCGAAAAAGCAGCGAGCGATGCGGGTCAAGCGATCAATGTTCCGTTCACACCCGGACGCACCGATGCGACCGCGGAACAAACGGATGTCGAATCCTTCGCGGTACTCGAACCCAACGCCGACGGATTCCGTAACTACTACACTGCAGCCAACACCCGTAAATCTGAAGAATTGTTAGTTGAGAAAGCACAGATGCTCAACTTGTCAGCTCCAGAGATGACTGTTCTGGTCGGTGGTCTTCGCGTTATGAATAGTAATGTGGGTGAAACCGACTTTGGAGTATTCACTGATCGGCCGGGTCAACTCACGAATGACTTCTTCGTTCATCTTCTCGACCTGGGCACTCGTTGGCAAGTCTCTGACAAGTGTGACCATCTCTACGAAGGTCTTGACCGCTCCTCAGGAGAACAAAAGTGGCGTGGATCTGCTGTAGATCTGATCTTTGGATCCAACTCCCAATTGAGAGCGATCGCCGAGGTTTACGCTTCCGACGATTCCGAAGCCATTTTCTTGAATGATTTCGTCTCTGCTTGGAACAAGGTCATGAATGCGGATCGCTTCGACCTCGCCTAATGATCTGAACTTCAAGGAATGAATGGCGATCAGGTGCGTACATTGGAAATGTACGCACCTGATTTTTTGTCCCTAGGTCGACAACGATTCCTCAGCACTGCTACCTCGGACAGTTTCATTAGATTTCAGGAACTATCTCTTTTTCTTCATACTTTTTAACGGGACAAAATGAGTGACCACCTTTTTGCCACTCTCAAAGGACTCTTCCACGTAACCCGGTTTTTCATTGAATGTGTAAGTCAATACTGGGTTTGACCTGTCCTTCTCTTGTGCAAAGGGATCTCTGAACGTCAATACGATGCCGTCGAAATCTCCTTCTAGATAGCGGGGATTAGGGCTTTCACTTTCCAAAATGAACATCTGGAACACCCCTCTTGTGCTATCAAAGCCCATGATCGAGATCGAATCCGGCTCAAGAAAATCTTCGACGCTAAGGCTAACAGTCGACAGGAAACGTCCCCCTGCAAGCAATCGTGAAATCCGAGGTTTTTCATTCCCCTCGGGATCGCCATAATTCCCAAAGAACTTTAATAACAGACTGTGTTCGTCAGAATAATTTTCGGCAGGATTCCCACTCGCTTTCGATTTGTTGATTCTATTTTGGTTGAGTTTCGAAGTGAGGATTTCCTTCATTAGATCTTTAACTTGTCCACGGATCTCTTCTTGAGAAATGCGAATGAACGGTGTGTTCGACTCTCCCAAAAAAACCTCGGCAGAAAGCGTTCGAGTTTCAGTATCGAAGTTAATTTTCTCTTTTACATATCCGGTATAGTCTCTAAGAACTCTATCGCCTTCTTGATAATTCCCTGACCGGTATGCAATGGCTGTCTGATTTGGATCGAGAGAGATACTGAAGTATTGATTGAGATCAGTTCTGTAACTATCGAAATGATAGGTCAGGAAAGGGCTGCCGGAACTAGTGGATCTCCTCAGTAATATCTTGTTCCCAAAAACCATCTGAGAATCCACGGTCCCGGATATCGGTATGAACTTGGATCCAACTTCACCAGTAACCGGATCCACTCCACCCATCGTGTAATCCAGAACACCTTTCCAAGAAAACTTGCCGGCTTCTTTCGCCAATCTCTCCAGTTGTATTGACTGCTTTGAGAGATGACCCTTCGGCTTCAATTTATCGTCATCCATGCTTCCAATATGAGAAAAAGGTTCGGCAAACACCAGGAGGCCGCCACAGAGCAGGAATCCGCAAAAGCTCATGAGGGCGTGGAAGAGCCTCGGGGAACTGAATTTCAATCGTATAAACTTGTTCATCGGCACAATTCCTCTTTTTTGAGATCGATGTCTTGGAATCTCCATGTCAAAAAGATGACTCACTCCACCTTATGAATATAAATTTTTCTATCAATTCGAAATTCCGATATCGACAGAGCGTTGCATAAAATTTTATAATAGAGTTCTGAGTTGAGGGACCCTGAATAACGGAGGATTCATGTTTAGACCTATTCTTATCTGCTTGTTTCTGTTTTTTACGCCTCAATTTCTATCCGCAGATATCGCCAGTGAAATCCGCTCGGCTCATGAATCGTTGATAGCCGCTGAGGAAAAAGGAAACTCCAGTATCATCTATAGAAATAGCCGCGAGCTGATTAAAGCTTGCTCGGGGAAGAACCTTTTACAAATCTTCCCTGAAGATAAAGACCTATTCTTGCGACTCGATTGCCAAAGAATCATCGGCGCAGATCACAGCCAACAAGGAAGGCACTCTCAGGGAATTGAGCTTCTTTCACCACTGGTAGAAAAGTATTCCGATTCTGACGCTGCAGAAAAGGCGATTGCGCAAAAAGCTCTACTCCCCCTGGCGAGATCTTATTCAGAACTTTCACAGATAGATAAATCCATTTCGCTTCTTAAGAATGCGACAAAATCTCTCGCGACTGGGAGCCCCGAAATCAGGGAAGCCTGGTTACTACTCGGAGACCTATATGCAGCAAAAGGCGAGACGCTCTCCGCAAAAAGGTCATGGAGTAGACTCACGGACGACTTGAACAAATACGGAGAGGATGCCCGATCTCGTAGGAATTCTTCCGTCCGCATGGCTCTGCTTGATAAACCCGCATTTGAACTTGGAGAAGCCACTTGGTTCGGCGGAAAGAAACAATCCATCCGTTCCATGAAAGGGGAAGTTGTTCTTCTCGATTTTTGGGCGACTTGGTGTGGACCCTGCCGAATGCTGATGCCAGGGCTTGATCGCCTCCAAAAGAAATATGCCGATAAAGGATTGAAAGTTTTGGGGGTGACAAAGCCCTATGCCCAAGGCTGGCTTCCCGACAAAGACAGCAATACTCGAGGACAAACCGTAAAAGGAATGACTCGAGATGCTTTTCTCCAACACGTTTTGGAGTTTCGAAGGCGGTTTGGGGTGAGTTACCCCTTTGTGGTCACGGGAAAACGTGAATTTGATAACTATCGAGTTGGAGGAATACCTATGGTTGTTCTCATCGATAAAACAGGAAAGATCGCATGGGTAAGGGTCGGTTCAGGTGGCGAAGGGTTACTCGATTCAACATTGGAACGACTTATCAACGATAAGTAGTGGACTGCCTGAAGCCCGAACTACGCTCAGCCCCCTCCGAGTCCACCTCGGAAGCGCTTGGATTTACTGAGGAATGCCCATAGAGAAAGCAGCAGCAATCCCGTGTTGGTCATCAATTTTTCACATATCGGAATAGGCCCAGCACCGCATCCACAATCGGCAATAACGGCACAGAGCGAAGTGAATTCAGGCTGAGTCCCCACCAACCCTGCTCCCAGAAAGTAAACTGCAGGAGTAAATACGCACAGCATTCCTGTTACAATTAATGCCGCCGGCCTCAATGCCAAACCAGCAAGCAATAACAATCCGCACAAGATCTCCGCTACTGGGAGAATAACTGCGATACCGTTGAGAATCCAAACAGGACTCGTTGGCAATATCCCATAGTTATTGATGCTTTTAAGAAACCCAATGGGGTCTGCAACCTTATTGATGCCATAACTGAGAAAAATCAATCCGAGAACAAATCGTGACAGTAGAAGCGGGATGCCGGTAGCATCTATTTGACGAATAAAACTCATCAGCGGACCTCCGTTCCCACAGTTATTGGCATTTGCATTTCTTTCCATTCATTGAACCTACCCTCGTATACGTAGATGTTTTCAGGAGGAAGCCCATAGAGGGAGCCTAAGTCACTCGCAAGGTGCAAACTATCTTCACAGTCTCCACCATTACAGTAGACGATGACGAAAAATGCCATTTCCAGTTGAGGCTTAAGGTCATCTATTAATGATTCTGATTCATAATGGTAGAGCCAGACAGAACCGGGAATGTGCCCATCTTCGTATTGATCTTTTACGCGCGCATCCACAAACACTACGATGGATTCACCAGAAGATTCGAATTCAGCTTCTCCAGTCTCAAAATGATCTCGAACATCTTCAAAACTGAGTCTCTGCATTCCGTCATCCGGAACTGTTTCTATCGATTCGTCACTGGTTCCATTACCAGAAGAGACTTCATTACCCTGACTCGAAAGGTCCCCTTCTTCAGGCTTGGAGGTTTCGTTTTCTTGCTGGGCTCTCTGACCTGGTACCACGGAAGAAGCTCGACTCGGGAAGTAATCCCGTGACAGGTCTATCTTATTCCCCGGCCTCAAGGTATTGATCGTTAGACCTATTGTTGCTGATATGACCAGCAATAGGAGCGTGCTCGTGAGCAGGGATTTAACACAGTTTGAATCACCCGCAGATTCGGATTCATCGGTTTTCAAATCTGAGTTCATAATGTTTTGATCTCCTGATTCAAAGGATTTCTATCGAGCGGGATCTCGACTTCGACTCAAGGCTCGAATCAAGGCTCGAATCAATAATCCCATTAACAAAAGAAGTGTATCACCGCGGCCACTAAATTCGGAATCATTAGGCGAAAAGCATGGAAGAGGATCCCAATCCCCCATAGGGCTTCTTTTTTACCAAAAAAAATACTCGTGCCGTTACTACGGCACGAGTATTTTTCCGAATTTTATCGCGTGAAATCAGGCAGGCTGCTCAGATTTCATTTTCCAACGACCTTTTTCATCTTGGTCAAACTCTTCATGCCTTCTCAGATGCTGGAACACAGCGAGGTAAAGATTCTTAGTGGCTTCTTCAGGATGGCGACGAGCAATCTCATCGCGAACCTCTGCAGGGGTCATTGGCATTCCAGCTTCCCCTATTATTTCCTCCACCTGTGAGCGAATCCAGCCCCTCGGACGACGGCCCGATGGGGTCAATCGACGCATAGAGCCACTCGCGCTTGAAAGGTACCCTTGTACCTCAGGGTACTGCGACAGAAATTCTCTAATATGATCTTCGACTTTATCCAGCTCATCGCGGAGCCGTTGTCGCTTAGTTTCAAGGCGATTTAACTTTCCGCTGTTCTCCTTCAAAGCAACAAGTTGCTTGAGAGCCTCAACATCAAGTTTACCCAAACTGTCCATTTCTTTTTCCATGCTCATGATCTCCACTTCTTCATGGCTCGAATCTGGTGTGGAATTTCAATAATCCCTTACGTGCTCCCACATAAAAATCGTTGTTGAATTCCAGAGGCCCTCTACAACCCTGAGTCCAATTTCCTGAAAGGACTCCACCTATTCTAAATAATGTCTATACACATAAATAATCAGTGAACACAAACTTGCGAATGTTTACAGCCCGTATAAATTGCTCATCAAAGATCAGCGTAAAAAGCGGCCTGCACTCCGAAAATTCTATTTCCTCAGACCAGAATAAGAGATCTGAGAAGATTGAATACTGTGATCGATACCAAAAAACTTCTGGTGTCTGCAATGTGAGTCACTTAAGTCCTATACTTACACGTACAATCTGACTTTACAAGGAGTCTTCTAAAAAAGGTAGTTATGAACAAACCTATCCTGAATGTGGTACTTATTGTCATATCTTTATTATATATAACAAGTTGCAAACTTGTCCCTGGTCAGCCCTCTCATCGATCGGGTCATGAAATCCTCATCGCCGGAGAACGCATCGGAACATCCAATAAAGTTATCCTTTGGACTGATAAAAATGGATTCGACGCTTACCGGGGCCACCGTTGGGATCAACCTGAGGTCATTCCACCCCGCGATGACCCAGATGGGGTCATGCGATATGGCAGCCTTCGGCGAAATGCTTCTCCTGAATTAGCCGCTCGGCTTCAGAATAACGGCTGGACGCTCAAAGATCTCACTGAAGTCATCGACACTGTAGTTCTCCATTATGACGCA
Organism: Planctomycetia bacterium; assembly: GCA_009937185.1. Lineage (GTDB taxonomy): Bacteria > Planctomycetota > UBA8108 > UBA1146 > UBA1146 > UBA12191. The sequence continues at coordinate 18,646 of JAACCY010000186.1, forward strand.
TGCGGCTCATCCAGCCGCTGCTTCCACGTTCTCCACAATATCCGAGGTTTATCATGCCACTTTCTTATCGATGTCGACGGCACCATTTACCAAACACTGGACGTCAAAGAACGCGCTTGGCATGCCGGGAATGCCAATGACCGATCCATCGGCATCGAGATCGCTCACTTCGGGGCGTTCGCAGATCCCAGCCAAGCGGACCTACATTACATTCAAGATACAAAAGGAATACGTCTCAACCCCGAATCACTCGCTGGGACCTCCGCTGAAAATGCCAACCCGTACCCAGCACGCCCCCAACTCTTCGAAGGTACGATTCATAAGGAATACCTTCATCAGAGAGATTTCACTGAGGCTCAATACATCGCATTAGAGAATTTACTGATCACTTTGTGTCGATCGATACCAAGTATTCAACCTCGCGTCCCGAGAAACTCAAAGGGTGAGGTGGTTTCCTCATTACGCGATGAATCAGAGGGGCAATCTGTTGCCGGCATCGTCGGCCACTGGCATGTCGGATCGCACAAAGTGGATCCAGGGCCTGCATTTAATTGGGATAGAATCGAAAAGAAACTCAAGGAAACTGTTCTCAAATCCAATACTCACAAATAGAGCACTCTATCCTTGAGACTTTTTACGTTGCCGTAATGACTCAAACAGAACCACAGCTGTCGCCATTGCCACATTCAATGAATCAGCACTTCCTGCCATAGGTATAGAGACCTGATCATCAGTCTCGCTCAGCCATCTCTCATCTAAGCCGTATTGTTCGCTTCCCATAATGATGGCTAAAGGTACCGTAAGATCCATATCGCAATAATCAGTCTCGGCATCGGGAGAAGTCGCTACCATTTTGACCTGATGGTTTCGAAGCCATGAAATCGCTTCATCGCTAGAACATTCTGCCACCGGTACTGTGAACAAAGTCCCAACACTGGCGCGAACAACATTGGGATTGAACAAATCCGTGCACCGATCAACCACCAGTAACCCATCTATAGCTGCGGCATCTGCGGTCCGCAGCAACGTTCCAAGATTTCCAGGCTTTTCAATCGATTGGGCAACGATCAATAGAGGGGTTTCATGAGACTCTTTTACTTTTTCAATCCGAGCCGACAACCGATCAAGGTTCCATTCTGGTCGAGGAGCAGTGGCCAATAAGCCGTCGGGACGATCTCGGTAGGACATCTTTTGAAAGACATCTTTGCTCACTGTTTGTACTTTTGTTCCCAATGACGACTGAGCGAAATCCAACAAAGTCGTTTCATTGGACCCAAGATAGAAATCAGGGCAAACAAAGATCTCTTCGAGGTTTAACTTTGACTCTACTGCTCTGGAGATTTCCCGAAATCCCTCAATGATGAATCGACCTTCTCTATCTCGATCTCGACGATCCCGAAGACGCACCACTGATTTAATCCGAGGATTTTGCAAGCTCGTTAGTATTTCTTCATTCTCCATTTGCAGGATCCTTCTCGTGATTTCTGCCATCCCTATTATAACTTCGAACCTCTTCTAAGGACTTCCTTTTGAGGTCTGGAACCTGGCATTCAAGTGCAGGGTATCCGATAGGGAACAGGAGAAATGGTTTTTCCCGAGACGGGCGTCCCAAAAGATCCCTTAAAAATTTCATCGGTGAAGGCGTATGCGTCAATGTTGCGAGACCTAACTTATGAATCGCGCTAATAAACATTCCAGCAGCAATACCTACCGACTCCGATACATAATAATTTTTCTGTTTCGAACCTTGATCATTCACTCCATGAGTTTCGGCGAAGAGCACAACGAGGAAAGGAGCTTCTTCTAGAAAAGGCTTACTCGCGTCCGTGCCTATCGGCTGTAGAGCATCAAGCCACTCTTGTGGCATGCGGCCGCCATAGGATACTTGCTCTTCCTGTTCAGCAGCGGCTCGAATTTGACGCTTTAAGTCGGGCTCATCTACAATAACAAAATGCCACGGCTGTCGATGTGCCCCACTCGGTGCGGTACTGGCTGCCGCGATGGCCCTATCGACCCACTCTCTTGGAAAAGAATCTGATGAAAAGTGCCTCACTGATCGACGACCGGAAAAGTCAGATTCCAATCTGAGAGAGATTTGATCCATTTCTTCTTCTGTTTTTCTTTCAAAAGAAAAGGGAGTGGGGCTGTATTCCCGGCTCATTCGCACCTCCATGGACCTGACTCAAAGACTCAGTGGTGTTTAGCTCTGATCTGATAAGACTGCTGACTATACTCCGAGCTCAAGCCACATTTATCAACTTTTGAACGCGTTCTAAATCGATATGTCAGACTTTTCCACAAAAGAAATGTAACCCTTTTTTATTCCGCGCCTTGATGAGCCACCCATGCCTCGGCGGCCTTCATTCCATCGAGAGCTGCAGAAAGAATTCCACCTGCATACCCAGCGCCTTCTCCCAATGGAAATAATCCTAAGAGCCCCGTGCTTTCAAAATTTTCTTCACCCCTGTCAATGCGAACAGGGCTCGACGATCTTGATTCAGGAGCAGTCACCACAGCCTTTTCATGATCAAATGCGGGTAACCTGCGAAGTAAATCGGAGAGACCTGATCGCAGCGAATCCAAAATCATTGCTGGCATAAACTCTGAAAAATCGACGGGGACAAGATTTCTGGGATAACTGCAGTCCGGAAGATCTTGAGAAACTTGGCCTTCGATAAAATCTCTGAGCCTTAGTGCAGGGACTGAAAAATCCCCGCCTGCCGAGGTAAAGGCTGCTTTTTCAATCTGTTCCTGTAACTCGATTCCTGCCAGAGGAGAGTCACCCTCTCCAAAACTATTGGGCTCCAGAGTTACCACGAAACCACTATTTGCCCATGGGCTCTTCCGTTGAAACTTGGAGGCTCCGTTGACGCACAAAAACCCTTCCATCTCAGTCGAGGGAAGGATTTCGCCTCCAGGACACATACAGAAGGAATAAACATCCCCACCTGTTCCTTTAGCGACAAGACTGTAATCTGCCGGTGGAAGATGGGGGTGCCCCGCTGATTCTCCATACTGCATCTGGTCAATCACACTTTGAGGGTGCTCGACTCTGACTCCGATTTGAAATGGCTTTCGAGTCATCGGAACATCGTGACGATCTAGGCAACGGTAAATATCGCGAGCACTATGGCCTGTTGCTAAGAAGAGAGTACGGGTTTCCCATTCCATCTTCTTATTTTCTGATTCAACGACGATACCTTTGATTTGCTTCGAATCTCCACTCTCTTCAGATATGACATCTACGAATCGATGATCGAAATAGAACTCTGCACCGGCTTCGATGAGTGCTTTCCGCATTCGCTTAACGATACTGGGCAGAAGATTTGATCCCACATGAGGTCTTCCATCGACAAGAATATCTTTCGGTGCGCCATGATCGACCAACGCTTGAAGTACTTCAGGGACACGTGGGTCTTGAACACGAGTATAAAGTTTTCCATCAGAATAGGTTCCTGCGCCGCCCTCTCCATAGAGGAGATGGCAATCGGACTCGAACTCTCCACCCATGATGAATCGGTGCCACCGTCGAGATCGCTCTACGACTTCTGGCCCTCTCTCAATAATCCGAGGCTTTGCGCCAGCCTGAACCAAACGTAATGCACAAAACAAACCCGCTGGGCCAGTTCCTACAACGACAGGAGACTCATCGCCAGAGTACTGCTCGATTTCTAACCGCTGTTGGTCCCATACACGAGCTTTCCCTTGTCGGACCAACTTGTCTGCGACTTGAAGATCAATCTCTGCGGTCACTGAATGAATCCAACGCGGCTCTCTTCCCTTTCGGCAGTCGAGAGATCTCTTCCGTATTTCAACAGCGGAAATACGTTGCTTTGCTATCTTCAATCTTCGTGCGAGGGAACGAGGAAGATCTCTTTCTGTCTCACCCAAACGCAGGGAGACATCGTGAATCAGAAGTAGATTTGGAATCATCGATTATTATCAGTTCTTGTTTTTTTGGGGGGACGGTCATTTCTGTGCTGCTCTTTACGCATGGAAGATCCGCATGAACCCATAGCTGGGCCATCCTCGTCGAGCAAATATCTAATCAGCATGAATGGAATCACGCGGTAATCCCAATCTTCGCCGAACAACGATTCATTGAGTTGATCTCTTCTTTCGATACTTCTTCGTGCTTCATGACTGATTTTGTCGTCTTCGCGGTCATACGATAGGCATTCAATGGGCTTCGCTACCCTATGAACCATGCAGCGACCTTTTTCCAACAAGGGGCAATTAAATGCCTGCGGACGGCGATTATCTCTAAGGAAATGAATCGCTTGCCCCAGCCTTTCCAGAACCTCTTCAGTTTTACCTTTAAGGTGAGGCTTTTCGTTAAAAGCCCGAGCGATGTCTATCGCTTCAAGTTCCGAAATCCTCATTTTATTATGGGGTCGCTGGCAACACTCTGAAGGACGGTGCTCCGCTTCCTCCGAGGGACTTCTTTTTTCGATAAACAGTGGCCCTCTCGATCGATCGAGAGAAACGAGTGCTTCCTCCAATTGATCTTCGGTTTTTCCAGCATTCCTAGGGCTACGTTTTCTGGCCATAATTATCCTCCGGCAATCAGTGTATCACGAAGACTCGATTTTGTTTTCTTGTCGAGCAGGTCCTCGGCCCAAACTAAACATGACCACAGCGCTGAGGATCCACAGGATCAGGGAAAAGGCGAAAACAACCTTGGGATCGCCTGTCCAATCTGCCAATAACCCCCCAATGGGATGGCCAATCAATCCCCTCACGGCGACGAGGGCGACATGAACTGCCATATATTGTCGACCTTCATCTGCCCGGGCAAATGACACTGGACCAATATTCCAAGCCAAAATGACACCCGCCATGGAGATGCCAAAGACCAATTCGGCGAGCAGGAAGGTCATTGCTGAATTCGCTGCCATCAACAGAATCGCATAGAGAGCGAGGCCACAGTAACAGGCTCCTGCAAGCCAACCTGGGCCAATGCGATCAAGGGTCTTGCCATAGAATGGGGTCAATAGAACCATCGCCAAGCTGGCTAATCCTTTTGCTCCCAACAATATTCGCCAATCCAACCCCAAAAATTCATCATCGACGGTGTACATCGGCTTCGCCGTTACCAATGCCATAAAAGCGGTACCATATAAAATGAAGCCAATCTCATAGATCAGGAATCGACGATCTTTAACCAATAATCGCCAGAGTGCTTTGGCGTTATTTATCTCCGGTGCATCGGGGGCTGCTTTGTCTTGGTCCCGTAGAGGCGTTTTCGAAAATATCATGCACGAGAGCCAACCAAAGAGTCCTGCTACGGCGTACAAAATTGGAAAAGCTTCGCTCTGATAGTGAAGCCAATATCCTGCGATCACACTGCCTGCCCCAGAAACAAGAGCTCCCCAGCGCTGTGCTTTTCCAAATAGGAATCCACGATTTTCATCCCGATAATTACTTCTTATGACACCATTCCATGCCGAAGTAATCGGTACTGAGGCAAGAGCTTGAATGGTGACTAACAACAAGAAGATCCAAGGCACAATCTCTCGGCCTTGATCGGTTTCTGCCCAATTCGAAATAACAGGAACAAGAAGTAAGATCATCAACGAAAGGGGCAGTCGCCCCACTGTTGCGGCTCTACGGAGTAACCTTCTAGGCCCCGTTCGAGAAATCCAACCTCCGAAAAACAACACGGCACCCTGCGCAACAGCTGGAGCCATCACGATGAGCGTCAATAATAAATTATCGACACCTAGAGCTTTTCGGGCGATTTCAGGAGCAGACCACAGTAACCCTCCGAACACCCCTTCAAAAAGGACGGCTCGAATATGGAATCCATATGTGATCTTTTCTATTTTTGGCATTTCGGATCTCTCAACGATCGAGCAAACAAAAAGGGAAGTGCTTTATTTTGCCCGAGTGAGAGTCCATGAACCATCCAATCGAATCAACACTGTCAATTCGGATCCATCAATGGACAGAATTAGTCATGAATTGGAAAGGCTGAGAAGCACTTTTCCTAAATATCATCTGATCTGGGCAAAAAGTGAGAGCCCATAATTCTTGTAGATATATGCGACCGAATGTCCCACCATCGCCATACAGAAACAAAGTCGTGGTCAATACAGACTCAATACTCGTTGCTAGATCTTCATCGATGGGAGCAATACGGTGGTGGAAGTTCTACTTCTCAATCGCGTATTATCGATTTTAAGAGCCGGACGCTCGCTGCCATTGAGAATACAAAACGTGACTCAGAGGTGATTTTTAAAAAAAAGAAAATCCCGACAAGTTGATACTTTTATTCACGTACAAGATGAAGACAGCACATTCGGTGATGTCATCTACAACTGACTCCAAAGGAGGACGAGAATATGGGCTGGATCTGGGCGGCACTCGGTGGGGCTGTGGGCGCATCTTTACGCTGGGGAGTCTATCAATGGGCTCAGAAATTACAGTCTCATCCCATAACCTCGTTCGCTCCTGGCGCAGCCACTCTGACGACAACAGGCACGCTCTTGGTGAACCTCAGCGGCTCACTCGTGATCGGCTTACTGATGGGCCTTTTTGATACGAGGGTCTTTCTGGATGAGAGACTTCGAACTTTTTTGATCATGGGAGTTCTTGGAGGATTCACAACCATGAGCGCGCTGAGTATGGAAGGCTGGCAACTTCTCAGAGCAGGACATGCTTTTAAGGCGATCATGTTCGTCACCTTGCAAACGCTGGGATGTGTCATCCTTGCAGGAGTAGGTTGGTCTCTAGGGAGACTTCTTCTCGGGCAAGAGAATGGGTAAGTAAGCTCTTCTGTTGGATTCTACACGTCAAAAGAAACGACGTGCTCTTGCCCTTCAAAGGCAACCCGGTCACCAGCCCTAAGAACTCGTCCACGGCGGGTATCCACATCGCCATTCACCATAACTTCACCCTGTTGGATTCGAATCTTGGCTTCACCACCTGTCGAGCAGATCCCCATCCATTTTAGGTACTGAGAAAGTCGAATCGTTTTTTCTTCCATTAGAGACTCTTCTCTACAGGGTGACCAAATGCGCCGAAACCTTCCAGCAATGCATCCATGACAAGAGCGTCACAGGGATGAATCTCTTCGCTAGAATCTAAATCCCATACAGCGACGACGTCGCCATTCTCATCAAAGATAGGGCGAACAATGGATGAAACGGTATTTAATCCACTTTCATCATCGCAGGAAACATATCCTGGCCAACGATTCACATCAGCAGCCACTAGAATGCCGCCTTGCTGAACAGCATCAAAACACATCCCACTTCTCTGTCCTGCAATTTCTTCGATGGTAGCACAAACAGGAGGACCTGCTGCTTTACCCAGAATTAGTCTTCTATTGGGGACTTGGCCCTTGAGATGATAAAACCCGTTCCAAAGCCAACCAAAAGACTTCATTTCATCGTGGATGATCTTCGGCAGAAGCGACCATGCCTCAACTTGATCCATCGCTTCGCCACAGGATTGAACTAAAGACCTATAAGCAACTCGCCTCTCTTCAGGGATTTCACCCGGAAGCTGATCAAGAATCTCGAACAAAGCTGCCTTGAAATCGAGCGTGGCCAAATACCTCTGAATACGTTGCCGAATCGCTTCACGAGCCACTCTGAATATCTGCATTCCTTCTGGGCTCTCGTCATCGGTCGTTACATGCTCTGCAGGATCTGGAAATGGCCAATGAAGAGTCCGAGTGGCTCCAGGGAAAGCCGGACACTCTTCATTTGCAGAATGGCATACGGTGACAGCGAGATCAAAATTGACTCCCGAGAACTCTTCGATGCCTTGACTCTTGATGTCCGAAACAGAAACACCCTCTTCTTCCAAGACCTTCAACGCGAGTGGATGCGGTATTCCCGTAGGTCGGGTTCCAGCAGAGGCACACGTCCAAGAGCCTCTTGATTCTTCATGCCAAAGAGACTCCGCCAATATCGATCGACAAGAGTTTCCAGTACAAAGAAAAATCACCGATGGCGTCACATTTTTGGTCATGATTCTAATCCTTTTATTCACAAGTTCAGGAAACTTCAGGATAGCAGTGAACCCCTCTTCCGGTACCCTGAGCACAGCAAGATTAGGATAATTTAAGAACATCAATAA
>JAACCY010000187.1 GCA_009937185.1 Planctomycetia bacterium
TCTCTGGTAATCCAGGAATTAAAGATGGCAGTCGTTCCAACTCCAAAGGCCAAGCAACCGATCGCTCCGGAGTGCGGTGTGTGGGAATCACTTCCAATGATCAATTGCCCTGGCAAAGCATAGTCCTGAAGCATCTTTGAATGACAAATCGCTTCAGATCCACCGTGCTCAGTTTCTCCATGAAGAGTGAGATCGTAGGCCTCAGCAAACTGCTCTTGCTTAATTTTGAGCTGTTGTGCCGTATTGAGGAGCCCCATCTTTTTTCTTTCAGGGGTCATCGCTTGCTCAAGAAATGTCAGATGATCTCGGAACAATATAATGGACTCGGGATCATTCAGAGGCTCACCCTTGCCAACCTTCTCCTCAAAGAACGTCGCTGCCATGGGAGTGACGTACTCGTGACTGAATCTCAAATCAGTCGCAAAGAAACCCGCATCTCCCACAACGGCACTATTCGCGCCTACTTCATAGGTCGAAGAATCAATGACCCTGTGACTAGCGAATATCTTTTGCGTAATTGTCTGCGGCCCATCGGACAACTTTGGCCCCGGTAAGTCGACGAGGCCTTGAACTCTGGCCAAATTGAACTCGAAGAGTCCACCCCACTCAATGATTTGAGTCGTCACTGGATCTTTACCGATAGTGAAATCGTCCAAACTGACGACTTCGCCCTCCAGCAATCTGTCAAGAACAGACAAATCCGTACACGTCAGCAACCCGAGGTTGTGACAATTTTGCTGATAAATACGTTCAATGTTTTCTGCGAAGACGAGATGGATTCCTGCACAAAGTTCTGCATAGGGAGAAGCTTCTCGGCTTGAGCCTTTTCCTCGACGCTTACCACTGACACTGGCTGCGAATCCACCTTCCTTCACTGAATTTCTAGTGAAGGGGAATTCGCCCCCTGCGGAATATCCCACATAAGGGAATTCACCTAATGTTTCATCGTGGTAGTAACAAACATATGCCGGAGTCATTTCGTCTGTGGAGATATTGTCCCGGTAGTTCAAGCCATGCTGGGGATTCAAATCTTCACCTTGAAGTTGACGCTGAATAGCGTCAGCATCATCGACCAAATACAAAACTCTTCCCTCGAGGGAAACTTTTGCAGAGCGCCTGGTCACTTTTCGCTGTTTGAGACGATCGATCAGATCGGACATGCGCAATCTCCTGTGCTCGGTTTACTGGCCAATCTTTACGCTGGCCCATGATTTTTTTTCGGGAGCGAACTCAACGGGTTGGGATACCCCGGTCATTCACACAACAACACACCCGCAGGAATTCACTCGATTCCGGATTCCTGTTAATGAATGCTGCCTACTTGCAGAATCGCTGGTTCAGAGATCAATATTGCTACTGATCACTTTTTCAATGAAGACTGTAACCCAACAATTTCTTGTTGTGGTGAAAAGCCCCAAAGTTGCAGGCGGCCCCATTCGGGAAAGATATTATTTCCGATATCGGGAGTCTGTTCAACTCGCCTCGCCCCGAACTCTTGCAAATCCGGGAACAATCACGTCCTGAATCAGTTCTCTACGGAGAGAATGCTCGCAAAACGCACCCTTGACGGCATTGATGGCGATACGCTCAAAATCGTCAATGCCCAAAGAAAACAGATCATGAGCCAGTTCCCACTCACGGGTCAAATCAGTTTTCGACATCAGTGTGTTGTCGACATTCAATGCGACCCGATATCCCTCTTTCAAATAACGAGGGAAGGGGTGGTTTTTGAGATCAGTCACTGCGCCTGTGTGCAAATTCGAGGAGAGGCACATCTCCAGTGGAATACGATGGTCAAGAATGTACTCCCCCAAAGTTCCCCTGTGATTCCCAGGAACCGTATCGTCTTCTACCAGGCGAGTCGCGTGTCCGATGCGATGTGCTCCACAATGTTGGATTGCCTGCCAAATGGATGATAGACCAAACGCCTCACCCGCATGAATCGTGATGTTAAAATTGCTCTTTCTCAAAAACTGGAAAGCTTCGATATGATCTGCAGGTGGATGCCCAGACTCGTCTCCAGCGAGATCGAATCCAACGACACCCCTATCCCGAAATTGAACAGCCACTTTCGCTGAATCCAACGAAATCTTCGGATCCATATGACGGAGAGAGCAGACTATTATTCTGGCGATCACCCCAGTTTCACGACTCCCCTCGGAAATCCCATCGAGGACAGCTTCAAGAACTTCCTCCATCGTTAATCCCTCAAAGGTATGAAGAACTGGGGCGAATCGGATTTCACCGTAGACAACCCCGACACGGGCGAGGCCCTCCACATGCTCTTTTGCGATTCGCTTCAATGCGGATACGTCTTGCATGACTCCGGTTGTCACAGCAAAACCTTCCAGATATCTAGGAAGATCACCTTGGGCGGCTCCTCGGTAAAACCACTCCCCCAATTCAACGGCGTCGGAAGCAGGAATATCAATCCCTCTTTCGTCCGCCAATTCGATGATTGTTTCCGGGCGAAGTCCACCATCGAGATGGTCATGCAACTGTACCTTAGGCATATTTTGAATCTTATCGCGCATATCAATCCTCCTAATGGAGTTCGAGTTTATCATTTCAAAGTCCAGGACAAGAAATCTCTGCTTCGACATCATTCAATCGAGCATCTTCTCTGAGGACGCTGCGAGTAGCATCATCGATCTCTTGTCTCAATTCCTCTGACAAAGTTTGCCATATTCTGCTCTTTACTGTCAGGGGAGCACTCGCTCTTGGACTTCTCAGAGCCAGAATAAGGGAAAAATAGCGGTTTGATCGGCGTTCACTCTGATCTAGCGACTTTTCCAGAGTCTCGACCAGTTGCTGACCGCGCCTCGCCTCACTGATCACTCCCCCCCCTGCTGCAGCCACGAGAGTACTGGCTTGTAATGGGATGGTGATCTCTTTCAACGCCTCGTCCGGCTCAAGTTTCTGGAGCACTAACTGGGCCAATCTGTCGACAAGCGGCCTGTTCGATTCTTGCAGGACCTTCTCTTCTGAGGCTCCTTCAAGCCTCAGCAATCGTGCTAAAATCTCCTCCGACAAGGAATCCTCTTCCAGAAGCCAAGCTTTGAGAGCGGTATCTCCCATCAATTCCTTCGTTCTGCCAAGGAACTGATCCGGAATCTGCTCCCCATTCCCCAATTCCTCGAGCGCTCGAAGATACACAGGAAGAAATTCAGGGCGTGGACCAATCGTCAACAGCTCACCAGTACTTCGGTTCAATACAGGTCGGCCTTGAAGAATAAGCTGCTGTAGTCCAATCCGGACATGATTGGAAAGAAGTACGTCTGCGAGCAGATCCTGATTCAGGTCGACATCGATCTCACCGGTCTCTCTTCGAAGCTCACCCTGAACACCCCAATATACGGCATGAGCAGCAGGAACCCTCCAGTCGATGGGTCCCATCCACTGATTCAACTGTAGCATTAATCGGGGGCTCATATTCATCGCTTCGACGATGACTCTGCAACGCAACCGATCCAATAACTCAGACTGTTCCGTGGTGATGCGATCTTGGTCCAACACCGAGAGCACTTGCACAAGAACCCCGTAAGGGCCTTCCTCAGAACTATTCTCGAAGCCCAAGAGCTCTTTTTCTTCAACCGTTAAATCCCGTTGCCAATCTGGAGTCTTCAGAAGCTCGCTGAATCGTTGAAGCGTATTTTCTACTTCTATTTTGTTCCCTGATTCTTTACCTACGATTCGATTCCATTCTTGGAACAATCTTTGTCTAAAAAATGGAGAAGCATCATCTTGGACTCCACCGATTTTGAACCAGAACAAGTAGGACAGTTGGTCGTGAATCTCACTACTTCGAGGGTTCGCTCGAAGACCCGGTCCTCGGAGTAAATCGACAGATTCTTTCACCCAAGTCCAGCGCTCAGCGGGATCCCTACTATCGAGGGCCAACTCAAAAGCCAATAACCAAGATTGAAAGTTCCATACCCGCGGGAAGTAAGGTTGTAATTTCAAGATCCAACGTGAGAGTTCCATCGATTCGTGCAGTTGCCCTTGATCTCTGCGCTGAAGAGCTTTCAGCCAAAGAGCATCGATAGCCCACCCACGAAATGCACCTAGGGTCTGCTGTAACAACAAGACATCCGCAGGGACACCCGCCGACACTGTCGCCGGCAGAGCCAGTCGATCCTCTTCATACGGCTGATCAAGCGGGAAAGTGACCCATGCCGCAGCAGCGAACAAAAGAATAGACAAGATCAACGGCAGGAGAACTTCATGATACCTCATCGGTTATCTCCCGTTGCATGCTCAGTTCTTCGGATAACAAGAATTCCGGCAACAAGTGCCAACCCCGACCAAAGTCCACCAATGATAAATAATCCACGCCCTAATCGAGCCCATGAAACAAACTCACCTGCAGA
>JAACCY010000188.1 GCA_009937185.1 Planctomycetia bacterium
ACAGAACTCCCTGGTGAGGATCCTGAATCGCTGGAATCAGAGTGGATACTCTCCGACTCAACTCGCAGATGATTTTTTCGGCTGGTTTCTGGAAAAAGGATACCACCAGAAACTGAAGCGAACCGACGCAGCAGGCAAGCAGCATCGTTTTCGGGGTTATCTCAAATATGTCCTGATGCACTATCTCAAGGATGCAGTTCTTCCCAAAAAACAGCTGGCCCATCTCGCAACGGAGGAGATTGAATATATCCAGGAATCATCCGATTGGATGAGAAACATAGAGTTGACCATCGATCAGGAAATCTGCAGAGATTTGGTCAACAGCACATTGGAGGTGATGAAGCGGGATGATCACTCATCCTGGCGAGCATTCATTTCGGAATTTAGCGGGCTGACCCTGAATGAAGTAGCAGAGAAGTTGAAGCAGGATTCTCAGGTCAATTCTTCATCGGTGAGCACGGCGTTTCGACACCGGGCAAAAGCGCGCCGACAGTTTCTCAATTGGTTAGTTCGCTATCGTCTGGAGTCTTGCTGCTTAAGCAGGGAAGAAGCGCTCAGTGAATTGGCGCAGTTAACGACTCCTCTTGCTGAAGCCATCGCAGAATACAGGGATCAATCACTGAAAGAGCTGGCGTGACCGAAGCCAGACCCCTGCAGGGTGAAGACGATGAATTCGGCCGCTACAAAGTTGAGGAAACTCCCTTTGCTGTGGGCGGTATGGGAGCGCTTTGGATCGCTGAAGATCTGGATCTTCAACGCAAGGTCGCAGTCAAATCGCTAAGATCAGAACTGTTGGATAAACGGGCCGCCTATGAGCGATTGGCCCGGGAAACGAGAGTTCTGTCACTGCTTTCACATCCGGGAATCTGCCCCATCCACGACCGTTATCTGATGGCAGATCCACCCTGCTATACCATGCAATTGGTAGAGGGAACAACATTCAAGGAGGCGATCGCTGGTTTCCACCTCAGTGGAGGACTGGAGCAACTTCGAACGTTGGTGACTCGCCTGATCAGTATTTGCAACACGTTGGCATACGCCCACGGGCAGGGTGTCCTTCATCGAGATCTGAAACCTGAAAACATACTGTTGGGATCCTATGGCGAGGTCTACGTCATGGATTGGGGAGTCGCATCGATAGAAGACCTCGAAGATTTCACCGGTGAAGTATCCACAACGGATTCCCGGTCTGAGCTCAGTATGGGTGGAGAAGTGTTGGGAACTCCCGCATACGCAGCACCGGAACAGTTAAGAGGAGAGCGGCACAAATGTGATGAGAGAGTCGATGTTTATGGCTTGGGAGCCATTCTTTTTGAAGTTTTGACTGCGAAGGTTCCCGGGCGGGCCGAGGAAACAAGGGCTCTCCTGGAAGAGAAGAAGACTTGGCAAATCCAGTCTGGGTTTCATATCCCCGCAGATCTATTGGCCTGCTGCCTCAAGGCAACCGCAGAAAAACCCGAAGATCGCTACACTTCCATCCTTGAGTTCAGAAGTGATTTGGAAAACTTCCTCACAGGAAATCTAATGGCCGCCGCTGATTATTCAGCGGGGGAAGTGGCAAGGAAGTGGTACCAACGAAATCGGCAGCTGGTTCTCGGAAGTGGAACCGTCGCTCTTCTGGCGCTCTCTGTTTTGGTGATCGGATTGATCAATTTCTTTCAAGGGATCGATCAGGCTCGAAAGGAATCGGAAAGCGCACTTGCCAAGGCGCTTCAATCCCAGGGGGCATTTCTCCTCAAGGATCACCGCCCTTTGCAAGCTCAGGAGCTGTTTGCTCGAGCCCTGAAGATCGAGGAGAGGCTCGATGAACCGACTCTCCCGGTGAACCTTTATTTGGCAGATGCATTCAGGGAAGCCCATGCACCGACTTTGAAATATTCCTATGGTGAAATGAGAGGTGATTCGCCGGGCTACCCGGACTGTTATGCCCACAATCCGATCGAGGGTCATTTGTATGTGGCCAAGGGACTCGATATTCAGGTTCTAGATATCGACAGTGGTCAAAGGCTGGATGAGTTCACAACTGTGACCGATGAATTCAGAGACGACCCAGTGGGAATAATCAGATTGGTCTTTTCCCCCGATTACAAAAAGCTGGGAATATTGAAGAGAAGCGCGGATTCATATCTCGTCGAAATCCGGGATGCGCAAAATGGGAAACTGGAACGAACTATCCAGTCAGATTCCAGAATTTTCTGGATTCGATTTCGACCACATAAAGATCAGCATGGATATTCACAAATCGCTCTGCTTCAAAATCATGGAGTGGAGGTTTGGAACCTTGTTGAAGAAGACGCATCGCCGCTGACATTGCCATTAGAGGTTTCCAGTCAGGGGGTCTATTCCTTTGATTACTCCTCAGATGGGGAGCATTTTCTGGTTGGATCGGGAGAGGGAACGAAATCGCTTGCCCTCTATCAATCCGACTCAGGGGAACAGATCTGGAGTTTTGGCGGGACAGATTCCGGTAAAGGAATCTTTCTTTCAGACCAGCGGAGAATACTGGCCAGATCGGGAGTGGAAATCGTCCTTCTGGATCGCCTGACC
>JAACCY010000035.1 GCA_009937185.1 Planctomycetia bacterium
ACGCACCACATGCATCGCTCCACCACTGGGATTTTCTGGATCACTGGTGTCGCGGTACATCATTGCCAGAGTGATCTCGACATTCTTCAGTGCCATTCCGAAGAAACCGACGATCCACATCCAAACGAGAGCACCGGGTCCACCGGCACCGATGGCGAGAGCCACCCCAGCGATATTGCCCAATCCTACCGTCGCTGAAAGAGCGGCCGACAGCGCCTGAAAGTGATTGATCGCACCCGGATCATCCGGATCGTCGTATACACCTCTCACCACATCGATCCCGTGGGTCATCACCCGATACTGGGTAATGCGGGTCCACAGAGTAAAAAGTATGCCCGCCCCGAGCAGTCCTATAAATGTGGCAGGCCCCCAGATCATTCTTCCGATCTGGTCTACCTCAGTCCAAAAGAAGTCCATGGATGATTCCCCTTCGAGTATGAAAGCGACCTCTGTCACGACATCTGCATGCCTCAGCAGGCCGAGGATGTCAGATCCGATTCAGAGAAAACACTAGGCAATCTGGCAGCGAAGTGCAAGGGAGCACAAATTCTCGACGATTTTGGAAGGGGTCAGATCATCTCGGGTCGAAGATTCCCAAAGCGGAGACTATCGGCCTCCACGATTCCCCAGCAGTCCCTGCAATCGGATCCCTGAGACATTGCCACCACTGACGATAGCGACATGAGTCCCTGCCATATCCTTCTCATGGAGATCCTCCTTGCTGCCAGCCCGGGGATCCTTCCGCTGGGAGAGAAGGGGCGAGATCGCACACGCCCCACTCGGCTCCGATCCCACTCCCAATTGTCCACGCAGGGACGCCAGAGCCTCTAGAAGTTGAGATTCGGAGATGCGATGAGAAATGACCCCAGCTTCCTGCAAAACCTCCCAATTGAGCTCACCGACCGACTGTGGCAGTAATCCATCCGCCTCGGAAGCGGGAGATTCGCAGCGGGCACGTCTGCCCTCCTCAAAGGAACGGGACAAGGCATCGGACCCCTCCGGCTCGACGACATGAATCTGACAATTGGGGGCATGGATTTTGGCGACGGCCGCGCACCCCCCCGACAAACCTCCCCCGCCCACAGGAACCCAGAAGTGATCCGGCACAAAACCCAGTTGATCGATCACTTCAAGGACGATGGTCCCCTGTCCCGCCATGATCCATTCATGATCAAAGGGAGGGACAACGGTCCACCCTCTCTCCCTCGCGATTTCTTCAGCCCTAGTTTTTCTCTCATCAGTGGTCGGCCCCACTCTCACCAGTTCAGCCCCCGCGTCCTCCACAGCCTCTGCCTTGACCTTATCGATGGTATTGGGAGCCACGACAGCGGCGGCAACTCCTGCTCGCTGAGCCGCTTCAGAAAGGGCTCTGCCGTGATTACCACTGGAGTAGGTGATCACTCCGCTCGGAGTAGATTCCTCCAAGAGTCGAGAAAGGTAATACGTCGCCCCTCTGGCTTTGAAGGATCCCGAGACTTGGCAACACTCCATTTTGACCCAAGCCTGTTCGACACCGACCTGCAGAAGGTTCGTTGATACTTCTCTCAGGGGAGTTTCCAGAAGAGTTCCCCTCATTCTGTCTCTCGCAGAAAGAGACAGTTCGGCAACCCTTTGAATCGTATTCTGTCCTCTTGAGCCGGTTGGCATCAGAACCACACCTCTCTGGCTTTTTCGAAGGGTTTCCACCCGAACCACGTCGAACTCTCTCATGGCTTCCGATCAGAGACCACCCTGTGAATATTCAAATATCGTCTGTATGTTACTTTGAATCGTGGGCTGACAAAAACGACTCTCCACACAATTGCAGGGCTCTCAAAACCCCCTTAAAAAAAATGAAGATCTCAGGTTCCTTGATGGCCCCCTTCCCTGTGCCTATGGTACGCAGGAATCCGCGGTTCATTCCGCGCCTTGGTGCTCCAACAATGATCTAGTCAAGACTCACCCGCAGCTTCTATGAAAGCTGGGAAGGCTCCTCATGGTCCGTCACACCTTTGAACCGATCTCCCCGAGTGCTGAGTACCTTTCCTGGCATCAAGATGCGATCAGTCGCTGTCGCCGTGC
Source organism: Planctomycetia bacterium (assembly GCA_009937185.1). Classification (GTDB taxonomy): domain Bacteria; phylum Planctomycetota; class UBA8108; order UBA1146; family UBA1146; genus UBA12191. The sequence continues at coordinate 2,062 of JAACCY010000035.1, forward strand.
CATCATACAAATGACGAGCCTCGCAGGGTCAGGACATCCCGGAGGATCTCTCTCCTCTCTCGATGTTTACCTCGCCCTCTGGTCTTGCGCGAATGTAGATCCCGAATCTCCTTGGATGGAAGGGAGAGATCGCATCGTTGTCAGTCACGGACACACCTCACCCGGAGTGTACTCCGTTCTTGCCGAGCTCGGTTTCGTGAACAATGAAGAAGCAGTTCCCTCTTTCCGAAGTACCCAAAATTTATTCGAGGGTCATATTGAAAGAGAAATTCCCGGCGTCGAGTGGACCACCGGCAACCTCGGACAAGGACTTTCTGCAGCCTGCGGAATGGTCTTGGGTGATCGTATTCACGGCCGCGAGATTCAAGCCTTCGTCCCCATGGGAGATGGCGAGCAGCAAAAGGGACAAATCAGTGAAGCCCGTCGCTTCGCCGTCAAATATAAACTCCATGGAGTGACCGCGATCATCGATAGAAATAGACTTCAAATCGGTGGCGATACAGATGAGATCATGCCCCAAGATATCCGTGCTGGCTGGGAATCGGATGGTTGGCATGTGGTGGAAATAGATGGCCATGATGCCACTGCAATCTACACCACACTGAAAGCTGCGGGAGAAGACAACACGAAGCCTTGGTGCATCATCGCAAATACGGTGATGGGCAAAGGGATCTCCTTCATGGAAAATAAGGCGAACTTCCATGGCATGGCTCTCAATGCCGAAGAATTGGCTGCAGCGGTTGCGGAACTCGGTGAAGACCCCGTGTTATGGGATATGGCTCCTCTAGAGGATCGCCGTAGTCGCCGACTTGAAAGCACTGTTCCCACCTTGCCGGTTGTTGAAAACTCTCTCAAACCTGGCACTGCTGTGACTTATAGCGCGGAGACAAAAACCGACTGTCGCAGTGCCTTCGGAAGAGCACTTCATGAAGTGGCTCAAGCTACAGATGCCGTCTCACCTCCTATCGCTGCTTTTGACTGTGACCTTGAAGGTTCTGTCAAATTAGGAGCCTTCCATAAAGACTACCCGGATCACTTTTTCCAAGCGGGCATACAAGAGCATCACACAGCGACTTGTGCGGGAGCACTTTCCACTTGTGGAGTCACGACTGTATTCGCAGACTTCGGAGTCTTTGGAGTATGCGAGACTTATAACCAACATCGTCTCAGTGACATCAATCACGCCGAATTGAAAATCGCATGCACCCACATCGGACTCGACGTCGGGGAAGATGGAAAAACACATCAATGCATCGATTACGTCGGGTTGCTAAGAAACATTTTCGGTATGCGCATTTTCGTCCCTGCCGATCCCAACCAAACAGATCGCATCGTCAGGTATGCCATGACCACTCGCGGCATGGCCTTTATGGGCATGGGAAGATCAAAGCTTAAAACCATTCTTAACGAAAACGGACAGCCCTTCTTTGGCGCTGATTACCAATTCGAAAGAGGACAAGTCGACTTTATCCGCAAGGGTCAGTCGGGACTTGTCGTTGCGATGGGCACTCCCACCGGACAGGCTCTCGAAGCGGTAGATACTTTGCGTCAGGAAGGCCTAGATGTTGGCCTCGCTCATATCGCCACTCCCGACTTTATCGATCCTGCGGCCCTCGCAGAAATCGCTCGCCAACCTTTCTTGGCGACCGTTGAAGATCATTCGGTCAATACCGGACTGGGTGCATGTCTTGCTGGAGCGCTGTTCTCGACGGGTCATGCCATGCCCCACCTGAGAATAGGCGTGGAAAATTACGCCCCCAGCGGCCCCTCTACTGAGGTCTACAAGCATTGCGGCCTAGATGCGGACTCTATCCGTGAAAAAGTACAAGCCTTCGCCCTTGCGAGACAATAGATAAGTCTTTTACTCAAAACGGCTTAGGTCGACATTCCGTACACTTCGCCGCAGTAAATTCTGCGACAGGCAATGCTTGTATATATTTACAAACTCAATACAATCGATATTGACGGGGTAGAGTCTCTCCACGCGACAGCGTGGGTGAGCCCGGAAACATGCCGTGGGGCATGCTAGATACCCCTATGTATTCATATCCATTCAGGATGCCCTGAGGCAATCGGTATAAGCCATTGTGACCCAGGTATCTCCGGGGGAGTTTCTACGATGGGGAATCGATTCGTCCTTCTAACAACGATGGTCATCCTCCTCCATCTGCTCTTGAGCCCTCTCTACTTGAGTCCCACCTTGCTGGCCCAGCCGTCTAATGACGACTGCTCCACTGCGACCTCCATCACGGATGGGCAAACCCCCTTTGACAATTTCAATGCCACCAACAGCGGTATCCCTGTGGATTCTTCACAGTGCCTGGGAACTTCCGTCAGTAACTCAGGAAACGACGTCTGGTTCTCTTACACGGCACCTGAAAATGGATTTCTAGACGTGACCACCTGCCCTGCCGGATTTGATACCGATTTGGTGATCTACGACGGCGATTGTGCAAACCTGAATCAGCTCTCATGCAATGGAGATGCTTGTTTCGGATTTTCGTCAACGATCCTTGCCCAATCCGTCGATCCTGGAGCCACCTATCTCATCCGCGTCGGAGGATTTAATGGCACTCAGGGAAGTGGCATTCTCGATTTGACTCTGACACCCGCAAACGATCCAGAAGACTGCACAGTTGCAGGCGATGAAGATTTGGATGGACTCTCTGACCGCGAAGATCCCGACTGCCTCAATTCCCCTTCTTGCGAGAATGACGAATGTGAAGGGGCGACTCCCATCGACAAGGGCTTCACCAATTTTGATAACACACTCGCGAGTACCGGTGGAATCACTTCGATACTGGGAGGTTGTGACGCCAGTGGTGCCTTCAATGACATCTGGTATTCCTACATCGCACCCGAAGACGGATTCATAGAAATCTCGACTTGCCCAGGAGGTGCCGCAGGACTCGATACAGACCTATTCCTATACTCTGGATCGTGCGGAAATCTGACCCAGTTGGCGTGTGACGGAGACGCATGTGGACCCACCTCAGGGTTTGGTTCCTTCATTGACAAGACTTCCGTATTTGCGGGAGAAACCTATTTCTTGCGCTTGGGGGGATTCAACGGCAATCGAGGCTCCGGCTCCTTGCTACTGAATTACTCAGTCCCAGGAGATGATTGTTTTGCAGCGACCACTGCCAGTCTAGGTCCCAATGCTTTTGATACTTCCAACTTGTCGAATAGTGCCGCAGCAGTCCCCTTGCCCGATCCTTCAATCTGCCCGGGAACGAATTTGGGACAAGCCTCTCAAGATATCTGGTTTCAGTTTACGGCACCCACTTCGGGATCACTTCAGTTCACAACCTGTGAAGGCACCAACTTTGATACAGATCTCGTCATCTATACGGGGACCTGCAATGACTTAACCCAAGTCGCCTGCAACGGGGACAATCCCAATTGCACATTGTTCCCCTCAGAAATTAGTAACTTTCCTGCGATTTCAGGAACCCAATATTACATTCGTATCGGCAGTTACCTCAATGGCGGTGGACCGGGCGAATTGAACATCACCTACTCTGGACAAACTCCAGAAAATTGTACTCAACCCGGTGACGAAGATGAAGACGGTCTCGCTGACTGTTTAGACCCCGACTGTACGGGTACTCCCTCTTGCCTGGAGTTGGGTCAATGTTCAGACGGCATCGATAATGATCTGGATGGATTGATCGATTGCTCTGACTGGGATTGTGATTCTGATCAAGCATGCTTGGATTGCCCTACTTCCCTGAGTCAAAACCTCGACTCCACGGATGCTTCTGAAATCGTGCAAATTTGTGCATATACACCGGAACACACTGAGAATGAAATACTGCGCTCCTTCGACACCAGTCAGTACCCATGTGATAACGGCCTGAGAGTTCTCGGCGTCAATGTGGGGATTGGTATTGTCGAATACGCCTCAGGCCCGGGATTAACGACCGCCGTTCGAGCCTATATCGACAATAACGGTGGAGAGCCCGACGACTCCATGACACTGCTCGAAGAAAAACTGTTCACGGTGACCCCATCAATGTCGGGCACCATTCAGGGAATCTCTTTTTCCCAACCGGTCCTGATCCCATTCGGCGCACAACTCGTCATTGGATTTTGGGTATCAGACAGCGGCGGTCCTGGATCGGCGAATGTGTTTCGCCCAGGTGGAAACTCGGCAGGAGAGACCTCCGAAACATGGCTCCTCGCACCTGAATGCGGCATTTACTACAGAACACTTTCAGATATTGGATTGTTAGAGCAGCCGGTTCTATCAGTGATCATCGATGACCAGGGTCCAGGCCCTGCCGGTGATATCTGCGCTTCTGCGATTCCCGCAGCTCAAGGCCTTAATCCTTTGAGTACTTCAGGAATGCTGGATAGCCCCACCCCATTCCCGGGCACGGCTAATACTGCTTGCAGTGGAACCTCCATTCATTCAGACCGCTGGTTCAGATTCACAGCACCTCATGACGGTTCACTCAGAGTCTCGACGTGCGGACTCGTCGACTTTGATGCCATCTTCGAAATCTACCAAGGATCCTGTGAAACTATTTTAGCTTTAATTGGATCATGTGATTCCAGCAGTTGCACAGGTGGAAGCGCGGCATCTCTAACAATCCCTGTTCTCGGTGGAGAAAATTACAGAATTCGAATTGGATCAAGTCAGCCAGGGATTACTGGAAATGGAAATTTCGAACTCACTTGGACTCCCCCTCTTCCCATCATTACAGAAGTCAGGGCTCAATCGAATGGATCCTCTTCCGATGACTTTATAGAGATCAAAGGGCTACCGCAGGACTTGACGAATCTCTCGCTCGTCACTATTGGCAGTGATCCAATCAATGGAAGCGGAGTTATTCGAAGTGTGATTCCATTGAATGCAAACTCTATCACTCCCGTGAATTACTTCATCATTGCCGAAGAAGGTTTTACTCAAGGGTCTGCAGATAAAGAAGTTCCCACTGGAACTCTAGGATTAGAAGACGATACCAACCTGACAGTTCTGCTAGTGAAGGACCTTTCGGTCCCCGTAAACTCCGACTTGGATACTGACGATGATGGAACCATCGACCTGGTGGCTTGGGCGGAGATTCTGGATGGTGTCTCGCTCGTGTCCAATCCCCTCGACCCGGCGACACAACAACCGACGAATGGTCCCAAAATATATTCGGATTCCACTGTGGGTCCGACCAACTCTGAAATGCCCCGCCATGTGGAAAGATGTCCAGAGACTCCGGAATCTTTCTTCTCATTAGGACTCGAAGACCCTACCTTGGGCGGCGATTCTCCGCGACAAACCAATCTTTGTCTCGGCCCTCCCCCTAACGATGTCTGCTCTTCAGCAATCACTATCTCTACCGGGATTCATCTCCTTGATACTGCTTCTTCGACGTCGGGCCAAGAACCGTGGGATCCCAACTGCGAAGAAGGCACCGGCGGTGATATGCGAGATGACGTCTGGTTCATCTACTCCTCCAACAGTTATGGGCATCTCTCTCTCAGCACATGCGACGTTGCGGGGTGGGACTCTGATCTGGCTATCTATACACCCGATTGCCTGAGCCCTCTTCAATTGGCGTGCAACGGGGATGCTCCAGGGTCCATCAACGGACTGGGTGGAGTCTGCCAACCTTTCTTCTCACGTATTGACCAGTTTCCTGTTGCTACTGGGGATTCGTATCTCATACGCGTAGGAGGTTGGGAATCGGGCGAACAAGGCATTGCCACCTTGACACTTTCACAAGAGATTCAGGGTGATACAAATTGTGATCCGATCAATGTATTCCCTGGATCAACGACCTTGAATCTAGAAGAGTACTCCCTTACCGAAGGTGCTCTCATTAATCCGAGCTGTATCAACGGCGCACCCATTCAAAAAGACATTTGGTGCCGAATCCTACCAATCGCTGAATGCACTTTAGAGTTGAGCACCTGCACTCAAGATGGTTCAGACCCGCTTATTGAAGTCTATGAGGGGGAATGCGATTCCATGAACCTCTCCACTCCCCTGGCATGCTCCGATACAGATCCTACGAGTTCTAGTTGCAGCCCCGAGGACGCTGCTCTTTCCTTGTCAGTACAAGGAGGCTCTCCCCTCCTTATCCGAGTCTCTACCCGAGGTGATCAAGGTTTATCCACAGAACTGAATCTTGAATGCATACCCACAAATCCTGTGACACTCCCTCAGGCCAATTTCACACAACAGATGAACGGTGCAGTTCAGGTGATGAATGCTGAAGTCACTCTCAATGATCTTACTGACGTGGGATCGGACCCCTTCGCAACCTTAGAAATCGATTGGGGAGATGGAACTCTTCAATCCGGACTTATTCCCGGATCGAGTTACACGCACTTTTACGAGATAGATCCGAATCTCATCCAAACCGAAAATTACACCCCGAGCATGGTCGTTACCAACCTTCTCGGAACTAGTTCTATCATGGGTGAATCATTGCAACTTGTTCCTATTGGGGATGCCAATCTGGATGGCGCTTTGAATGTGGCAGATGTCATCACGATTCTGGGATATCTATTCTCGGGAACTGCAGATCTTAACTGCCCTCGAGCTGCAGATCTCAACGCTGATTCAAATATCGACATCGCCGATGCGATCTACACCCTCAACTACATCTTTGTAGGAGGATCAGCGCCTGCTCCTGTTGTGAATTCAGGCTGCGAACTCCTTTGATCGCTTCTCTCACGTAACGCCCTTCACTAAAACAATGGAAGACCTCAAGACGACGATGAGGTATATTCTCTACATTAATTCTTCCATGTGGGTGGACCAGACAATGACGATGATTTTCGATTCACTTTGCGACAATAAAATGTCCCTCTCCATTCTACGATCTCGGTTGTATGGAATGCTGTTTATAGGGGCCCTCTGCGTCATATCCCTCTGCGTCATATCAGGGTGCAACCCTCAAAGTACGGTGAAGAGTCGCCCCCCTGCGGTACCAAAAGACTCCATTCACATTCTTGTGGAGAAGTTGATAAAGCCCCAGATCAGATTGATCGAGAAAACACCTTCTGACCCAGACCTTCATGGAACCCTTGGGTTGATGTACGAAGCCAATGATGTCTGGGGTCCGGCTGTCGAAGCGTTCGACAATGCCTGTGCCCTTGACCCAAACAATGCAACTTGGCAAATACATCTGAACAGGTGTAAAACATCATTTGGGGATTCG
>JAACCY010000189.1 GCA_009937185.1 Planctomycetia bacterium
GTCAAAAGCTCCTCTGTCGAAACCGAATCCGGCCCTTACTTCGATGCTTACCTCCTGCCTCGCAATGGCGAATCAGGAGGATACCCCAGTGGCACAGAGGCGTATTACTCCTTTGATAACGGTCCCGTACACTTCATTTCTATTGATTCTAGCGGGGCCAAAATCACTGCCGAGTCCCCAATGGTGGAATGGCTAAAAAAGGACCTGGCCCAACAAGATCAAAAATGGTGCATCGTATTCATGCATCACCCGCCCTATTCACTAGGAACGCACACTTCAGAGGACAGCAATGATAGTTACGGCCGACTTGTAGCTGTCAGAGAGCTCCTCTTGCCCATTCTTGAGGGTGGAGGGGTAGACCTATTTCTTGCGGGCCATTCTCATTGTTATGAGAGATCTTCATTGATCAAAGGGGTGTACGGTTATGGAGAGTCTCCCAATTTCGGAATTCCAAACCGTGAAACGCTTCGCTCAGATGGAAAAATACTGAGCGAAAACACTTCGCAATTTGATCTGGGTACAGAGGGTGGAACTCTCTATGTCGTTGTCGGTCATGGGGGAGCAAGTTCGAGAGTGAATGGAAAACACCCCGTAATGGAAGTGGCTGATCCCAGACATGGATCTGTCCTACTTACCATCGATAAAAATAATCTGGTTCTGGAAAACATCGTTGTCGGTCAAGGTGTTACAGATACGGTGAAGTTGACTCAACCGGCCCCGTAAATACGAGCCTAATATTCCGCTCTTAAAGACTCCTACGTCAACACCCCTGCTACTGGGCAGCCGGGGTTTGAGTTATTCAACATTCCCATTCATGGCTGGTCTTTCCCCCTTCCATCGGGGTATCCTCATGACTTCAAATTAATCCACTACTGTGACAAGTGACCATATTGGAGGAGAGATGACCCTACCCGCAGGAAACGCCATCATTGCCCAGTCCGGAGGACCCACTGTCGTCATCAATGCCTCGCTAGCTGGAGTCGTGGAAGCCATACAGGAATCCGGACTCGCAGGATCTATCTTTGGCGCCCGCCATGCTGTCAGGGGAATGCTCGAAGGTCATCTTTGTGACTTAGGACAACTTGACCAAGACTCTCTGAACAAAATCGCTCATACTCCCGGAGCGACTCTAGGATCGAGTCGCGACAAACCCGACGAAGATTATTGCCGCAAAATTTTCGAACAGCTTTCAACAAGAGATATCCGTTACTTCTTCTACATTGGAGGTAACGATAGTGCTGATACCTGTCGAATCATCTCCGAAGTTTCCCAAGATGCGGGATACGAACTCAGAGCATTCCACGTCCCAAAAACGATCGACAACGATCTTGTCCTGAATGATCACACCCCTGGATTCGGGTCCGCAGCAAAGTTTGTAGCATGTGCTTTGATGGGTGACAGTCTCGACAATAAAGCCCTCCCCGGCATCAAGATCGATGTCATCATGGGCCGTCATGCCGGCTTCCTAACGGCGGCAAGTGCCTTAGCCCGAACTGAACATGGGACAGGTCCAAATCTGATTTATTTACCAGAATCAATCTTTGATATTGATCGCTTTATCACCGATGTAGATCGTGTTTACTCGAAGGAAGGTCGCTGCATGATCGCAGTGAGCGAGGGAATACACAATGCTGAAGGAACCTCCATTACACAAATGCTCGCAGAGCAATTGTCAGGCTCAGTGGAAAGAGATGCACATGGTAATGTTCAGCTCTCAGGAAGCGGGGCGCTGGGTGATTATTTAGCTCGACTGATTCGCGAACGACTTGGAAGCAAGCTTCGCGTACGAGCAGATACTTTTGGTTACCTTCAAAGATCATTTGCTGACTGCGTCAGCGCATCAGATCGCACCGAGGCCCGCGAAAGCGGTCGAGCCGCAGTTCAAGCCGCACTCGACGACCATATAGGTGCAAGCCTAACGATTCGGAGAACTTCTGATCATCCCTATACAGTCGAATACGTCCCGGTTCCCTTACAAGAAGTCGCCCGCAAAACAAAAGTGATGCCGGCTTCCTGGATAAAAGACGGCTGCGACGTGACTGAGGATTTCATCGAATATGCAAAACCTCTTGTAGGACCTCTCCCCGTGATCGGCTCAATTTAATAAGCCCTCATTATCTGGGTGGAAGCACATCCGAAATCGGGGCTTTTTCTTTTTCAGAGTTCTCGCCTTCAAGAACTTCGGGTATCCCGGATTCTTCAGGTATCAATATGGTCTCGACATCGGCGAATGGATCTGCCATTCCCCCTTCGGCGGTAGACTCTTCGAGCTCCATGCTCATGTTTTCAAAGAACTTCAGTCCTTGAAAAACTCCTTCCAACGCCATTCCGCCTGCGGCTTCAATTCCCATAGGCATCGGCGATTTAAACTTCGCCATAATGCCGCCCTCAGGTATTGAAAAACAATGTCCTTCAATATTCCAACCTTCGAATAAATGCGCCGAAGGAAGGGATCCTGCCTGCACGCGACGACTAGAAAGCGCGTCTCCTGATAGCTGAGTCTGAATCAATGGAACAAGTGTCGGCCATGCCCACTCTAAATATTTCCCCAAGTCCAATCGACTATACCCACTCGCACCTGCAAGGTCGGGGAAGACTCCTGTTTCTTCACCCTGCCGAAGCCGGAACAAAGTTTGCTCCAGAATTCCTGGGTTAGGAGCCAGAAGTATCTGTCCATTCAGCTCAACCCAACTCAGAACGGTTGGAACTGAAACACCTCGGAGTTGTAAATACTCAATCGTGAGTTTTTCTTCGCCGTGATTTACAGAAAGACTTCCTGGTTCAACACTCGCCCCAAAACTGGAAAGCCCAAGTTGTATGAACGGCACCAACTTCTTCACCGCTTGCTGAACGACCTTAGGATCACATTCTGGAAGTACCGCAACAAAACCGGGAAGGATGCCCCTCGCTTTTGGCTCTTCAAAAATCACTATTCGCTGCCCCAAAGCTTCAAGAAGGTTCTCGATCTTTATACCGAGAACAGCCTCGAAAGTTCTTGTTGATTGCGTAACTTGCCAAGCATCTTCTTCAGGAAACAACTTCTCAATAAATACCAACAACTCTTGGTAAAAACTATTGGCGTCAAAACGTGCAACCGAATACAGATAACTCTGCTTTGGAACTCCTAAAAAATCTTCGGTTTTCAAAGTCGTATTCGAAGACTTTCCTTCAGTCCTAAACGGGAAACTCCAGCCGAAACGAAATGGGTGCATTTCGTCATCCATAACTCCGCTAGCAATATGCTGCGTACCTATTCTGGACATCTGGTCAATCACACCATCTACCTGCGGTGGAAGTTGCTCACCGAAACTCTCCATGGTGTATAAGACAAGACCGAGAATCGCGGGTAAGTCGAACTGGAAAGACGCAGTCACAGCTCCTTCGCCAATACAGTTGGTCATGCCCGCTTGATAGATAGGAGAATCAGCGAGTGACTTCCTCTGTCCAGCCGTCACGTCCGAATAAGCTTTCGCGCTTCCCTCGCCTAGGGCAAGCACAACCCGGCCCTCATCGGTTTTCCACCAGAGGTCGATGCCGCCCAACTCGCCCGCTTGGCTCAACACCATCCAGCGTTCTTCTCCCATTTTTTCAATATAAGGATCAGACTGAATAAAACTAATAAGGACAGACTGCACTCTACTTTTCACTTTTTCCGCATCTTCACCAGCATCAACAATCAGATAACCAATAACTTCCGGACTCATCGATTCGATCAAGATGTCAGAAATCCCCATTGCCATTCCGTATTGGCCTGAAGCAAATGCGTCCACGAGAGCTTCGGCGGCTTCTTGGTCCGAATCACTCATTCCGGAAAACCCTCTGATCAACTGGCGAACTTGATCGAGACCTTTCAGAGATTTCAAAGATTGGAATCTCTCTTGGCTCATCAACCTGCCGAGTGGACTGGACAAGAGTTCCGAATCCAAATCATTGATCCCGCAACTTCCGGCAAAGATCAGTGTCTCGAAAGGATAGAACCTTGCCAAATCATGCGACCTCTGCGTTGTGCTGTGCGTTGAGCTCTGTGCCGGATTCTGCGTGGCGGTGATCGGTGGGTCCTGTGCTTCAAGGCCAAGGTTTCCACCCATTAAAATTGTAAGGGTCGTGATCAGCAAAGAGGTCGTCATTTGAATACTCCGTGACTTTTCATTTTTCTGGAACGGGGTTCACCCCATAGATCCTGAAACAAATTTGGCGAGTGTCAATTAAAGAAGTTCCCTGAGGCTTCATTCTTGGGAATATGTCCATATCGGGGAGGGGACTCTCGTGTCCGGCGTGTGGTTTGGGAACTATTGGGCTTCAGCGGGATTGGAATTGGAGCTTCACGAGTTTGGCGTAAATCCCATCCTGAGATACTAATTCATCATGGGTACCCGATTCTCTCAATTGACCATGATGCAAAACAAGAATCCTATCGGCTTTCCGAACAGTACTTAATCGATGAGCCACTATCACTGAAGTACGCCCTTCGACCATTTTGTCAATCGCCGCTTGGATTCGTGTTTCCGTTTCCGTGTCCACATGGCTTGTCGCTTCATCCAGAACCAAGATCTCTGGATTTCCGGCGAGTGCTCTGGCAAATGAAATCAACTGGCGTTCACCGCTGGAAAGAGTTCTTCCTCGTTCCATCATCGGCTCATCTAATCCCTGACTCTGTCTCGCAATGATGTCTTGACCATTGACCTGTTCAAGGGCTTCAAGAATTTTGCTGCGTTGGATATCACGATCAAACCGAATGTTTTCTCCCAGGGTTCTGGAAAGAACGGCAACGTCCTGCAACACCAAGCCAAATCTTTCACGATGCTCTACGAGAGAAGACTCGCGGATATCATCGCCATTCAAAGTGATGCTCCCAGAGACCGGATCATGGAATCTCAGCAGTAGATTAATGATCGTACTTTTGCCTGCACCGGTAGCGCCGACGATGGCCACCGTCTCACCTTTTTTGACAGAGAATGAAACGTTTTGCAGAACAGGCGTCTTTGGATCGTATGCGAAAGAAACACCTTCGAATCGAATCTCATTCAGCGGGGCGAGATCTTCATCTGAGTGATGCTCCCCCTCAGGAAGAGATGTGTCGGAGTCCAGAACCGAAAAGACTCTTTCACTCGAGGCCATTGCAGACTGAAGAAGATTGTACTTCTCTGCCAAATCTCTCACCGGAGTGAAAAGACGAGTTAAATAGGTCCAGAAGAGGAAAAACTCACCGAATGTCGCGGTCCCTGCCTCTATTCGTTGCCCGCCTTGAACAACGATGATGCCGAGAGCGACCACAGAGAGCAATTCGACGGTTGGAAAGAACAGCGCATACCAAAAAATGCTCTTCAAGTGTGCGTCTCTGAGCTTCCCGTTGATTTCTGAATATCGAGTCGCTTGTTCCTTTTCACGCCTACAAACCTGAATGACTTCCATCCCGCTGATGGACTCCTGAGTAAAAGCGTTAATGTGGGCTAACCGGCGGCGAACTTCCCTGTAGTGCTTTCTAGCAAACTTTCTAAAGATCGTTGTCGAAATCAAAAGCACTGGAGCCGTTGATAAAACCATGAGTGCCAGATCAGAATTTGTCCAAAACAGCATGATGACGATGCCTGTGATCGCGAGGATATCTCCTACAAGCGTCACAAATCCGCTCGTAAATAATTCATTCAGAGATTCCACGTCACTGGTGACTCGCGTCACAAGGCGCCCGACAGGATTAGTATGATAAAAAGATGCGCTCTGCTTTTGCAAATGGGCAAAGACCTGCAAACGTAAATCTCTCATCACGTTTTGGCCTGTCAAATTGAGCACCATCGTCTCGCCATAACGCATCAATATTTGAACCAAGAGCGTCGAGGCGTAGATACCCACGAGCAACCAAAGCCATTGGGCACGATCGGCAGCAGTGGCTCCTACGGTGATAGGGTCTAAGCCCATCCATGCGCCAATGTCGGCCATCGATTGACCAAGCCCCGTCAATTCCCGTTCCTCAATCCCCTGCGCAGGGAGAGCCAAGGGACCGTCCACCGCTTCTTTGATCAACAAAGGTCCTATGAGAGAAAGGCCTGTATTGACAAGGATAAGAAAGATAGAAGAGGCCACTAATAATCGATATGGCTTCAAATAGTGAAGTAATCTTCCCGCCAAAGCCTTACTAAATGGGCGATCGATGACTTCCTCGACGTGGAAGTCTTCGGAGTCATCCCGTTCCTTCTTTTTATCTGCTTTATCGTTTTTCCTGGAGATCATTCGAGATCCTCCAGTTCGCTCTCAATTGTTTGCTTTTTCCAGAGATTGTTATATCGACCTTTTTTCTCTAACAGGCTTTGATGGGTTCCACGCTCTACAATCCTGCCATCTTCTAAAACAACAATCTCATCTGCATGAGTCACTGCACTGAGCCGGTGAGTGACAATCAGAGAAGTTAAATCTCTGGTCCAATCTTTCAGCCCGGCAAGGATGGCGGTCTCTGTTTCTGAATCAACGGCAGAGAGCACATCATCCAAAAGCAAAATCCGAGGTCTTTGAAGAATCGCTCTGGCGATGGCAAGTCTCTGTTTCTGCCCTCCGCTGAGCGTAATGCCACGTTCTCCAACTCTCTGGTTGTAACCGTCAGGGAACTTCTCAATTTCTTGATCCATTCGAACCAAGCGCGCAACTGCGACAATCTCTTCATGGGTGGCATTGTCCACGCCAAACGAGATGTTTTCTGCAACCGTTGCGCTGAACAAAAAGGGCTCTTGCGGCACCATAGAAATTGCAGCTCGAAGTTCACCCAGTGGATACTGCTCCAGCATATTTCCGTCGATCAATATCTTGCCAGAACTTACCGGAGATAATCGAGGTACCAGATGAAGCAGACTCGTTTTTCCACTGGCAGTCGTACCCACGATTCCGAGAGTTCCTCCCGCCTTCAGATTGAACGAAACATCTTCCAGCGCAGGTCTTTCGCTCTCCAGATATCGAAATGAGACCTTATCGAAACTGACCCTTCCTTCGGAAATATTTATATCGCTTCTCGCCTGAGCATTATCAACGAGAGGTGAGGCATCCAAAATCGTCTGCAATCGCTCCGCACTCGCCGCTCCCCTGTGAAACAAGTTCATGACCCAACCCAGTGCAATCATTGGCCAGATCAGGAGAAGTTGACAGCCATTGAAAGTCGCGAAATCTCCCAGCCCTAATTCCCCAGATAGGATTCGGGTTCCTCCCACCAAAAGGAGAGTGACGAGAGCCAAGTCCCCGAAGAGCCACATGGCACTTCCTGAGATGGCTCTTAGTTTTGCGATTCTTAAATTCTGCCGGAAGTAGTCGTGGCTCAATCTTTGCATACGCTCGACTTCAGCGTCTTCAACCACGAAGGCTTTGATCACTGGTGCATTGGCAAAGTTCTCCTGAGAGTGCACAGATATCCCTGAAAGCATCTCCTGAGCACGCATCGATTCCTTGTGCACTTTTGGACCTATCACTCGAATCGCCACTGTCAGGAATCCAAGGGGTATCAAGGAATAGAGCGTCAACTTCCAGTCGATCTGAATCATCATTGACAGTGCGAAAATCAATGTGAAGGCAGTTTGTACCGAATACATCACCGCAGGACCGAACACCATTCTCACCGCTTCGATATCACTGGTGAATCGGCTCATCAAATCACCCGTGTGTGTTTTGGAATAGAACGATCCATCTAGACTGGAAATATGCTCGTACAATTGATCACGCAGCTTTTTCTCAATCCTCCGACTGGAAGCAATCACAGTTTCTCTCGTCCAAAACGACGTCAAGCCTCTGATCAATACTGCACCCACCATGGCAAACGCGATGGGGGTAATCAGATGTACGCCAACACCCGTTTCCAACTTCTGAATCGCGAGCCCCACTAAACGAGGAACCGCAACTTGTGACAGACTGGTCAAGAGGATGAGAACGATGCCGACGAGAAAAATCGGCCTCTGTTCGCGCACCAAGGGAGCCAGGAATCTGAAAGCACGAAAGGGAAACATGTGCTCTCCTAATAACTCCTGGGAAATACAACGATGGCCAACCCTTCCCAGAATCCCCCCTTAAGGGCTCTGTGTCGAGTCATCACTGATCTTTAGGCCCAGAAGGCATAGGCATTTTTCTAGCCTTCCTCCATCGCTGAAGCCGTTCTCGAAGATCTTTGACCTTGTTCGGGTCCTGAGCAGAAAGGTCGATCTGTTCAGTCGGATCTTTGAGGTCATACAACTGCAGATCACCATCTTCAAAGAACTCCAGCAACTTGTCATCCCCCCGCATTATCGAAGAAACTGGCGTTGTCCGCCAAGTACCATGAATACTACGAATACCCTCTAGATAGGCTGGGAAGTGCCACATTAAATCCCTTTCGGGAAGAGCCCCTTGTTGGAACAATACCGGGTTGAGGCTTGTTCCCACGAGAAGTTCCGGCTCCGGAGCGGACGCCCCGGCCAATTCAAGAAACGTCGGCGCAAGATCTGTCAGTTGTACGGAATCTGTCGAATTGATCCGCCCTCCTTTAAGACCTGCTCCCCATGCGATCAAAGGTACTCTGACCCCACCCTCGTATAGCATTCCCTTGCCGCCCCTGAGAGGGCCGTTGTCGGTAAAACTCTCAAGCCCCCCATTATCGCTCGTAAAGAGAACCAACGTATTTCTGGATCGACCTGTCCTCTCGAGAACATCTCTGATTCTCTGCACAGACCGATCAAGACTTTCGACCAAGGCTGCATATTTCCAAACTCTTTTGGAAGCTTCGGGAAACTTCTCTTTCCATTTTTGAATCTGTTTCTGTGGAGCCTGAACCGGGGTGTGCACCGCGTAATGGGACAACATTAGAAAAAACGGTTCGTCGCCACTTTCTTCAATAAATTCGACAGCATGATCTGTGAGAGCATCGGCGAGTTCTGTCCCGGCTTCCTGCTCGGGAAGATCTGGCAGATTCCAGGGGGCCAAGTGATTTTTGGGATATCCTCTTCGGTCACTGGCTATGGAAACATCGAATCCTTGGGTGCGAGGATCATCTCCTACATGCCATTTTCCGATATGGCCACTCCTGTATCCCTTCTCCGATAACATTTCTGCGAGAGTCACAGCTTCATCTCGCAGCACCCTTCTGGATTTGGGGGGATTCAACTTTCGATTTTCAGCCTTCCCACGAGTCGCAGGTGGAACAGTAAAGACACCATGAGTGGCCACGTCTGTTCCTGTGATCAAGCAAGCTCGGCTGGGAGCACAATTAGGCCCATTCGAATAAGCACGGGTAAATCGAATACCCTCTCTGGCCAATTGATCGATCGCGGGTGTTTCCCATGCACTGCCCTGACAGGAGATATCTGCCCAGCCTAAATCATCCGCGAGAATAACGACGATAGAGGTCTCAGAGAATTCGCTGTCTTGGGGTTCACGCTCTTGGGGCACCTGTGCACATCCCGCAATAACCCAAAGATTGACCAGCAGAATCCAGCAGTTTCTTGTGATAACAGGTGTGATTTTCTTCAATGTCTGACTCTCCCTCTTCAATACAACAGGATTCCACAAGATCCTCCTGAAGGCTATTCACCAATACAGTTCTAATCGCCCCTTGCTCACCCGTCACCTCTCTGCGAACTTCAATACCATACAATACTAGAAATAGAGGACGACTTGATCGACCAAGACCCCATCTACTGCGACCAATGCGGAGCCTCGCTCACACAAAAAATCCCCGCTGGAGAAGATCGAATACGTGGAGTCTGTACAGCTTGTGATCTCGTTCATTACAGAAATCCTAGAGTCGTCGTCGGCACTCTGATTGAGCATGACGAAAAAATCCTGCTCTGCAAAAGAGCGATTGAACCTGCGTATGGCGCATGGACACCTCCAGCAGGATTTCTAGAACTCGGTGAATCCTCAGTTGAAGGCGCTGTCAGGGAAACTTGGGAAGAAGCGAAAGCCAACGTCGAAATCATCCAGCCATTTGTCTCTATCGACCTCCCACGTATCGGCCAAATACATGTCAAGTACCTCGCAAGGATGAAAGAACCTCACTTCGAACCTGGCCCGGAGAGCCTTGAGGTGGAATGGTTTCACTGGAATGAAATCCCTTGGGATCACTTGGCTTTCCCTGTCACCCATTGGGCTTTGCGGCTTCGACAAGCAGATCGGGAACAGAATCAAGACCGATTCCATCGCGGAACTTTGAAATGGAAAGACAAGGGCTCTCCACTTGATTTCAATAGTTACGATCTTTCCGATCTTCAGTCCTACCCGTTAAAAATGGATTGATCACAATAATCACGAGCAGTTTTAGACGACCGAACTGTGCCAACATCGCTGAACAGGATAAGTGAGTGAGGGGAAGTCCAGAATGAAAAACCCAACTGACAAATCTGCGCGCTGGATAAGAGTCCTATTTACAGCGTGGCTCCTCTGGTTTGGATTCATGATCGCTTTGGGATTAGCAGCCAAATCTTCACGTTTCTGGATTGCCATGGACGCCGTCGCAAGGACGGGACAAAACCTAATATTGGAAGCCAGCGTTCCTCTCCCAACCGGAACTTCGGTTCGTATGGCGACGACAGCTCCAGGATTTACGCCTCCTCCTCCCGTCATAGTGAATGACTCTATTGCCCAGTTCTCGATTTCCTCTCCTGAATCAACAGGAATACACCTCTGGAGTGCGCTACCAGTAGAGGGCTCGTTGAAACAATCATTATCCAATGGGACCCTGGCGGTATTGGAAAAAGATGCACATTGGGTGGCCATAGACATCGACGAGATCATTGCTCAAAAGCCCTGGAAAAAACTGGCGACAACCACCGAACCCTTCCCTTACGCATCAGCACATATTGGAATGCTTGAACTCGCACGAACTCATCTATTGATCTGTTCATCGCGCATTCCCCTCAGGCTCATGCCGAAACTTCGATCTTGGTGGGATAATCAACATATGCCTGTGGTCGTAGTCGTTCCAGAGTCATCTCTCACTGAGATGCTGGAGGATCTGATACCTCGGATTGGCCCCCCGCGAATTGTTCTCATGCACTCTGATCAAAAAGACAGCTTTCAAAAAGCTTTGCGGAGTTCTTCCATTAGTTCTGATTTAACTTCAGCAACTGTGCTCACCGTTGGCAAAAACACTCCCCAACTCTGGGAAGATTGCGTCTCTTACGCCCAAAACGAAGGCTCCAGTTCTCCTAAGGATTAAAAATGATTCCATTCACTCTCGGAATAATATGCTTTCTTCTATCACCTCAGGAGGCAGGAGGCGGCGAAGATAAACCAGACGTCACTCCAGTAAAATCTGCGACCGAATTTGCTGGACTTGAATTCACCGATAAAGAACTCGCCGAATTACTACCCTGGGCACAAGAAAACATTAAGGGGTTTCAGGCTCTTAGAAATGTGCCGGTAGAGAACTCTCTCGCACCTGCGACTCTCTTTTCACCGCACCGACCAGTGTCCCCGGCTCGCTCGATTTCTAATTTCAGCATCGACGATTTACCTTCGGTGCAACGCCCTCAAGATCTTAAAGAGCTTTATTGGGCAGAAATCCCCACACTCTCTTCTCTCATCAAAACAGGCCAAGTTTCCTGTGTTGAGTTAACTCAGTTGTTTCTCACTCGTCTCCGTGAAATCGATCAACAACTTCATTGTGTTATTTCTTTCACTGAAAAACGTGCTTTGGCACAAGCCGTTCTTCTCGACGCAGATCTTGCTCAAGGAAAATATCGAGGGCCCCTTCATGGAATCCCATATGGAGTAAAAGATCTCTGCTCAGTCAAAGGCACGAAAACTACCTGGGGAGCGATGCCCTTCAAGGATCAGGTGCTCGACCAAGACGCCACCGTCGTCAAGCGACTCGACGAGGCTGGCGCGATATTGATTGCTAAGCTCACCTTGGGAGCACTCGCAATGGGTGATATCTGGTATGGCGGCAAAACACTGTCGCCATGGAACACTGATTTCGGATCCAGTGGCTCTTCTGCTGGCTCTGCTGCTGCTGTTGGCGCAGGCGCCATCCCCTTTGCCATCGGGTCTGAAACACTGGGGTCCATCGTCAGCCCCTCTACTCGTTGTGGGAACTCTTCGTTGCGACCGACCTTTGGAAGAGTCTCTAAGCATGGAGCCATGGCTCTGTCCTGGACCATGGACAAATTAGGACCGATATGCCGAAGCCTTAAGGATACTGCTTTTGTACTCAGCTCTATTCATGGTTCAGATCCGAAAGATCTATCTGCCGTCGATGAACACTTTGATATCCCAGCTGACGTATCTGTAGACGGTTGGAAAGTCGGATACTCCGCGAAACTATTTGAGAAGTACCCCGACCACGCAACAGTACTCGCTGAATTAAAATCGATCGGTGTGGAGTTGATCGATACTGACCTTCCGGACTATCCATTGTGGCCACTCATGATTATTCTCTTTGCCGAGAGTGCTGCCGCTTTCGATGACTTCACTCGTAATAACCTTGATGACGAGCTTGTCGAGCAAGGCTCCCAGGCTTGGCCCAACACATTTCGGGTGGCTCGTCTCATTCCAGCAGTGGATTACATCCGGGCTCAACGCATCAGATCACTACTGATGCGGGATATGAACAGCATATTCGGTGGGCTTGATGCATATGTTTCACCTGCCGACGATTTCACCTCGCTCGGGATCACGAACCTCACCGGCCATCCCGCTTTGGTGGCTCCGTGTGGCTTTGAGCAAAATAATATGCCCCGATCCATCACCCTTACAGGACATATCTACGGAGAATCTCAACTCATCGCACTGGGAAGAGCCTGGCAAGAACACAGTGAATACCATCTGCAGAGGCCCCCATTGAAACCCCTCGACGAAACGGGAAAATAAATGTCATTCTAACCCCCGTCACAGATCAGGAATAAACCATGAAAACCGATCACCTTCTGTACTTCCTGCTGCTGAGCTTGTGTTGTGGATTCATAGCTGGGCCAGTCCATTCGCAAACCGTTCCCGTCAGTAGCCCATACTTCAAACAGACTTATTACACCAACCCCGATGGAGGAACTCTTTCCTATCAAATCATGATTCCAGAGGGTCTGCGGGTAGACAGAAAGTACCCGCTGGTGCTGGTGCTTCATGGCAGGGGCGGAAAGTCGGTCGCCGCAGACATTCTTGCCAAAGATTCTATGCGTGCGGAATTCCCCTGTTTCGTCATCGCTCCGGTTTCAGGCACCAAAGCCGTCTGGGCCAACCCCAAAAGCTGGACCTCGCCTTCAGCGAAATGGCTCGATAAATCCGAGAGGCTCCCCGATGTCATCGCCTTGATCGAAGGGATGATTCAGAGCTCTCCCATCGATCCCGATCGTATCTATGTCACCGGTCAATCCATGGGCGGAATCGGCACCTTTGGAATCATTCAGCAAAGGCCTGACCTGTTTGCCGCAGCCGTGCCCCTTTGTGGAGGCTGGGACCCCAATACGGCGGCCACATTCAAGGATGTTCCTCTCTGGATCTTCCATGGTGCGAAGGATCGGGTCATTCGGCCAGAGCGTTCGCAGGTCATGGTCGAAGCTCTCAAGGCAGCAGGATCAGAAGTCGTGAAGTACACCGAGCACCCGGAAGCGGGCCACAATATTTTACGATTGTCCTACGGTGAGCCGGCTCTGTGGGAATGGATGTTTAAACAGAAGAAAACGCCGGTAAAAAAAGACGTACTCCCTGATGACGCGACTGCTCAAGCTGAAATGATGGAAAAATGGATGCAGTTCATGACACCTGGGCCAGAGCATCAAGTGTTGATGAAACGAGTCGGCAAATGGAATATCGACCTCCAATCCTGGATGGATCCAGATTCTCCTCCTCAGAAAAATGTGCTGAAGTGTGAGTACAAGCCGGTATTGGGAAATCGTTATTTGTCACAACAAATCATGCCTATGGATTTCAATGGTATGCCTTTTGAAGCTCACGGTTTCATAGGATTTGACACCATCAAGAATATCTATGTTTCCTCATGGATAGACACCTTTGGCACTGGCATCGCTACGGGAACAGGTACCCGAACAGAGAACGTTATCAATTGGAAATGGATTCAGACTGATCCCGCCACTGGAACATCTTTCGCGACCAGAGCCGTTGAAGAACTCATTTCAGATGACGAATTCAAATTCACCATTTATTTGACCCTTCCTGATGGACGTGAATTTATCAACATGACTCAACATGCACGTCGATCTCCAGAAAATGAATAGATAACTTCGCCATTGAATCATGGAGTACAAATGAAAAAATATTTCCTGAACTTGGCCTTAGGGTCTTTCATGTTAGCTCTCCTATGCCATAGCGCCGTTCTCGCTGGTATAGCTCCGCTGTCAGCGGAGACACTCAGAAAAGTATCGGATGTGATCGCGACGGGTGAAATCACAGCCATGACACGTGAATACGTCGGAGGTAGTGGAGAAAGCTATCAATATCTTTGGCGAGTCACTATGAATGTTGATCAGTTCGAAAAGGGAAACGACTCCACGAACCCTTTACCCAATCCGATACGGATCTCATTTGTTACCAGTGATGGAAGCGATTTCGTGCTCTGTGGTCCGGCACAGAATCCCATTCCAAAAATAGGCAACATATGTCGTGCATACTTAGAAAAAGGAAGCCTTTTCAAGGATGAAATGCTGTTTCCCGCTTTAGCCCCAAATGGATTTGAGATTATTGATAATAAAACGAGCGGCGCTGAAGTCGTCATCCTGAACGAGAAACCGTTCCTAACCGGCTGGAAGGCGATCGTATTTATTGCTCTTATTTTTGTTGTAGGTATATATTCGTTCATAAGCAAAACTGCGCGCCGATTCTCACGAATCAAACGGAACTTTCAGCAGCTCTTCGGAAAGAAATGATCTACACGTTAAAGAGGAAGTGGCAAACATCCGCATCTTGCATGACGTACTCTTTGCCCTCGACTCTTAATTTGCCTGCTTCACGAATCGCTTTCTCGGACTTGTATTCTTCCATCTCTGCGACCGAGTAGATTTCTGCACGAATAAAACCTCGCTGGAAATCAGTATGAATGACACCCGCGGCTTCCGGTGCACTGGCACCTTTATTCACAGTCCATGCACGTATCTCTTTTTCACCTGCAGTGTAGAAAGATTGCTGCCCCAATAACTCATATACGGCACGAGCCAACTTTCCAAGCGCTGGTTCGTCCATTCCATAGTCTGAAAGCAACTCTAGGCGATCTTCTTCTTCTAACTCGGATAACTCTTCCTCGATGCGAGCGCAAACAGGAACCGCTTGGCTACCTCTCTCTTCTGCAATTTTTCTTACCTGAGCCGCAAGAGGTCCCTCACCCAATACATCATCGTCAGAAACATTCATGACAAACATTTGAGATTTTGTGGTGATCAAGCCAAGCCCTTTGAGCATCCCTGGTGAACGAGGATCACTCCCAATGTCTGCTTCTCTGGCGGGACGACCCTCAGCGAGAACGGGATGCAATCTTTCCAAGAGATCCAGTCTCAAGATAGCCTCGTCTTCGCGACTCCGCGCAGACCTTTTCGCTTTATCTAGAGCACCCTCTACCGTTTGTAAATCAGCGAGAACCAATTCGATTTCGATGGTTTCAATATCTCTCAATGGATCTATATCACCATCAACATGAGTGATTTCTTCCCCTCCGGGTGCCTCTTCGAAACAACGAACCACCTGAACGATGGCATCTGTTTCTCTAATATGGCTAAGAAATTGGTTCCCCAGACCTTCACCCGTACTCGCTCCGCGAACCAACCCTGCAATGTCTACAATCTTCAGCGATGCTGGAATCATCTTCTGAGTTTCGATGTGGTCCTGAAGAATTTGAAGCCTAGGGTCCGGAATAGGAACGACACCGATATTGGGCTCAATGGTGGCAAAGGGATAGTTGGCCGCGTGTGCGCCCGCCGATGTCAGTGCATTGAACAAAGTGGACTTCCCAACATTTGGAAGTCCCACAATTCCAGCCTCCATTGTGCCTCCTGCGATTGAGAGTGATGCCTTTACTATGAGTAGACCTCTCAGTCTCAGTGCAGGTGAGGCCAACGTCAAGTTCTCGTCACTAATCGATCGAATCTAGCACTCTCATTTCCAAGGCATAGATTCCCACACAGTGGTTTCCCTCCAATTGTATGAATGAACCGCTTATTCACGTATAAAACCGCTTATCTTTCTGGCCATAATTGAAGAGTAAACCCTGCCGATTTCGGTCATAGTTTGGCGAGTACTGCTCGGAAGGAAGAGTCATGAATCTGACACCTTGTACATTGATCGTACTCAGACACGCCGAAAAGAGCCTCGGATCCGATCCGGAACTGACCGATGAAGGTCGACAACGATCGCGCGACCTGGCTCATTTGCTAAAAGGTGTCAACATTCAAAAGATGTATTGCACCGAGTACATCCGCACACGCCAAACTCTTGAACCCTTATCCGCAATCGCCGCCACTCCCATAGAAACGATTCCAGCCGAGAATGCTCCCCGCTGGCGTGCTGCCATCTCGGACATCGAAGCGGGAGAAACAGTTGTTATCTGCGGACACCAAAACACGGTTCCTCTGTTCGTAGAGGAGGTCGGGGGGAAAGTTTCTGAACTTGAAAATGTGTCTGGGCAATCATGGATCCCGGGGCATATCTTCGACCGGTTATATGTGGCGACATGGCAACATGGGAAACACTCTGACTTTGGGCAAACAAAAGTACTAGAGTTACGTTACGGAAATCGTTGTGAGCAATAACTCAAAAGACGAACACGTCGCTCCAGTTTATTCATGCTGAGAGCTGACCATCTATTTATTCGAAGTGAATAGATTCCACACATGCTGAGTAGTGATCCTAAGGGTTACAAGATAGGATTGTATTCTAGTCTAGGTCCACTTTAGAAAAGATAGTTATGAAACTACTGATAAACATCCTGTGCTTCGTATTTTTATTTTCGGGATCGGTCCATGCCGGAGGACACCTCTGGGACATCAATGAACTCTATTCGAATTCGGACGGAACCATTCAATTTGTTGAACTCCATGTTCCTATGGCCGCTCCAAATGAAAACTTCATGGTCAACAAATTCATTCGAAGTGCATCAACCGGCATAGAGTTTTTGTTTCCTGAAAACCTCGCTGGAGATACTTCATTTAAACACCTATTGATTGCGACCTCTGGATTCGCAAACCTTCCAGGTGCACCAACCCCCGACTACATTCTTCCCGATAACTTTCTAGGGCTCGGTTCAGATGTGATTACTTGGGACGTCTACGACAGCTGGACCTATCCCACCCCTGGCCTTCCAATAGACGGCATCAACTCGATACAAAAAAATCTTTCGACAGGGAATCTCTTCATTGCCCCCAATACACCCACAAACTACTCAGAAGTTTCAGGATCTGTAGATGCAAGTGGTCCTCCTCCAACGCCACCTGTCGCTTCCTTCACGATAGATACCGCAACAGGTGCAGCGCCATTACTTGTAAACTTCACAGATACCTCTGCCTCTTCTAGCCCCATCGTATCTTGGGTTTGGGAGATGGGAGATGGCGACTCCTCCAATCTGCAAAGCCCCAGCCATAGTTACACAAGCCCAGGCTCATACACGGTCAGCCTCACTGCGACGAACGCTGCCGGTTCAGATGTCATGACATGCCAAACCTGCATCACGGTCACCGATCCGGGTCCGGTCACTCCTGATTTCGTCAGAGGAGATGTCAATCAAGATCTGACTTTGGATATCACTGATCCCATCGCATTGCTGGGATATCTCTTTAGCGGTAGCTCTAATAACTGCACTCAAGCCTTGGACGCCAATGACGACAGCTCATTAAATCTGGCCGACGCCGTCTCATTGCTGGGATATCTCTTTAGCGGATCGGCTTCTCCAGGAGCACCGTTCCCTTCATGCGGATCAGATCCAACACCGGGGGGGGCTCTTTCCTGCAGCACTTTCGCCTGCCCTTAAAATCGATCTTTCTGATCAGTTTTTTGCTATTGATCGGGATGCTTTGTGGTTGTCAATCAGCCGCAAAGCATCCCGATCAAGTCATGAATAAATCCACTATCAATTCAGAGTCTTGCCGACAATGCCTATCCGCATACGAAACACACGGTTGGTGTAAAGCATGCCAATTGGGTTACGTTGCCTTGGTTCCCATCCGGTCTCAAAAATTTCATGAAGCTTTAGATGTTCATGGGCATGAAGTACCTAGGAGCAGCCTACAGTGCCAACTTTGTATTCAGGTATCCCAGCAAGATGAGTTTTGCCCTCGCTGTCATCACGGTTTTGTTTCTGGAAAACTTTATTTTTCAAAACTGAGCTGGTCGCTCGCTCAAGGAATCACGCTCAGCGGCAACGAAACTTGTCTTGATTGCGACCCCTCCTCAGAAAACCCGGCGTCTCTTCAAAGCCCTGTCAGTCCATGCCCAACGTGCGACGGATACAGAGTTGGAAACGTTAAATTCCTCTCGGCAGAGAAAGCGCACAACGCTTGGTCTCAGCTTCAGAGGTTACTGGAAGCCCTCGATCGAGACGCGGAGTGCCCTGGATGCTGCCTCAACGGCTTCTTTGGCTTCCCTTGCCCTGACTGCGGAAAAGCCCCTATTCCTCAGGTTTAAGGATCTTTCCCAGATTTGCCAGCAGACCCTCAATTCACACTCCTGAAAATATTTTTAAAAACTCTGTCCGGAGTCTGTCCGGCTCCGGATCTATCAGTATGGGAAGGGGGGGGCGCCGAAGGCGGGCTGGCGATTCCCCCTAACCCTTGTTTAATTAGCACACACCTCCTCGCAGGGCCTCCTAGCGCAACGCTCGGGGGCCCTCGTTTTTTGAGGGGCTTCTCGAGTCATGATGTTGAGAGCCCATATCCGGCTGAGAGCCCAACCGGATGAGGTACTTTCGGAGATATCTCTCCAGAGGACTTATTCTCCGCAGATTTCTCGAAAGAGATCGGGATAGCGGGAATTCACCCACTCTCGTAAATCTTCGGGAGATTCCTTCTCCAAGAGATCACGAAAGTCATGGGGACCCTCATGTCCTTTGACTCTGTGGCCAAAGGGAATCCTGCGCAGTTGCTGCCAGGCAGTATCCAAGTCTTCTCCACACACAACATGACGATACAGAGCAGACCCAAATCCTGTTTTGTCTTTCCCTCTTTTGCAGTAGAGCAATAGCGGCCGCTCCACTTCGTCCAAAAGACGAAGAAACTCGGCGACAGCTTCGGGTCGGGGCAATCGAGAGGATCGAAGGTGAAGATTGTGGTATTCCACCCCCAACGCTTCAAAGTCGACTTCTCCTAATGTGGCATCTGAAGATTCGGGTCTTCTCAGATCGATGGCAGTCTTTATCCCTAACCTCTTCATGACCCCGCTAAACCACAAGGCAGACCCTGATCCCCTTGCGATCCTCCATACCTGAGGAGGATCTAGAGAGTGAAGATTCGACCGAAAGAGGTGTCTAAAGATTCCCGATAGCATTCGTAAAGTCCATTTCACTTCTTGTCAGGAGATTGACTGAACCCTGAA
>JAACCY010000190.1 GCA_009937185.1 Planctomycetia bacterium
AACACTGGGATCCGAAACACTGGGATCTAGAGTTAGGAACAATGGAACGTTCAGTCGTTGGACGACAATGATCTTGCTGATGGTAACGATCCTCGTTCCAGCAGGGTTCCTTGATTGTTCAGTATTCGCACAAGATGCCGATGATCCCGGGATCGCAAGGCTTGAACTCAAGTTTGAGCGTCCTCGACAAATCACAGTTTTCGGAGGGAAAGGTTACGACCTTCGTCCGGACGGAGTCCCGGAGTCGGGAAGAACATATTGGTATCTTCGATACACGGTTGAGAACAAGAGTGGCATCGATGGAACCTTCTACGTAGGCATCAAAGCACGCTCCGACAAGAATCGTCGTTACGCAAACATTGCACTGCCTTGGGTCGAAGATGCCATCGAGCGCAAAGAGGGCAAAATGCTCTTTTCGCGTGGAGATCTTCTGGCGACCAACGGAGCCGGAGACTTGGGACTGAAGGTCAATGCTGGTGAGAAGAAGGAGTGTGTGGCTATCTTTAACGCCATCGATCCGGAAGCCGACAATATTACGGTCGATTTCCACGGTTTGGTCGACGATATCGAGGTTGAAGAGACAGCTGGTGGAAATCTTAAATTGACGGAGAGAGTTCTTCGTTTGGATTTCCACCGTCCTGGAGATGAGTTTTATACCTCAATGGATCTGTTCCGATTCAAGAAGAAGTCTTGGATTCGTAACACTCTTGAGTTTTCAGGCCCTGATCTGACACCTGTTAAACAGGACTGATCATGTCTCAAAACAGGGGAGGGGTGTCGGAGATGACCGCAGAGCATGAGGACTTTGTGAGTCGTCTGCCGGACAAAGACAAAACTTTGCTGATTCTTCGAGATCAACTCTACGAAGGATCGTGGCCAGAGATGGTGATGGATCTGGACGGACGTCTGAATAAAGGCTTCCAGGTCTTTGAACTCACGGAATTGATTGAAGCAGATTTGGCAAGGATCGAAGTCCTCGCTGATTACGAAAAAAAACATGACATCAATCTTGGGGACTTCCTCGAGGATGAGAATTAAATTTAGTCAGGTTCAATGAACACCAATTCGTGAACGCGATTTGGAGTATCACCCTGACCAAGAGTGGAGAACCGAGCCCATGATCTCGCGCATTTCACAGAGTCTTTTTGCCCTACTGTTGTTGGTCCCGATGCTTTCTGGATGTTCCGGAGGGGGAGAGACCCGCAACGAAGAAGCCAAGCCGATGAGTAAGAACGAAGTCCGGACGATGCGATCCGCAGCAAATGCTGACGGTATTGGATTCACCAAGGAGGACGTTGCTTCGAAGGGTTTAGATGTCGGTTGGCAGTATCGTCATTCTGCTCCTGTAATCCAAACCTTCGTTGAGAACGACAATATCTACATCGTTTCTTCAACAAGTGATTATCCTTATGTCTTGATCAAGATAGACGGACAAACGGGCTTGCCTCGTTGGACATATCCTTTGAAGGCACGATTGGAGTACGCTCCTTCGGTCTACGTCTATCCCGAAGAACTTCGGAGTCAGAACGCCGACGAGCTCTACATTGTTGAGCTTGGTTCCATCTACTGCATCGACGATCAGTATGGAGCACCTAACTTCACCATTAAGTGTGACTTTCCCATATCTACATGAGTTTCTCCAGGACAGGATTCATTGATCCTGGGTGGATTTGATATGAGAGCATACGGTGTTTCTAAGGAAGATCGTTTCGTCAGTTGGACCTTCCTTACAGGGGGTGGAGTCACTGCAGATGCTGTGAATTTCGCCAATGCTTCATTCGTGGGAAGTGAAGACGGCAACGTCTACAAGTTGATCCAATCTGCAGGATTTATCCGAAGTGACTGCTGGAGTTATGAAACGATGGGATCCATCGAACATTCTCCTACGGTTTTTGGAGACAGGATCTATGTCAGTTCTAGAGATACAAAGATTCACTGCCTTTCCGATGCAGGTGAGGAGAGTTTCCTTCATTGGTCTTCACCGACAGGGAAGCCTGTGGTCTCTAGTCCAGTCGTGACAGCCGCTTCTGTTTACGCCATTCTTAGAGATGACCGTTACTCTGCACCTGTGACTGAGTTGGTCAGCTTGGATACCGCTGACGGTAGTGAACGCTGGAGAAAAGCTGGAGTGACGGACATCCTTCACACCTCTTCCAGATTGGTTTCGTTCCTAGATGCTTCCGGAAGAATCGTCAATTGTTCTGCAAGTGATGGTCAGGAAAAGTGGTCACTAGATACAGCCGATTGCGACGAGGTTCTCTCCTTGTCTTCCGCGTTCTTGTTGGTCTACGATGCTGAAGGATTGATCCAAAAAATCACCGTACGTCGCTGATGGATATCGCCTATCGTTGACTGAGATAACCGGAATTTCTTCTTATGAAGGAGTTCCGGTTTTTTCGTCAGTGAATGGGTTGTCGTTCATGTGATGTATATAGTTTTGGATTCTTAAAAGATGGAATGCCAATTCCGTGATCTCGCTAGAATCGGTTCTCTCGAACTGAACTTGGGGGCAGGGAACTCTTGATGAGGTCACCTGTGCGGAATCCACCAGTGCGGAATTCACCAGTGCGGAATTCACCAGTGCGGAATTCACCAGTGCGGAATTCACCAGTGCGGAATTCACTCCTGGGGATCCTAGAATATTTCCATCTCCGTCGACGAAAACCGGCCAGAAGCGACGCAGATGCTTGGGAATCCCCAGTTGCCGTAGACTCTCCTCCGTTCTGGTTTTTCTTCCCGGCCAGCGGTCTTCCGGCTTCAGTGGACGTAGAGTGACTCTAGAGTCAAAGGAAGCATGTTCAGAGGAGGTATGGAAAGTCCACTGCAGGCCGAGGTGCTGGAAGGGGAGATTCGGTTCTGGTGTGATCTCACGCCAAGGAGTGAGGTCTTGCTGGGGAATGGGTCCTAGGTGGATCCAGTGACCACAACGATGTGCCGTTCTTCCCGCCGGAAGGTCGAGGCGGGGCGATCGAGACTTTGAGGTTGCGAGCTGTTCAAGATGTTCTAAATGTTCTCTCGAGAGTTGGCCCTCATAGTCGGCAGCAATGATGAGAGCTTCTCTGATCACATCTGAAATCTCTGGGCCTTGCAGCTGGTCGAGTGAACCCGGTGGCAATGAGATGAATGGGCGCAGGCAATACGCCTGATCCAAACAGGTTTGCATACGGGTTTGTAGTGATTGCCACCGAAGGCGAGATTCCTGCGCTAACTGGTTGAGATGAACGAGGATTTCCGGATTTTCTTTTTCCAACTGGGGCAACAATTCGTGACGGAGTCTGTTTCTTCGATGGTCCATCGAATCATTAGAGGAGTCGAAGATCCCTTTGGTATTTTCAGATTGGAGGAAACTCTCAATCTGATCTCGAGAACAGATGAGGAACGGCCTCAGAATTTTGATTTCTGATCCGGCCATGTGTGTCACGGGATCCATGCCTCGAAGCCCCCGGAGTCCACACCCTCGAATAATATTTCCAAGAACCGTCTCAGCCTGATCGGAAGTGTGATGGCCTAACAGAACCCATTGGCAATCTCTGGCTTTGGCGACCTTCGCGAAATGCTCACGTCTTTTTTGACGACAGAGAGTTTCCAAGGATGCTTGCCCTGGACCTAATTGCCGGTCCAGAGGTTCGTATACAACGTGGAGGGGGATTCCCCATTGGCGGCAGATGAGCAGGCAATGTCGTGCGTCTCTATCCGCTTCTTCTCCGCGAAGCCCATGGTGCATGTGAAATGCTTCCACTTGGACCGTTCTCTTAGAACGTTTGGCCCATTGTGCTGTTGCGATCAATAGAGCGACGGAATCGACTCCTCCGGAAAGAGAGATTAAGAGTCGAGGATCCTCGGGCTGGATCTCAGCATCGATTTCCTGATCGAGAAGTCTTGCAATCGCCTCGGGGATGGTGGGCAAGCTGTTCATTCGAGGCTCTGTACTCGAAGTTGGATCTTGAGGGGAGCCTCGACGCCTTCAGGGGCACTCGTCATGGGATTCAAATTTGCGATGGCGTCACGAATGGCAAAAGCATCGATCTGAACGCCGGGGGCAGGTTTGAGTGCTAGGTCATAGATCCAGCCTTCTGCGTCAATCCAGAATGAGATTAGAAATTGACCGTCGCCTTCGGCATCTGTAATGGAGGTGCCATTCCCCAGCAGTGTTGCCAAGCTGGTTCGAATCGGTTCGCGAACTTCAAGGATGAGCCATCGATCTCGCTCTTTATCAGAGGACACTTTCTCAATGGTGTCGTCGAGCAAAGATTGGATTCGGGTGATTTCTTCTTCTGTTGAAGAAAGTTGATCCAAGGGTGGGCTATCCAGATTTTTAGGTGGAGTGAGGGGTTGAGGAGAAACTTGAGGAGGCAGAAAATCTTCAGTCTTCAGAGGAGGCTCTGGTTCTTCCTGTGGAATCTCGATTTCGACTTCTGGCTCGACCAGTTCTGGAGAACTCTCTTCCGTGGGAATCAGTTCTGTTACAGAAGAGGTCGGAGGCGGTGTCGAAAAAGCGACTTCGATACGGACGGTATTCGGTGGAAGAGTTTCGCTGGTCCCTGAAACCGGGACGAGGAAAAAAATACTTAAATGTATGAGACTAGAAATGAGGGCAGCGCTCTTGATCCAAGCATCGTCCTGATCGTTCTGCATTTTGTTCTGTGGATCACTCTGGAAAGAGAATCGAGATCGGAAAGGCTTCACGAATGCGTCGGAGCGGGTCACCGCAAGGTTCCAAAGACGGGAGATACCCTTAAGCCATGAGAATAGATTCTGGCGATCCGGCATCTTGGTCTTCACTCCCTTCGGGTTTGTAAATCTCCGATCCAGCGTTGCTGGAGTTGGTGCAAGGTATCGATCTCTGTGGTGCTCCTCAAGAAGGGCTCCAAACCTTCGTCACGAATTTGTTGGAGATAGAGAGGAAGCAGGGCTGTCGGCGTCGTTCCTAGGAGGTGATCCACGAGTGATC
The DNA here is from genome assembly GCA_009937185.1 of Planctomycetia bacterium. Classification (GTDB taxonomy): domain Bacteria; phylum Planctomycetota; class UBA8108; order UBA1146; family UBA1146; genus UBA12191. The sequence goes on from JAACCY010000190.1 coordinate 4,952, forward strand.
CACAAGCGGCCCTGAGGAGCTCATTTTCGAAGCAGGTATCTTTTTCGAGTAAGGACTGCACCGAGGGGAGATGTCCCTTCCTGAGTGCGTCTTCGAGCAACCAGAGATCCCTAGAGCGTGCTAAGGGGCCCCTCGACATCGAGCACAGACCCTCTTCTAACCAAGGGGGGCACCGAGAGACTCCCAATAAGGAATCTACGAGGCTTCTGAACAGTTCTCTCGGAATCCCGTTTTGGTCGATAAAGGGGTCGGAGGGGACGACATGGAGAACAGATTTCTGAAAAGATCCATATTCCTGAACGGTTTCCAGCCTTGCCGG
>JAACCY010000036.1 GCA_009937185.1 Planctomycetia bacterium
CCAGTGGCTCTGAGCGGTCCAGTGATCCCATGGAACCGATATCTTCACCGAGAAGGGAACGTTCCCGCCGTAATCCTCGGAGGGATCAGGAAGAGCCTCAGGGCTCCGACACTGTATCTGACAAGAGCGAGGTCACATCCAGAGACGACCGACAAGGGAGTGGTCGAAGAGGAAACGGAAGGCCCAGAGGCGACCGACAGAGTGATGTCGGACAGCGGGATGATCGTCAGAGTGGAGCGAGGCCGCCGCGAGTGGACAGGACCGAAGAGACCCCAGCGAATGAGTCTTCTGCACGTGAGAAAAATTCTGCACGTGAGAAAACTTCAGGGGGTCAGCGAAATGTGGACTCTCATTCGTCTCCACAAAAAAATGATTCAGTCAGTGATTCTTCTCAAAGTAGAGAGCAGGGGAAGTCTCCCCTTAAAAGCGAAGACGCTGCTCATAGAGCTTCTCCTCAGCGTGAAGTGCCGAAGACGTCACCGGAGCGCTCTCATGGCTCCGATCAAGGTTCTGCGGAAGAGTCGGGTTCGCACAGCGAAGCAATTCAGAAGAAGCCTTCCACAGCTGCGGCTCCAAAGCCCGTTCCTGAAACGTCAAAGCCTCCTCGGAAAGAGACTCCACCCAAGCCCGCCCGTGACGGATTCAATCCTGACGATTGGGTGATTCCATAGGTATGGCTTCGACTCCAACCACATCTACCGTCCCGGTGATGTTTCACGATCGGTGCGTGGTCGCAACAGACCTTCATTGTGACGGGGGAGCGCGTCGGCTGGTGTGGTTAAAGTCTTTGCTACTCCGCTGCCAACAATTGTCTTCGCCATTGTTGATTCTGGGAGATCTTTTTGATCTCTGGTGGGGGCCGGGCCAAATAAAGACCTCTGATAGTCGTCTTGAGTTAGAAGCATTAAAGATGGCCGTTCGGAGTGGAACGGCGATTTCTCTTCTTCCGGGTAATAGAGATTTTTTACTCGATCAGTCTTTTCAAGACGAAACGGGTGTGGAAGTTCTCGGTGACGCTGTCGATATGCGTATCGGTGGGCTTCGCTGGCACTTTTCTCATGGGGATCTTTCTGGAACCGAAGATCAAGGCTATCAAAGACTCCGGAAATTTCTCCGGCATCCTGTGAGTCGTCATTTGTTGTTATCTCTTCCGGGTGGTGTTTCCAAGAAATTGGCGGGTGGAATTCGAAAAGGTTCTCGGCGGTCTATCGCTCGTAAGACAACGATCACCATGCAGCCGGATTTACGTTCCATCGAAGCCCTTGTGGGATCCGGATATGACCGAGTCGTCTGTGGACACTTTCACAAAGAGCGCTTCGAACAGATTCATTGCGCAGGCCGACAAGGTGAGTTCCGGATTCTTGAACCTTTTGAAGACCGAGGTGCATATCTGTATCTGGATGGCCCAGCGGTAAAGTTGGAATGGCTGGGGGATAATTGAAGATCGAAATTGAGCAGCCACCCCTCGCGATCATCGTGACTGGGGCGACATGCGGAGGAAAATCAAAAAGAGCCTTGGACATCTCGCGTGACACAGGACTTCCTGTCAATGTCATGGATTCGATGAAGGTTTATCGAGGTATGGATATTGGGAGTGCTAAACCTGCAGAGGAACTCCGTAATGGAAAGCCTTACCAGATGGTCGATCTTGTCGATCCATGGGAAGAGTTCACTGTATTTGACTGGTTGTCTGCCTTAGGTGAGAGTGCTTCTTCAAAGGACCCCTGGCTGATCAGTGGAGGAACGGTTTTTTATCTTCATGCTCTGCGTGAAGGTATTTTTCAAGGACCGGGCCCCGACGATGTGATTCGAGAGAGACTCAAGGCGGAATCGAAATCTATCGGCGGTGATTACCTTCATGACAAGTTGAAGGAGGTCGACCCTGATGCCGCTTTGATGATTCACCGCCATGATCACAAAAGACTGGTGAGAGCTCTTGAAGTGCATGAACAGAGTGGGGAGCCCATCAGTGTTTGGCATAAGAGGCGAGTACCCATTCTGGACCCCGACAAAACGCTTCTCATCGGTGTTCATCGCGAACGTCAAGAAGTGCATCGCCGTATCAAGGCTCGTGTCGTTCGAATGTTTACAGAGGGGTGGATCGATGAGGTTCAAAGCCTATTAGATGCTCACGATCCTCCCTGGAGCGATACTGCCGGGCAATCGATTGGCTATCAAAGGTTAAGTAAGGCATTGAAGGAAGGAACGGATCCATTCCTCGAGGCCGACAAGATTATTGCGTTGAACCGGGCGTTGGCTCGTTCTCAATTAGTATGGGCAAGAAAGTTACCCATAGAATGGTTCGCTCCAGACGAGGGAGATCGGGTCAACGAGAGAGTGCAGTCCGCTCTGGACGCTGTGAAAGAAGGCCGTCCCATCGATCCTCCTGATCGAGAACTGATGGCTCGTCGCAGGACGGTATAAATCCAGAAAACTGAAGTTAAAAAAAACGGAGACTGACGCGAGGTCAGTCTCCGTTAATTTAGGTTGTTCTCTGAATTCTAGTACTGCTCGATCGGACGATCATCGAGATCGAACACGATGCGATCAATATCTGTTCTGGCGTTACGAAGGTCATCGCCCATCTGGCGGAAGACTCGTTTCCAGTAAAGACTAGACGAAACCGTGCTCTTCGGCCCTGAGGCACAACCGGACGAGCTCATCGCAAGTCCGAAGCAGAGCAGAAGGGCGAACATTTTGAATTTCTGACGGTTTGGACGCATGGTCCCTCCCTCGTTCAAATTATGGGTGAGCAGATCCCCATCGGGGGCTCAACTTCGAGTTCTGACTAAGATTCGGTACTCTAAATCGCATTTCTTATTGAAGAAACACCCTTTAGATCCGAAGACCTCATTTCTTCCGGGTTTCACAGATGATCTCTGTGAAGTGAAGAGATTAAGCCGTGGCACCGCCTAAGTCAACGAACCAATATCACGGATCCTCAGGAATACAGGGTGGATTCTTCAGGGTTCTTTGACCCCTGCACCGGGGAAGGCTAGGATTCGTCCAAGTAATCCCCTTGAAAGCCGTCTGGCTACTGGGGGGGGCGCCTCTGGCCCGTTGGATGGGAAAGAGGCCGCATCAGGCTCATTCGGAGGGCGAGGAGACTGTGGCTGAGGACCGTATTCGCGAGATAAAGATCGCAAAGATCGACAAATTGAGGGAAGCGGGGCACCACCCCTACCCTGAAAGATGGGAAAGATCACATACTCTTGCCGAGGCCTCCAGCCTTGAAGAGGGAGTTTCAGGCGTCAGAGTCTGTGGCCGCATCGTCAGTCGTCGTGATTTTGGAAAACTGACATTTTTTGATATTCAGGATCTCCATGGGAGAATCCAGTGTTCCGTGCAAAAAGACGATCTGGGTGCCGAGGTTTTTGGGCAGTTCAACAAGTTGGTCGATATCGGTGATTTTGTTGGGATCGTTGGATCGACCTACAATACCCGTATTGGTCAGTTGACGGTTCGGGCCAGTGAATGGCAGTTCCTTGGCAAGATGTTACGTCCTATGCCAGAGAAGTTTCATGCCATTTCTGATCAGGAAATCCGATACCGCAGAAGGTATCTCGATTTGATCAGCGATGCCGATTCCAGAGCTCGTTTCAAGATGCGTAGAGATTTCATTCGTGCGTTGAGAGAAGGCTTGGATGCCGCTCTATTCGATGAGGTCGAAACTCCTGTTTTACAGACCAAACCTTCGGGGGCTCTCGCGACTCCGTTTGAAACGCATCACGCTGCTCTCGATATTCCTGTCTACATGCGAATCGCACCTGAGACATACTTGAAGCGTTGTATCGTCGCTGGATTTGACCGAGTCTACGAGTTTGCTCGTGTCTTCCGTAATGAAGGTATGGACCCGTCACACCTCCAGGACTTCACGATGCTGGAGTACTACGCCGCTTACTGGAACTATGTCGATAACATGGATTTCACAGAGCGCCTTCTAAGAGACGTCATCGAAAAATGTACTGGATCTCTAGTGGTCTCGCACGCAGCGGGTGACATCGACTTCGGTGGAGAATGGCCACGCGTGAGTCTTTCTCATCTGATCTCGGAGCATGCGGGGATCGATATCGCTGCTCACGAAACAGCCGAATCTTTGAAAGTGGCGATAAAGGATCAAGGGATCTTTCTCGATGACATCGATCATTTGGGCCGGGGTGCATTGATTGATCAACTCTACAAGAAGACTGTCCGGCCACGGTTGAAGCAACCTACGTTTGTGACTCAACATCCTGTCGATCTGTCGCCATTGGCTCGTCGCAATGACGACGATGGGAATATTACGGATCGTTTTCAATTGGTGATACATGGTTGGGAGGTGATCAATGCTTACTCTGAATTGGTCGACCCTATCGATCAGCGTGAGCGATTGGAAGAACAGGCTCGATTACATGCGGACGGTGACGACGAAGCGATGGTGATGGAAGAAGATTACCTGTTAGCGATGGAGCATGGAATGCCCCCTATTTCCGGTTGGGGAATGGGGATCGATCGAATGGTTGCTCTTCTTTGTGGTGCAGAGAATCTTCGGGACGTCGTACTTTTTCCTTTACTGAAACCAGAGGTAGGGGACGCCATCGACGAGGCTCTTTTCAATACGGGAGAAGAAGCCCCAGCCAAAGAAGGCGCCGACGCCTAAGCGTTATTAAAGGGATCCCAGCCCGGAGTGGCTGCGCCTGTCGACGGGATGTCGACAGGTGTGCCCTTCAATGTCGCTTCGAGGACTGGGCCTCGATCAGTGGCAGGAATGAATTCGCCGATCCAGTGCCACTCGGTTCCCGATTCTTTAGCGATAGCCTCAACCTTGGCTGATTCAGCGGGATCAATGCCGAGCAGTAATTCATAGTCTTCACCGCCTCCCAAGACTTGTTTGAGGTCGGGAGAAGCGGCACTTGAAACAAGGGACTCGAGCTCTACTTGGGCAGAGAGTTGGCTCGCTAGGCATACTCGGTGCAGATCCAGTGCTAATCCGTCGCTGATATCAATGGCTGTTGGGGGCCGGTTCATCGCCGGGGCCAATTCCGCGACAAAATTTTGTCGGCATGCGGGTGATCTCCATGGGTCTGACGATTTATACGTGAGACCTTGATTGAGATGCTCCAGCGCTTTGGCGGCGGAACCGGGTGAACCCGTCACGCCGATTCTGTCTCCCAGTTGTGCACGATCCCTCCTCCAACACCGTGCTTCCTCGACAGCACCGAGAACAGTCGCATGGAGAGAGAGAGAGTTTGGATTTCGTGCGACATTTCCACCCATAAGGCGAATCTGTAATCGCTCGATTTCGGCATCAAGCCCTCGCCAAAAGTCTTCACCGAGAAAGCCTGGCAACTCCGGTGTTTCTACGGAAAGAATCAGACCACTCGCCTTGGCACCCATTGCACTGAGATCACTGACGCTGCCCCGCACGAGTCGTCGGGCCAATATTTCGGGTGGGCACCATGACTGAAGCCCGTCAAAGGTGAAGTGTTGTCCGCTGACGAGAGCGTCTACGGAAACCACGAGTGAATTATTTTCGGGAGGTTTTATCAAAGCGGCATCGTCACCCGGACCATAGACAGCATTTTCAGGGTGCTGGCGTGGAGAGATATAGTGCTGAACCCATTGCTGTTCGTTCACGACGAAGATTCTGTTTCGTCCAGATGGGACTCTGAGATTCCTGCTTCAGGAGATCCCGGCACAGGTGCTGGAAGTTCTTGTATCAACAGCAGATCTATCTCTTCCTGAACATCCCTGAGGGCATCTTCTGAGAGAATACCTTCTCTGAAAGCTTGTTCCACAGCACTTCTTTGGCGATGTAGGAGTCGTATCATGACGCCACGAACTTGTTCAGCTGCGAACTCGGGATGATCTTCCAATACCTGCCGAAGATCATCGTGAATGGTTTCCCGAATACGAATCAATCTTGAACGTATCGATTCGACCCGGGTGAAGTCTATTTCGGTGGTCTTTGCAATATCCGTCAAACCCTCCAAGGCGGTTTCTACAGCGATGGAACGAGCCTGATGCCGTTCCCATCTTCGACGACCTTCCAACCGTTTGGTGATCCCTAGTTTATTTAGAAGAAGTTGAATGGTGGTGCCTTGCACCAACATGGAAAGCATCACGACTCCAGCGACGACCGCTTGCATGGTGGGGGCTGTCTCCTGCATGTTGGCAGATCTGGAGATCCCTAGTGCCAAAGCAATCGGTACTGCTCCTTTTAGTCCGCCCCAATGAATCACGTGCAGCCACGATCGAGGGTAAGACTCTCTTACCGACTGATCGATACCGCCGATCGAATAGGTCATGAGGGCGCGGGCGGCCACGCTGGCAAGCCATACCATGATGACGAGTTCTACATTTTGCGCGACAAGTACGGGATCCACTGCAAAACCAAGAGCGAGGAATGCGATCGAGTTTGCGACAAATGAGACGACTTCCCACGTTAAGCCCATACTCATTTGAGTCGTGGCATTCATAGAATTTCTTAAGCCGGAATTCCCCACCATCAAGCCAGCAAAGACCACTGCGATCACTCCTGAAGATTCAAGTCTCTCGGCAATGAGGTACGAGCCATAGGCGAGTAGGAAAGAGAAGAGTACTTCGACCATTCGTTCATCGATGCGTTGCAGGATCCAATTGACCAGTGATCCGAGTGAGAGTCCGACGAGTGCGCCAAGCCCTACCATTCGAATAAAGATCAGAATGCTTTCTGGCACACTCACTTCTGACCAACCCTGATCGATCCCTCGCAAGAGGAGGAAATAGAGAACCACGACCAATCCGTCGTTAAAGAGTGATTCGCCCTCGACGATGGTGGACAACTTTTTCTCAACACCTTGTTCTTTAAAGATGGCTAGGACACTGACAGGGTCTGTCGGACTGACCATTGCTCCGAGAAGAAGAGCGAACTCCCAGGACCAGCCGGTGATGGCCTGAATGGCCGCTGAAGTGATCAAGATGACTCCTAGTGTTCCTAGAAGTGCCATGGTCCCAATCAACCCAGAATTTTCGCGTAGTGTTTGAAACGAGGTGTTCATCGCACCCTCGAAGAGCAGCGGAGGGAGCAGGACGAGGAAGATCACTTCTTCCGTCAATTCGAAGTGCCCTCCACCCGAAGGAAGTACGCCCTGATGTCTCAACAGCCCTACAGTCGCCCCGGCGATGACCAGTCCCACGGTGTATGGGATTCTCCAGCGACGCGTCAAAATAGCGACGAGCATCGCCCCCAAAAGGAGCAGTAAGAGATCTTCCAAGATGGGTAGATTCAGACCCGCAGCAAGAAGGGTGGGCATGATGAGGCTCCTTTCTGGGATTGAGAGTGCCTGCAACTCGCTCTCAGAGCAAGAGCCGTTGTTGTCGCTCTTGTATTCCGCATTAAGATCTTTCGATATCGTTGTCGTCTCGATACGAGGTTGGCGACAGAGTTCGAGAACTCTGATTTGGTTCGGCTCGGTTGGGGACACTGATATTCCAGAAGTCATGGGGATGAGCAGAGATTTTTGGGTGTAAACTCAAATCAGAGGTCGAAGAAGGAAGGTTCAGGTGATGACGGCAGAATCCAAATCCCCCGGCAAGGCCTGCCTAGGGGGCATTCTTGGCATCATGATTTCCTTGACGTACTCCGGTTGTTTTTCCGTTGAAGAACCGGTCTCCGTTCCAGATGGAGCAGGTCGAGAGTGGCAAAGCGAGGTGGAAAAAGAGTTGGTGATTTCGGGTCTCCGAGAAGGTGACCCCTGGTCACTGGCGCACCTTCATCTCGCTCTTCCCGAAGAGCCTGAATTGCAAAATTCTAGGGACCAACTCCACCAGCTTCTCTCTGATATAGATTCTGTTATTCCTATCCATGGAGATCATGGCGAACGAGGAGAGCAGCACCCTCATCTCTTACTGAGGACGGGTGTATTATTGCAAGGGCCTGTGATTACGGAAGCTCTTCGAAACAGGACACAACAGGAACTCTCCAAAACTTCATATGTGAAGGAATGGCGTGCGGTCAATGATTATGCATGGTTATTGGATGCCGCTGCCCGCTGTGGACTGAAGCGTCAAGTCCTAGTTCTTGACGGAACTCTGGGAGATCTCGTTGACGAAAGCATTCGCACTCTTGAACAGGGCGATGCGGTCATCTCGTCAATACTCGCAAAATCACCCACGTTAGAAACCCGACGCCCCGCTGGATTGTCGGATCCTACGGTTGCAGGTTGTTGGGCTTTTACTTGTGGCGGTACCCATCTCTTAGGCGCTCTGGTGGAGTGCGCTCTATCAGGTTTGATCCTTCCTGAAGATCGAAAACGTATCGATGTTTTGTTGAGTAATTTTGAAAAACGACTCCGCTGGGATTTGAACTATCGTCATTTGGAGCGTGATCGGGCGATTCGGGCAGGGAAATCTTCGAGAAAAGCTGATCGCAATTTTGGCTTAGCTCAGATCAAGGTTCTTGGGCACGGCCTCGAAGTATTGAGTCGTGCAAGAAGACTTTACCCTGGGGATTCGCAGGTATTCTCCTCCAGTATGAATCAGATACTCCAAGAATTGGAAAACCTGTTTCTATCAGGGCGTTATCCGGGATTCGACCCTGTGGCTCTTCTGCAGCAAAAGTGTCGATTGAGAATCCTGAAACTTGGGAGCGGGCTCACGGTGATTTGAGCCATCTCATTCGGGGACTCCGCTTGGCGAAAGATTCTTCAAAGTATTGATGTGATCTTGAGTCGGTATGGGGGACTTGTTGATCCACGAGATTATGGGACGATGCTTCCCAGATAAGATAAGGATTGATTTCCCACCACTTGGACTTGAAATATGGGCGATCACGTCGGCAAAGAGCGTTGTTTCGACAAACATACTTTTCTCATGGAATCAAACATGGAGGCGCAATGGTTTCCCACAGATTGAATCAACTCGGAGCTTATGCCATGGCTGCCGTTCGGCAGAAAACAGCAGATCTTGAAGCGCGTGGATTTTCACCGGTAGATCTTGGGATGGGGGATCCCTCCCGCCCGACCCCAGAGTTGATTCGCAAGGCGTGTGCGGAAGCGGTCGAGAAACATGCTGCGAGTGGGTATCCACCCTTTGCAGGAGGAGCGCCCTTTAAGGAGGCTGTCGCTCGTTGGTTTGAAAACCGATTTGGGGTTTCACTCTGTCCAGAGACGATGTTGATCTCTTCGGTGGGTTCGAAGGAGTCCATCTTTCATCTTCCTGAGGCCTTTGTCGATCCGGGAGATGTCGTGATTTGTCCTGATCCCGGTTATCCGCCTTATGCGGGTGGGGCGATGTTCGCTGAGGGAACTCCCTATTACGCTGCCGTCAATCATGCGACGGATTTCCTTCCTGATCTGGAAAGCATTCCGGATGAGATTGCCGACAAAGCTAAAATATTTTGGTTACCGACGCCTTCGAGTCCTTCTGGAAAGATCGCCTCACTCGAATACCTCGAGAAGTGGATCCAGTGGTGTCAGGAACGAAACATTATTGCTTGTAGCGACGAAGCTTATTCGGAGATCTATTTTGGAGACCCTCCGCATTCCGCATTGGAAGTTTCCACAGAGGGGGTCTTGGTTTTCAATTCCTTGTCCAAGCGCTCTGCCATGACCGGGTATCGAGTGGGTTGGGTTGCGGGCGATGCGGAATTGATCGCTCCGTACCGAAAATTGAAAGCAAACATCGATACCGGCACGCCGTGGTTTATCCAAGATGCAGCAATCGCAGCATATTCGGATGAATCGCATGTTCAATTGATGAGAGATGAATATCGGGCACGGCGCGATCTGTTTGTCGCTGCGTTCGAAAAGGCGGGATTACCTCGCTGTGAACCGGATGCCTCTATGTATGTTTGGCAGCGAGCTCCTGAAGGCGTTTCCAGTGCCGACCTTGCCGAAGCTTTACTGGATGAGAAAATCTTGGCGGTGACGATTCCTTCGTCTGCTTTGGTCGGAAATGCGTCCCTGCATGGGCCCGGAGAACAATTTGTGAGATTGTCGATGGTGGCGAATTGGGAAGACAGTCAGAGATTGGCGAATGCCATCGAGAATCATCTGAGACTCTAATCGCTGTTCGGTGATTTCGTAGACTCGGCGGAGAGGAGCTCGTAGGCTTTTTTCTGTGCGTCCGGATGTGCGATGTCATTCAGACCCTCCAGAAGCTCTTGAAGCTCCTGGACCGTGCAACCGCAGCGCAATGCCCCTCGTAAGTGAGAATGAAAAGGTGTCATACGCATCTGGCCAAGAAGAGAACTGATCGCGAGTTTTTCGAGATCGCGGGTTTTCCAGCGAGAAGATTGCATGACGGTTCCATAGGCAAAATTGAGGATCCAAGATTCCAGATCCGGATGTCGTTGCCGAAGGGAGTCCCGAACTTTATCGGAGGCAGCCCCGTACACCTCTTTAAAAATATTTCTCGGAGGGGATAACGTGATTCTTTGGACGGCCTCGAGTGACGAAGCTTCAATATGCCCAAGAATCTCCACTGCTCCCGGGAAACCGCTGTAGGGGATCGACTGGAGTATGACTTCGACGACATCTTCCACTTTGGATTCGCTCAGGGCCGAAGTGAGGGCCTTTATGGGAGCTAGGCGCTCAGGGGCGGCCAAAGAGAAAGTGAGTCGACAACAGGTCAGGTTTGCTTTCATCGTAAGAATCTCCTCAGAAATCTCCATTGCCCCTATGAGATGTGATCAGCATAACTGAATTACGATTTTCATGTCCCATCTCCCGTAATTCTGTAAGGATCCTGAGACCGACTTCTTGCTCATGAGGGGCTGGGAGATTACTCTCCCCGATGGGTCGATCTTTCGAACGGGGGAATTTATGGACGGGTCCAATCGCACACGTCGCCTAGCCTTCATCAATCAGCAGGGTGGAGTTGGAAAAACGACTCTTGCCTTCAATTGTGCTGCAGGGTACGCCCAGGCGGGATATCGAGTCCTTTTGGTGGATCTGGATCCTCAGGCTCATCTGACCACATCTCTCGCCAGTTCTTTTCAAGATTCGAGTCTGGAGAGAATCGGAGACCACACGATCGAGGCTGCGTTAAGGCGCGAGAAAAGCCTTGAGGAGTGTATCTTTGAAGTGCCAGCAGAGGCTTTTTCGTTGGTCCCCTCCAGTATCGATTTGTCCTACGCTGAAAATGAGATGTCTCAGGAATTGGGACGAGAACTGCTTCTTCGAGATGCCCTCGACACGCTGCCGGATGACCGATTCGATCTGATTCTTCTCGATTGTCCTCCTTCTTTAGGATTACTCTCTATTAATGCGTTGGTTGCAGCGGATGAAGTGATCGTCCCGGTGCAGGCGGAATATCTCGCTCTTCAGGGGATGGTGCAGTTAGGGAAGATCATTGAACTGGTCCAGCAACGACTGCATCCGCAGTTGAAGTGGCGAGTGGTGGTCCCCACTATGGTTGATTTCAGAACTCGACTTTCCCGTGATGTGATCGAAGAACTGCGTCGCCATTATCCTGAGTGGGTGACGGAAGCAGTGATCCATTCAAGGGTCAAAGTTGCGGAAGCGCCTTCATTTGGGCTCTCTATTTTCGGTCATGATCCTCATGGACCTGCAGCAGGGGAGATCAAGAACCTGTGCGAGGAAATCGTCGAAAAACTGGACATTCCTTCTCCTGTTCTCGATCCGGGAATCTGATCCTCGATCACTTTCGTTGATTTCCACTTCAGTGGTGCGTTCTTCTTGCCGAAGTATGGGGTATCGGGTCGAGATGCCGATCCGGATCATAGGCACACCTAACCACTGGAGGACTCATGGCGAGACCTGTAAACCAAGAAGAACTCGATTTCCTTAAAGCCATCGAGGATTACAAGAAAAAAGGCGACAAGCTGTTCCTTTCCTGGACTGAGGTTCTCTCGATCGTCAAGGATTTGGGCTATAGCCGCACGTTACGCACAAAGAACAATAAGAAGACAGAGACCGTCAAGGCCTCTCAGTCTGCCAAATCTCAGTCTGCCAAAACTCAGTCTGCCAAAACTCAGTCTGCCAAATCAAAATCTGCCAAATCAAAGGGGAAAACCCCGGCAGAAGCGAAGAAATCCGCTCTTAAATCTGCCTGAGAGGTCCTTTGTGGGGGGGGCTAACGGGACTTTGCTATATAAGTCCTTATGCTGACGAGAGAAACGTCAATTCTCGTCGTTGCGAGCCCCCAACTTAGATGATAGCCTCGATGTCACAAGTTGGGGTGGTATCTGAAAATAGGTCTTTTTCCCTGTTATAGGATACTTCCCGCTTCCGTCAAAATTATCTGCTGCCGTTTGCGCAGAGAATTTTTGACATAAGTGACGCAGGCCTGTTGAGTTAGGATCTTTATTCATGAATACCATCACCAAGAGAGACCTCGTGCAGCGAATTTCAGAAACTACTGGAGTTCAGCAACAAAAAGCCAAAGAGGTCATCCAACACTTTTTAGACGCCATTATTCAGGAACTCTCCGATGGAAATCGCCTCGAATTTCGTGATTTCGGAGTCTTCGAACCGAAATCAAAAGCCGCTCGTATGGCAAGGAATCCTCGGACCGGTGACAGGATCGCTGTCCCTGAAAAAGTGACCGTCAAATTCAAGTCCGGTCGAATGATGAAGGAACGTCTTCAACCTGAAGGCCCGGAGTTGTCCCAAGAAACCAACGGTCTTCCTCCGATGACTCCCTGAGCCTGTCCGCAAAGGTGTCTCTCCAAAATTCTGATTCCGCCTATCGCATTCCGCTTTCTAGGCCTCGCATCGAAGAGGTCGACAGGAAAGCTGTGGATCAGGTTCTTCGGAGTCTGCGACTCTCTGGTGGTTCTGAAACACGAGAGTTAGAAAACGTCGCTTCCACAAGTCTCGGTGTTCCCGTCGTTTCCTGCAGCAGTGGGACCGCAGGTCTCATTCTGGCTCTCCGAGCTCTGGGGATCGAATCGGGTGAGGTGATCACTCCTGCTCTTGGATTTATTGCCAGCGCTCATGCCATACGTGCTGTAGGGGCCCAGCCTCGCTTCTGCGACGTTTCAAAAGAATCTTTGTGTTGTGGCGTGGATGAACTGGAAGCGGCTTGGAGCCCCCACGTCAAGGCTGTCATGCCAGTGGATCTCCTAGGGGTTCCTGCACCCATGGTTGAAATCATGGAATGGGCAAAATCGAGAGGCGTCGCGGTGATCGAAGACGCATGTGAGGCTTTGGGCACCCAAGTCGATGGCACCGCCTGCGGCTCATTGGCGGATGCGGCTTCCTTTGGCTTCTACCCCAATAAAATATTGACGATGGGAGAAGGTGGGCTGGTCGCGTGTCGCGATCGAGCGCTAGCGGAGCGGGTGAGACGATTTGCCAATCAAGGCAGAGTGGGACCCGGTTTCGCATTTTCAGGAGAGGGCTACAACTTTCGTCTGACCGAAATCCAGGCCGCTTTGGGTCGCAGTCAATGGTCGGGCCTCCAACAGAGATTGGAGGATCGTGAGAAATGTGCCCGACAATATCTCGATCGAATAAGAAGTGTGCCGGGAATTCGTCCCGCTCCTGCCCCGGAATTGACGGGTAATGGGCAAATGCGCTCCTGGTTTGCATTTGTGGTGATTCTTGATCAAGCCTCATGGCGAGATGCCGTTCGACAACGTTTATCGGAGTCGGGGATAGAGACGGGAATCTATTTCCCACCGATTACCGATTATTCTCCATACGATGAGAGTGATAGGGCGGATCTCTCGGTGACTTTGGACTATTCACCCAGAATGTTGACGTTACCGCTCTTTCCCGATTTGAAGGAGGAGGAGATCGAAGAAGTCGTATCAGAACTGGGTCTCGCACTCGAATTTGTGCGGTGAATCGTCTTTTTCAGTTTGGATCGATTCTTCTTGCTCAACAACTCGCCAAAACTGTTTCTTCTCGGCATACTGTCACCCAAGATATAAGAAGACATCCAGAGAAGGGTCAGTAGCTCAGTTGGTTAGAGCAGCGGACTCATAATCCGTCGGTCCCTGGTTCGAGTCCAGGCTGACCCACTCCTTCTCTTTATTGCTGCAAGCCCTCTTTATTGCTGTACGCCCTCTTTTTTTGCTGTGCTCCTGCTTTTTTGCTGTGCTCCCTTCTGCACATGCATCGATTCTTCTACAGGTGCACTCTTCTACATTTTCTGTTCAAGATCGTCTTGCCGTGGGGTGTACGAAAAAAGCACCATATTGAATCTTGCGATTCAAAATGGTGCTTTATGGTCGACGAGTATGCCTTTAGGCCTTGGGTGCCATTCGTGCCCTGAAGGCGAGAATGCACAGTCCCAGTCCACAAGCCCATGAAAACAGGCTGAATGGACGCGGCAAATTTGAAGGATGCGTTGTCGATTCAACTTGCGCCATCCGGTCGGCTTCAGTGTCCTTATCTTCCGTGCCTACCGAAAGTGTTTCGGTATTCTCTGTGGCAGCCGGAAGATCCTCTTCTTCATCTATTTGGGAGATATCATCCGATGTTGAATCGGAAGTAATCACCATTTCCTCATTCTTTTGACAACAGTCCATCTCTTCAATATCTTGTTGCGCTGCGATCGCTTCAACGGCCATGACTTTTTTCATTCGTCGTGTTTCGGTTTCAATGAAGTCGAGCAACATATCGACTTCTTTTTCTGAAACACGAAGGTTGGGCATCGGCAACTTGTTATAGGTTTCGAATAACTCTGTGGCGATAGGGTCTTTCTCTGCCAACATCACATCGGGTTCCTGGATCCAGCGAACCAACCAGTCATGATCTCTGCGAGTTGTCACTTCCAACAGATTTGGTCCTGGCTTCATCGTCGTTCCCGGAGCTCGGCCAATTTCATGGCAGGCAGAACAACGGGTTCTGAATAAGGATTCGCCTTGGGTCAGATTTCGCAGTTCAGGAGCGTCTTGATACATATTTCGAGTATCACTAGGGGTTTTATAGTTGTGAAGCCATGTGCCGATTTCAGTGGCTAGAATGTACGGGTTTTCGAAGGGAGACTTTTTCATCCATCGTCCCGTTTTCTGATTACCAATGATCATGCTTAAGTTGTGATCGAAGGGATCCTTGTTCACTTCCGAGACGTACAGACCCAGTTTCTTTCGTAAGAGAAGGATATCCTTCTCTTTTCCCGTAAAGAACTCCCAGCCAGCCTCGATTTGATAAGTCTGCATGAACTGGCTTAAGACTTCTGGAGTGTCATGATCCGGATCGATAGTGATGGAGTACATGAAGACGTCTTTACCCAAACGGTCACCCAGAATCTGGTAAACTTCGGAGAGTTTAGCCGTCTCTAGAGGACAAGCATCGGGGCAACGTGTGTAGATGAAATTTATCAACACGACTTTATCTTCGATCAGGTCGTCAAAGAATCTGAACTTTTCACCTTTGCTACTCGTGAGTTCCACATTGGGGAAATAGTTGTTACCCCATTGGGAATTCGCAAGACGGCGATCTTGTTGATTCACTTTTTTTGCTTGAGCGTCGAGTGCAGTCGAAGCCGGCGGCAGCAATCCTATCAGGATTGCTGCCAAGGCTACGAGGACGATTGAGTAACTTCTCATTACTGACAACCTCCATAAGTTTCGCATTCAAGGGCATCTTCTGTGGGGTCGATGCCGCAGGTTGAGGTGGGGGTTGGGATATCATTGTTTCCGCCGAAGAGGTATCCGAGCAAATGAATGGTATCGGCGACGTCGATCACTCCGTCGTCATTACTGTCAGCGGTTTTGTTACAGGACATCGAGCCTCCGTTGAAGAGATATCCTAGCGTGACGATCACGTCACTGACGTCGAGATTGCTGTCACTATTGACGTCTCCTCTTATGAATGGAGTGGGCTCACACTCGTCAGGGATACCGTTGCTATTGGTATCTGCCGCACCGTTTGCGATATCGCAGCTATCGACAATGCCATTGGTGTTGCAGTCTTCGCCTAAGATTTGATCGATATCACAGTTGTTGGGCGTACCGTCACCGTCCAGATCCGTATCACAGGGGTCGATAGATCCGTCAGAGTCGGTATCGACCTGGCAGCTATCGTCCTGTCCATTGAGATCGCAGTCGGCTCCTGCTGTGATGTCGATATCACATGCGTTGAGGATTCCATCACCGTCGATGTCACTATCACAGGTATCAATCGTTCCATCTGAATCAGTGTCGATCTGGCAGTTGTCGTCTTGACCATTGAGGTCGCAATCAGATCCAGCCGTTTGATCCACGTCACAGGTGTTGGGGAATCCGTCACCGTCGAGGTCGGCGTCACAGGCATCGATGGAGCCGTCAAGGTCAGTGTCGACCTGGCAACTATCGTCTTGACCATTGACGTCACAATCGGCACCGGCAGTCTGATCGACGTCGCAGGCGTTGAGGATTCCATCGCCGTCGAGGTCG
>JAACCY010000037.1 GCA_009937185.1 Planctomycetia bacterium
GCATTGCGGTTCTAAAGTCAACCCAGCCATTCTTACTCCCGAGCCAAGCTTCAAAGAAAACGGCCCCGCCCTCCATTAACCAGCCGGGAGACTCTGGGAAAATACATTGAAACACATGGGTGTATTCATGGATTCCCCTGAGAGGCATGTCAGTTTCACCCCAGTCATCCGCATTGATAAAGATCAGTTCGGAATACGGAGGCTCGGTGTGAATCACCATCGATTGAAAGGCTTCCTGCCCACCCGACTTCGCAACATCGACAAGTCGCTGTGCGGAATCTCCAATACAATCTTCTTCGAATCCAAAAGGTGCCCATTCTGTTCTCAATCGACAATACTCTTCGACAAAGTTTTGATACGCCTCGGAATTTCCTTCAGTCCCATCGGTTTTCCCCAAAATGTAGACACGAACAGGCCCGAAGTTTCCAAAATATTCTCTCGCAACATCGATCCCGGAAGAAATAGCTTGAACGTGCTCAGAAGGATATCCCTCAAGAACGATGTACTCCGGTGGAGTATTCACCTGCTGAAAGATCCCGGATTTCAGACGTTCTTCAGCCAGCTCCCATGTAAATCTGTCGGGCCTTACTTCCGGCCCTGAACAGCCGAGGAGAGTGAATGCTCCGATGGCGATTGTCAGCATCTGAATCAACATTGAAGCTTGGAGAGAAGTTTTCTGAGTATTCAACTCACGCCTCCCCACGAGACTCGAATGGAAATACATGAGGACCTTTCGCACTGAGGAGCCTGAATTCTCTGACAGGGCTCAATACTGAATGGAGCCCCAGTGATTCGCAATCGCCAATATACCTCGCCTCAACGGATTCCCCGGTAGGTCCTTCGAACTCTGATCGAAGGAATAGAAACCCCGATAGAAACCCCGCCAGTCTCCCCCACCCACGAATGACTAGAAAACAGGACTCAAAGACAGGAAGATGCCATCCCGTCCGGACTGACCGGGTCGAGGCACACGTCCGCTGACGAAGGAGAACTTCATTGAGCGAAAACCGCAGCGAAAAAATGGTTCAACAATCCCGACGTCGCGTAGGTGTCTTTGGCTGGGGGGTCGTCGCTCCGGGATGCGATGATGTAGACTCCTTCCGAGAGAAACTTTACCAAGGTGGCTCTTGGCTAGAATCTTTTGAAGAATTTGGTCCCAGCAATTTCTTGGTGGGTAAACCCGACTTTGATCTTGAAAAATATCACCCTTGGATCGACGAAAGATTCCCCCCCAATCGCTTCAGGCAACTTCAAAGTAAAATGGGACTCACGACCCTGATGGCTGTTGGAAGTTTTATACAGGCGTTAGAACAAAACCCCGGAATTGAAGAAACACTTCAAGAACTGGGAAACGCCGCTCATGTTTATGTCGGTACAGGTCTGGGAGATCTTCCGACCATATCGGAAGTCGCTTTGACAGCAGACAAGGCACAAAGAAACTGGGATGCTTTCTGGGCTCACCCCGATAATTGTCCAGCGCGAGCTGCATTTGATGCAGGAGATGCGCGTCCGGATACACTTTCAGAATTACCTGATCATCCAGAATCTCTGCCCGTCGCTGATCAGGAAGAGGCTCGAATAACTTGGAATAAATACTGGGCTGCACAGTCGTCGAAATTAAAAGAATACCTTGTTGAAAGCCGTGAAATAGAAGGCGTCAACGTCGTCGGAGAAGTGGAGAGCAACAAAACTTCCGTCATTCGCGGAAAGATGAAGAAAGCAGCCCAACTGCGTAAGGATTGGGGAGTTCCCGAAGAACCCTGGAATGCCATATCTCCGAACCTCCTGTGGAATATACACAGTTCTGTAGCCACTCAGATCACGATGATGGGCAAGATCACTGGGCCTAGTTTTTCACCTGTAGCGGCATGCTCGACATTTGGAGTCGCTCTCAAACTTGGTATGGATGCCATCCAAAGAGGTGAAGCTGAAGCTGTTGTTATTGGTGCTTCCGATCCTCCACCCCACCCGATGGTTGTCGGTGCTTTCAATGCTGCACGTGTACTCTCCAATGATGGAGACGTATCGAAGCCCCTCACCGGCCTTCGAGGAACTCATATCAGTGGCGGATCCTGCGTCTGGATCATCGGTGATCTCGAAAAAATGACGGCACGAGGATTCACCCCTATTGGAATGGAACCCATCGGTGTAGGCCTCACTTCAGATGCAGATCACATCATCCCGCCCAGTGAAGAAGGGCCAACTGCTTCGATTCATTCCGCACTTTGCTCTGCAGATGCCAAGGTCGAAGAAGTGACCTCATGGGACCTTCACTGCACAGCCACCCCTGGAGATTTCCTTGAAGTTCAAAATGCTCGAAAGTTATTTCCCGAAGACATCCTCATGACCGCCCGCAAGGGAACCTTTGGTCATGGCATGGGAGTCTGTGGCGGCTGGGAGCTCACCGCTCAGATGATCGCTGGGGAAGAAGGACAAGTTGCCCCAACCTCGCTCGAGGATGCGGAACTCAACAGCCAGATCTCTGATATCCATGGGAACTTTCTCTTGGGAGACTCCGTCAACTTACCGGAGGGACTTGCCGGGAAACTATCGATGGGAGTGGGTGGAATCAACGCCTGCGTGATCAGTCGACCGTGGGCGTCAGAGAAGAACCCAGAAGTCCGGTAATTACAAAATTCGGTCTATTTTGGCCCTTGGAGTCGGTTCACTCCCCTTCCGCTACCGCTAGGCATCGGATAGGCTCCTATATTCATCATATTTACGATCTCTTCATCAGTTGAGATCAATACGGACTCGACCTCAGATCCATACATTTGAGGTCACTACTCATAGGATTCATTCCTCGCAAGGAGAACTCATGAAGTCACCTTTGATTTGGGTTTTGTGTCTCTCGATTCTAACCCTCTCGTTGACTCCAGCGCTCATGGCCGCTCCAGCAGACGATGCCCCTGCTGAATTAGAAAATGGCCTTCCTTGGGTCATGGACATCGAAGTCGCTAAGGAGATGGCGAAAAAAGAGGGAAAAGACATCCTCATCAATTTCACCGGTAGTGACTGGTGCGGTTGGTGCAAAAAGCTCGACGCTGAAGTGTTCAACCTTGCAGCCTTCGATGAAACTGCGGGAAAGCAGTTCATCTACCTTTACCTAGACTTTCCCCAGGGCGAAGAGCCGAAGGCCAAAGTCATTTCTCCAGAGATGAATGACAAGCATCGCGAAGAGATGAGCATTAACGGATACCCCACTATCATGCTTGCGGATGCACAGATGCGTCCATACGGGAGAACCGGATACGTTCCCGGAGGTCCTGAAGCTTACTTGAAAAACCTGGAAGAACTGAGAACAGCCGGCGACAAGCTAAAGAAGATGTTGGCGATGGAAGACGGATCAGTGCCACCCGCCATGTTCCTCGAAGTCTTTACCGTCATGTCCAAAAATGAACTTCTCGGTTACCCCGGTTATTCCAAGTTCCTCGACATGGCTGAGAAGTCCGACAATGAGGAACTGCAGAAGGTGGTGGCGAATCATAAAGCCTCAAAGCGCCTGCAAGATCTTCTCAACACTCAAGAGCCAGACTTCCCGGCTTTGGTCAAGTTCCTTCAGGAGAACAAGGATCTGGGTGGACCTGAGTGTCTGAATGCCCTCTGGTGCTGCCAGCAGTGGCTCGCCAGCGAAGATCGTAAAGAAGAAGCAAGAGCCTTCCTTACCCGAATGCTCAACGATCCACTGGTTGCTGAAAACCCTCAGGGTCAGAAAATGATTCAGGGAGCGATCGAAGCGATGGATCACGCCGAAGGAAACCACGATCACGACGGTGACGGGGTTCCTGATCACTAAGAAACCCTGATTTGGGACTGAAAGAATTCTGCAGGGGTCGAGCCATAATGGGCTCGACCCCTGCTTTTTTGCTTAATTAGCGACCTTCCCCCCCAGAATATTCACCTTTCACGCCCGAACCTGTCGAGGAACATTCTCCGAACTGTTCCTTTTGGATATGATTCTATGCAATGAAAGGGAGGGCCGTTGTCCAAGGCAGGGAAACCGAAAAAAGGATGCGAGGGATTCCAAAGACCCTCGCACCGCCAACCCGGCCGATCCGGTCGCCGTAGAGCTCTCGTTCTCGGGTTTGTCCACCTGCTTATCGCCGGCCATCTTTTGCATTGGTGGATCACAGGGTCAACCCTCTCCCCGATCGAACCATCCGAGAGCATGTACACGCTAGAGAATGGTGAAGTCAACGCAGGGTTCATCTTCTTCATCCTTGCCATTCGCTCCACTGCCATTCTCGGTCGCTGGTTTTGTGGTTGGGCCTGCCACATGGTTGCGCTGCAAGATCTCTGTGCGTGGATGATGAAAAAAATCGGGATCACCC
Organism: Planctomycetia bacterium; assembly: GCA_009937185.1. Taxonomy (GTDB): domain Bacteria; phylum Planctomycetota; class UBA8108; order UBA1146; family UBA1146; genus UBA12191. The sequence goes on from JAACCY010000037.1 coordinate 4,332, forward strand.
CACGACCGTTTCGAAGTCGACTGCTAGGACTGATCCCATTTTTCTTAGCGTTCTATATGTTCCTCTGGCCAACGGTGAAACGCTGGACGTTTCCATGGCTTGAGAATATGGTCCCTACCTGGCTCGACTTTTTTACGCCCGTACAAGCATGGCGTGGATTCTCTAATCATCTCTTCGTTGATGATTTCTGGGCCACATTTCCTTCTTGGATAGTGGCGATTCCTTTTTTCTTCATCTGTGGGTTCGTTGTGGTCTACCTCCTCGGAGCTAAGGGGTTTTGCACCTACGGCTGTCCTTACGGAGCCTTTTTCAATGCTGCAGATAGGGTATCTCCTCTGCGGATAGTTGCAGACATGAGTCTTTGTGAATCATGTGGACTTTGCACCGCGAACTGCACGTCCAATGTTCAAATCTCAAAAGAGATCAAGGTTCATCAACAGGTCGTTGATCCCGGCTGCATGAAATGTCTCGACTGTGTTGACGTTTGCCCAAATGGTGTTTTGTCCTTTGGAATTGGCGAGCCCGGAATCCTAGCCAACAAGAAGAGTCCGGAGGCTCGCAAGGTCTCTCGTAAATCGAACCTGTCATGGGTGGGAGAGATCTCTGTTTCTATACTTTTCATCCTGAGTTGGTTTGCCTGGAGAGGTGTCTATGAACAGATACCTTTATTGATGGCGACAGGCATCGCACTTACGGTCACATTCTTATCTTGGAAATCATTCCAACTGTTAACCGAAAAAGACGTCTCTCTACAGCAGCAACCTTTGAGAAGGTCAGGAAAGTATTCGATCGCCGGGTACGTAACATTAGCTCTGACCATCTTGACTCTAGGTGTAACAGCATCTGCAGGACAGACTCGATGGCAAATGAGACAAGCCTCTCTTCAAATGGAAGCCGCCAGCGTCAACCTGGATGATGTCTTGTTACCCGGTCGTCCCCCTCTTCCTCTCAAGGTTCAGGAATCTGCGCTTCAAGCCATTACTCATCTGACGTCCTTATTGAGTTGGACACGAGGAGGAGAAGCCCTGCTCGAACCCTCGGGAACAAAACTCGCCGAGCGATTGGGCTATATGTATGCCGTAGCAGGTCAATTGGACCAGGCGAAAGAATGGTGGGACTCTGCGCTTCAACAGACTTTAGTGCCCGGCCATGATCTGATTCTCAGATTAGGGCAATTGATTGAGAAAACAGAAGGACCCGGAGAACTGGCCTTGTGGCTTGACCGTTCCAGAGAGGAGTGGGGATTGCTGCCGGCACTCGTGACACTCCGAGGAGTTCTGGGACAAAAACAGGCGATTGCTGCTGCCCAATCAGGTCAACCATTGGCCGCAGCTCGTCACCTAGAAGCGCTTATTCCCTGGGTGGGTGAAAGCCCTGGACTGTTGGATGATCTACAACAGTTACTAGAGGCGGGTGGCGAAACCGAAAGAGCCCAAGCCGTCCGTGAGCAGATTCGGAAAATCAATCTTCAGAATTAGTTCGGAAGCCTCCTTCAAAGGAGACTCCATATTATTCTTCTGGCGTATTCTTCGGAGCAGAGGTGAGTCTCATATACGCTTGTTCAAGGCTGGCACCCTCTCGTAACTCATAAGCGGGAGTCCCAAGGTCCACAAGCTTTTGCTGAAGAGTCAGTAATGCCTGATCTAATCCTGTTTCTCCACTCGCATCAAGATCGATACTCATTTGATACGAATCGGAATTCACCGATTGGACGGCATCCAACTGATCAATCTGAACCAACATTTCTGGAGTGACAGGCACCCCAAAAGTCACTTCAAATCTACGATCTCTTTGCGTCACCTCTTCAACAGTACCGCTCGCTACCAGCTTGCCATCAACAATCACTCCGACTTCATCGATCAAATCCTGAAGCTCTATCAAGTTGTGAGATGACACGATCACTAAAGCTGATTTCCCGACCTCACGCATGAATTCTCTGATCTGGCGAGCATTTGCGGGATCAAGCCCCGCAGTAGGTTCGTCCAATAGAACGATCTCCGGTAAACCCAATAATGATTGTGCAACACCCAATCTTTTCCCCATTCCGTGGGAAAGGGTTGAGGCCCCACGATGGATTTCTTTCTCCAAACCCACACGCTTCATTATCGCAAATACTCGTGATTCAGCACTGGCACCCGTAATGCCATCCAGTTTCAGTAGATACAAAAGTTGATCGAGGATTGAAATATCTTTGGCGAAAATGGCATCCTGCGGCATGACGCCCATGCGACCAGCAAGACTCGCCTGACCTGGCGACGACGATCCTAAAATTTTGATCTTCCCACTCTGCACTCTTAAAAATCCAGCAATGAGCGAAAAGAGTGTGGTCTTTCCTGCACCATTAGGTCCTACCAGTCCAACGATCCCCTTTTGAGGCAATCGCCAACTGATATTAGAGAGAGCCACCTTGGTTCCAAAGCGATGCTCAAGATTCTCGATTTGAATAGTGTGTTGGGGTTCGCTCACAGATCAGCCCTTCTGAATTTCAGCAAGGCCAGTATTAAAAACAATAGACCATGGAGCAGACAATAGGCACTCGCTTCGACAACCTTGTGCGTCGTCGGAGAAAGCAACTCATGTGAATATCCCCAAGGAAGTAGGTAAAGCAAGTTCCCAAGGGGTTCCCAAGCCTCTTGTAGACTCAGCGAGAGTAAAGGAACTCCAATAGTGCTACCGACAGTCGCCAACAATGCCACCATCGGAACACTAAATGTGGCAGAGCATAGGATCCCAAGTGACACATACGGAATCGTCAGGAAGAACAGGGCCAGAAAACATCTACCCGCCCATGGAATCAGGTCTTCCAGAGACTCCGACGGAATCATGATGGACAGATAGATCACAACGGAACAAAGCAGAAAAATGATTAATGACCACGCTAAAATCATACTTCCTAGCCAACGGCCAATTAGTATCGAAGAGCGGGAGGTTCTGGGCAGTAAATATCTCACAGTACGATGTTGAACGTCTCCCGAGATCACCGTGAATGAACCCAACGGTAACAGCAATGGCAACACAACACCCAAAAGCAATACCGTGATCGATAACAACACTGGATTTTCAATCACCAAGTAGCGAGCCCACATCCCCAAATCAATCAAGTCTCCATTTTCCATACGGGAGGTCAGAGTTCCTTGATTATCGTCTCCATCGGAAGCCCTGAGAGTCGCAGTGGCCAAAGCAATCCCGATAGCTCTCGCAGAAGAATCCTGCAGCTCTTCTACGGTAATTAACTCAAGTTCAATGGGAGTCACAACGAGATTGGCCAATGAAAGGCCGATCAATATCGTCAGAAAAATAAATGCCACTCCTGAGCCGGAGCGCATCGAATGAGAAATCACCTTGATCGCATGAAGACCGATATGTCGAGTCTTATTCATGTTGAAAGATCCTGCTGCTGATTAAGGAAATCCCTACGGAAAATCACGTGCAACATGAAAATCAGAAAGAGGGGGTAAAACATTTGTCTCGCAATGGAAATACCGCTTCCCTTGAGATAACTTTGGGGCAACCACAGGATGGAACAAACCGAGACACATGCGAGAGCAACTCCTCCAATTGTTCCTAACCAGCGTCCGAGAACATTATTCTGCTTAAGAAACCCCCAAATTGAGACCAGCAATAGAACCGTGGCGGTCAGCCCCATCACTCCAAGAATCTGTAAATCCAACGGGGTGAGCCCCTCGTCGAGAAGTTTCTGATAATAGTATCTTCCTCGCCACTCTCCCGCGGGAATACCATTCTCCAGCACTTGCATTAATTTATAAGATTCAAGGAATCTAGAAATGGTCGCCCCCCCCACACTCAAGGCAAAGGACCCATTGAGTACGGAAAGAGCTGTCAATCCTCCAGGTCGGTCATTCGCCGCCAAGATGGGACTCCCCGAGAAGCATTCTCAATTCTGAAACATGCTCTGATTCGATGGCGACCTGCTGCCGAGCGAACTCCTCAAGAATCACATCGCCATTACCTTCAACGCACTCGAGAAATTCCCGATAGGCGTCCAAAGCGGCTTGCTCAAAAAGGAGAGCCGATTGAAGGGCTTCAATCCCAGTACATTTCTCCCCAGATAACTCTAAATTCAATTTGGGGGCAGGCGTGCCACCTACTTGAATGATCTTTTCTGAAACCTGTTCAGCATGCTCAATCGTTTCTTCATGATTATCTTTGAGGACTTTTTGAATGACCAAGCGATCGATGCCTTGAACAAGTGTGCTCAGGTGGAGATACCTCATCGAGGCTTCCATCTCTTCCGCAAGAAGCTCGTTCAATCTCTGTATCGCTTCATCGCGCGAATAATCATTATTCATCTTCGTTGTCCTTGTGTGTAGAACTCGAATTTTTCTCGAGCTCGGATGAAAGTGTTTGAACTCTGTCACTGGGAAAAATATCCACTGAGCCATCCTTAATGCGACCCTCAAGCGAATGAACCTGTGCTTCTCGCTCTTTGGACTCTACAGATCTGCTTTCCAAAAAGAGAGCGAGTGCTTCCGCAGTCACATCACTGACAAGGTGCTCAACTTTACATGCATCCTGTTCAGCGAGGTTCAGGGGAAGACCCAGATGCTCACTCAAAAAGGATTGAAAAAGGATTCTTTTGGTATGGATACCGCGGGCGATTCGAAGCCCCTCCTCAGAAAGCCCCAAATGCTTATGGTCGTCTTCGACCACCAGGCCTCTTTGTCGCAGGCC
>JAACCY010000038.1 GCA_009937185.1 Planctomycetia bacterium
AAGGGTGAAACCCTGAATGTAATCGTCGTCGTCTTTGTAGTAGAAGCAAAGGTCGCCAGTCTGACCGAGGTAGGCGTAGTTGCCCTCTTCGGTGTCAAACTTAGTTTCCATCCACAGGATGGTGTCTTCTGCTGGAACAGCGATGGGCTCACAAGTAAAGGTTCCGTCACTCTTCAGTGGAGAGACCGAAAGTCCGCCCACGACGATGACGTTGGACAGTGCTGGAGATCCCAATACACCATCAGCGAGTGTCAAAGCACTCGATGCAGCAGGAGGAGCAGCTTCGCCCTCTGTGTAAATATTGGAGTCGTTACACGAGTATGTGTAACTCGCAAGATGAAGACCTGTTCCCGTTGGGATTGTCTGTCCAGCAAATGGTGAGTTGAAGTCGAGAACGACTCCTAATGTTCCACCATCTGTGTAGATGTTTGTGATTTCAAACTCTGCGTTAGCGGCAGTTGTATCTGTACCAAGAGAGATACTCTCAAGGGTGATACCGGCCGGGTCATGAGTAACCGCAGTTACAAATCCCTGAACGCCACCCAAACTGTTATCAAGCAGAATACGTGCATCTCCTGTTGTGCCGTTTCCATCGGCAGGCGCAGAACCACTCTCAACAATCATCGTTGCGGGTGGAGGCTCAAGCAGAGAAAGAGTTCCGCCATTGAGACCCAATCCTTCACTAGCACCCACAGAAAGGCCACCCTGGACAATGATGTTGTCCAGCGGAGGAGAGTTCAGGGTTCCATCACTGAACGAAAATGCAACATCGGTGTCTGCTGAGACCAGTGCTGTTGGTGTGATTTCAATGGTCGCGAGGGCGAGGCCTGCACCTGGAGCAATCGAGTTGCCATCGAAGGAGCAGCCGCATCGACAACACAGCCCACCGTAAATCCGTTTGCGAAGATCTCTGAAATAAAGAGCTCTGCATTTGCGCTGCTAGTTGCGGATCCTTGTGAGATGTCTGAGACAGCACACTGTGATCCGTCAAACTCAACAGCACTGACATATCCTTCAACAGGAGCCGAGGCATCGAGTGACAAAATCATATTCGTCGATGCAGTTCCCTGAGTTGAAGCATTAGAAAGATTCATCGACTGAGCTCCGCCGGCGACAACTAATGTCGTACACAGCAGGGACAACGATAGAACACATAAAGTGCGCGTCTTTGCACACATACTGGAGAGATTCATAGTCTCCTCCCTCTGGAATAGATTCCTCATGGGGGTAACACCTCTTAATAAAACGCCGCCTCAACAACCATACGTCTTGAGGATCGGACGACCATTCTCGATAAATAAAAGTCAGAAAACAGGATCTAGCGAACCTGAGATACATTCATTACGGGTAATCAAACAACTCGCATGTCAACATGTCAAGTAGGTTCCGTCATGTTTGAAAATCTAACATACTTATTTACGAGACGTTAGACAGGTCAGTCACTAATGGAACTTCCTAGATGTCAAGAAGTCACGATACAACGACCACATTGCCCACAATTCGAGAACCCAGAAAAATGAATATCCTCCAAATCGCCATTGTTAGTCCATATTAAACGCATAAAGGCTCCCAACCGTGCTATTCCTCATTTTCTCGTCGAATAAGACCGGGAATCGGAAACTGAAATTGTCGCTGAGCGGAAGAAATGTAGAACTCTCAAGAGAATGCCGCCTGGGGGGGAAAACCCGATGGGAGACCTGATATTGCAGTCCAGTACTGAAGCGCTTCGCCTGAGAAGGGGCTTCAGCCCCCTCTGGACTGAAAAACCTCCACTAGAGCGGCGAGGTCGTGCTTTCCCAGACCCAACTGAAGGCCCTTCGCAAAGACCTCCTTCAACGTATCCTGCAGAAGAAGGTGGATTCCCAGTGTTCTGGCAACGGAGTGCACAGTCTGATGCCCCTCCGCCCAAGTCTTGAACGTGCGAACTTGATTTTCAAGAGATTCGAGACCGGGGATCATCTGCATATTGCTCTCCTTATAGAAATGGACCCGCCGAGATACGAGGACACTTCTCAGAATCCTACGCTCAGAAATCGATTCGTTAATGAAACGCAAAGCCCCGGAGATTTACTGGGGTGCATTTGGATTCTTGCACGCTTAAGACAAAAATGCTCCTGGGTATCGCAGCTGTGAATGCCGCGATACCCAGGAGCAAATTTGATCAGCAATCTCTTGCTACGCCCATAAAAAGCGAAAGATTAGGACTTAGGCGTTTCTTCTTCATTCGCAGGGTCTTCGGAGGAACTTTCTTCTTCCGTATCCCCCTCAGAATCAGGCGCGTCCTCGACTTCGGCCGAAGCCACCGGATCAGCGGACTGATCCTCCGAAGAAACCACTTCCTGAGAAGTTTCGGCCTCTCCCGCATCTACGACTTCGCCAGCTGAAGCTTTAGCCCTGCGGTCGCCCTCCGGGAACTCGTCATCTTCGCGGACGAATCCAAAGTAGGCTCTTACAGTTGCGTCACCTAGGCGAGGCTTGACCAACCGAAGAATTCTCGTATAACCGCCGGGTCTCTGCTGATAGTAGGGACCAATCTCGTCGAACAGAACCTGAACAACATCTCTGTCACCGATCACAGCCATGGCACGACGGATGTTGTGAACAGTCTTCTCACGAGCCAGAGAGATCATCTTCTCCATCTGGGGCTGAATGTATTTGGCTTTGGTCTTCGTGGTGACGATGTGACCCTTGCCTTGCCATTCAATAATCATGGCTCGCATTAAATTCCGACTCAGTGCCTTTCTATGGCTACTGTTTCGGTTCAGCTTTTTTCCTGCAACTCTATGACGCATTACTCAACTCCCTGGGACTTACCCGTGGACTTGTCCCAGTTCAAGGTTCATATCCACAAGCTTCAATTTCAGTTCGTCCAATGACGTCTGGCCGAAGTTACGGATTCTAAGAAGATCATCCTCACGCATTCTCAACAATTCGCGAAGCGTGGAAATGCTCATGGATTCAAGACAGTTCGAAGCTCTCACCGAGAGTTCCAATTGAGAGATCGGCATATCCAAAATGGCACGCATCTCTTCATCTTCATCATCGGGAAGAGAGATCTCTGGCAATCGTGGCTGAAGAACCTCAGACCCCAGTTCGAAGTACTTCACAACGGGTGTGAGGTGCTTGCGAAGAATCTTTCCGGCTTCCACCAGAACGCTTTCTGGGTCGATAGTACCGTTGGTCCAAACCTCAAGGATCAGTTTATCGTAGTTGGTCAACTGACCGACTCGAGTGGCTTCCACATGGTAGCGAACCCGCGTCACAGGAGAGAACGTAGAGTCCAGCCAAATGTGGCCAATCTCTGAATGCCCCTCTGCATTTTCGGAAGCTGTCACATAACCCCGGCCAATGCGAGCTTTAAGGACTGCTTGAAAATTAACGTCTGCAGTCAGAGTAGCAATGACGAGATCCGGATTGTGGATCACTACGTCATCACCGTGCTCAATATCTCCCGCCGTGATCGGACCTTTGCCCGATTTGCGGATCGTCATCTCGGCTTCCTGAACTCCTCTGAGCTCTACGAGAACCTGCTTGAGATTCAGAATGACATGAGCGATGTCCTCAAGGACACCTTCCTTCGTCGAAAACTCGTGGTCGACACCATCGATTCTCGCCTCTACCCAAGCTGCGCCCTCAATAGAGGAAAGCAAAACTCTGCGAAGACTATTACCAATAGTGTGTCCATAACCCTTCTCAAAGGGTTCTATGACAAAGTTCCCGTACTGAGAATTCTTCGTGTCAAGATCACACTCGACTCGGTTTGGCAGTTCAAATTCACGCCAGCGTACACGCATAGACATCGGCTGGGCTCCCTTCTCGCACGGCTTCTCGTACACGAGGGCTCGATACCGGCAAGTGATTCAAATTCAGGTGGTTCAGTTCCCTAACGAGAACTGAATTCGACAATGTACGCCTCATTGATGGGAATAGAGACGTCCTCGCGTGCGGGGAGACGATTGACCGTTCCCCTGAGTTCTTTGGCTTCCAGCGTCAGCCATTCAGGAGCACTTCTGCCCTGCATCGCTTCCAGCCTCTCCCTTGCCATTGACTCACTCTTTTTCCGCGTCTTGGGCGCAATGACATCTCCGACCTTGATCAGGTGAGAAGACGCATCAATTTTCTTTCCGTTGACCGTTACGTGGCCATGAGCCACAAACTGTCTCGCCTGGGAGCGACTATCCGCAAATCCCAGTTGGTATACAGCGTTGTCCAGCCTTCTCTCCAAAAGGATCAAAAGGTTGGCACCCGTGTTTCCGCGAAGGCGATCTGCCTCTGCGAAGTACTTTCGGAACTGGCGTTCCAAAACACCGTATATTCTTTTGGCCTTCTGCTTCTCGCGTAGACGAACTCCGTATTCGGAAGGACGACCGCGACGAAACCCGTGCATTCCCGGAGGATATGCGCGTTTCGCGACTGCACACTTTGCGGTGTGACAACGCTGGCCTTTGAGGTAGAGACGGTCGCCGTCGCGACGGCAAAGACGCCACTTGGGTCCGAGGGTACGTGCCATGAGACTTCTCCTCAGACTCTCCGGCGCTTGCGCGGCCGGCATCCGTTATGCGGAAGGGGGGTGACATCTTCGATTGCGATGATTTCCAGTCCACTTGACTGGATCGCCCGAATTGCAGATTCGCGACCGGGACCTGGCCCTTTGACCTTAAGGTCGACCTGAGTCATGCCCAATTTCTTGGCCATTCCGGCACAGTTCTCCGCAGCTCTCTGAGCGGCGAAAGGTGTCGACTTGCGACTCCCCTTGTAGCCGACGCTACCACCACTTTGACTCATGAGGGAGTTCCCCTCAGGGTCGCTGATAGAAATGATTGTATTATTGAAGGTCGATTTAATGTGAACGATTCCTCTGGAAACGTTTCTTTTAACCTTCTTCTTCGTTGCTTTCGCCAACGCAAAGTCTCCGATCCTGATGGATTACTTTTTCTTTTTGGCCATGGTCCGAGCAGGTCCCTTGCGAGTCCTAGCATTGTTCCGTGTATTTTGACCACGTACAGGTAAACCACGGCGATGACGCATCCCGCGGTAAGAGGCGATATCTTTCAGCCTTGTAATGTTTTGTTGGACCTGACGACGCAGTTCCCCTTCGACAACGAAGGTGTTCTGAATCACTGTTCCAATTCTGCTGACTTCGTCTTCGCTCAGGTCTCTTGCCTTGATCTCAGGCTGAACACCTGAGGCCTTGCAAATCTCCTGTGCAACGTGCGGACCGATGCCAAAAATGTAAGTCAGTGCCACATCGACACGCTTGTTTGCTGGTAGGTCCACACCCTGAATTCTTGGCATCGCCTAGAACCTGTTCCTAACTATCTACAGTTCGTCACTCGACGAACTGCGGAATGAATCACTTACCTTGACGTTGCTTGTGACGAGGGTTGGTGCAGATGATACGAAGAACTCCGCGACGGCGGATGAGTTTACAGTTCTCACATATCCTACGAACGGATGCACGGACTTTCATTTTGTCCCTTACTCCAAACGACCCAACGGTCTCTTGATCCAGACGCACAATGACGACTGAAGATCCGGTCACGGTTACAACAGCTCACAACCGAAGAACTTTTCAACGACCTTGGCGACCATTCGCCGTAAGAGTTGTTGAAACTTTCATTCAGTTCCAGTTCCCATGAAGGCACACGCCTTCGCGCATCAAGTCTCGCACGTCGAAAAAATCCACGGGCAACATGACTCACACCACCCGCAGGATTCCTGCGGGTGCGCGCTTCTCACCCAGATCAACCCTTGTCATTGCTCAGAAAAAGAGCAGTAATCGAGGGAAATCCGAGGGGCGATTTGCACTCCGGATGACACGATGGGAAGCGAGGAATATACAGAGTATGAGCCGTCATCGTCAAGCCGCATCACCTGAATTCCACGATATTTCCTACAATTAAAGGAAATTGACCAACATATGGGAATATTCCCTATTGACCGACGGCATCTTTAAGAGGCGGCCAGGACTCCCCCGGCCCGAGGGTCAATACCCGTGGACCGTCCCCTGTGATCGCCACAGTATGCTCACAATGGGCCGAGACTCGACGATCCCGAGTCACCACTGTCCAACCGTCCTTGAGCGTCTTCACGCCCCCTGTGCCTCCATTGACCATAGGCTCAATCGCAAGGACGAGCCCCTCTCGAAGTTCAAAATCACGTTTTTTGAGAGCCACAGAGACGAAATTGGGGACTTGGGGCTCCTCATGCATGGTCCGGCCGATGCCATGCCCGACAAATTCCTTCACGAGTCCCAATTCTGAGGCCTGAATTACCGCTTCAATGCCGGATATCAGACCACATAGCGTATTTCCGGGATAAGCACCTTCGATGCCTTTTGCCAAGGCTGCCCGGCATACATCTAAAACGTTTTGGGTCTCCGAACTGGGCGAACCGACCAGAAAAGATCGAGCCGAATCTCCACAAAAACCCTGGGCTTCAATTCCAATATCGATGGAAACGAGATCTCCATCCAGAAGGATCCGTTCCCCAGGAATTCCATGAACCACTTCCTCATTGACGGAGATGCAACTGTGAGCGGGAAATCCGTGGTATCCGAGGAAAAGAGCTTTGCCCCCCAGATCCACGATACTGTCTCGGACGGCATCATCGATATCTTGGGTGCGAGTTCCCGGCTGAATCATGGGAGCGATACGCTGAAATGTTCGGGCGACCATCTCCCCCGCCGAAGCCATTAAATCAATTTCACGAGAGGATTTGTAATGAATCAAATCTTTATCCGGTCTGATCCAGGGCATCCCTGAGAGCGGAGCCAACAATCTCTATCGGAGCAGATCCGTCGAGGACAATCAAATGTCCCTTTTCACGATAGTGCTCCACGAGAGGTCCCGTTTCGCGCTGATAAACTTTGAGACGATTCAGAATCGCATCTTCCTGATCATCGCTTCTCTGGTAGATATCACAGCTTCCACCAGCCTTGCATGAATTGTTTTCAGCGACGGGTGCAAACTCGACGTGGAACGTATCTCCACATGCACGGCAGGTTCTCCTGCCACTCAGTCTGCGTACCAATTCAGATTCCGCACACTCAAAATAAATCACGTGATCTAAAGACTGATCCATCTGGGAAAGGATGCCACTCAGTGCGGAAGCCTGATCGAGATTACGAGGATAGCCATCGAGGAGCCAACCCTGAGCTGCGTCGTCTTCAGAAAGTCGATCCTTGACGAGACGCAGTACGACTTCGTCGGGAACAAGCTCTCCCGCATCCATGAATTTCTTGGCTTCGAGGCCGGTGGGAGTTCCTCGCGAAAGAGCATCTCGCAAAATTGCGCCAGTGGAGATATGAGGAATCCCCTCGTCTTGCGCAAGACCCACAGCCTGAGTCCCCTTACCTACACCCGGAGGACCCAGAAACACAAGTCGACTCATGGTCTAGACTCCTGCCCCGGACTTTTTCTTTGAGGAGACAAATCCTTCGTACTGACGTGCCAACAACTGGGCTTCGATCTTGTCGACCAAATCCAGTGCAACACCGCCCACGATCAAGAGACCTGTACCACCTAACATTCCACTCACGAAAAAGTTCACGTTGAGCGTGTTCGTCACGATCTGCGGGATCAAGGCGATCACTGCTAAGAATACGGCACCTGCAAGAGTGATCCGTGAGAACACTTGCTGAAGGTATTCGGCGGTACGACGCCCCGGACGAATTCCCGGAATAAAGGAGCCGTACTCCTTCATGTTTTCCGACATCTCGACAGGGTTGTAGTAAAGCGAGGTCCAGAAGTAAGTGAAGAATCCGATCATGAGAACATAGATCATCATGTACCAGAAAGTTCCAGGGGCCAAAAGATCGGCAACGCCTTGAGTTCCTGCAAACATGGAGAGAATCACTCCCGGAATGATCAGCAGTGACTGAGCAAAGATGATGGGAAGAACACCGGCACTATTCACCCTGATGGGCATGTAATGACGCTGGCTACCAGCACCACGAACAGTTCGCGCATTCTGAATCGGAATACGGCGTTGTCCTTTTGTTATGAAAACCACACCAGCGGTTACCACGAAGAACAAGACGAGCAATGACAATAACTTGAGAATGAAGAAGGGTTTACCATCTACATCTAGAGAGATCCATTGCTGCTGGAAATCCCCAAGACTTGCAGGTATCACAGCGACGATTCCCGCCATGATGATCAGGGAGATACCGTTTCCAATACCATTTTCAGTGATCTTCTCACCGAGCCACATCAAGAAGAGTGTTCCTGCGGTCAAGACAAGAACCTGCAATAGGCCCATGCCAAACCCACCGGAAGAGAGAGCAACTCCTCCCCCGCTGTTTGCACTCGAAACCCAGAACACCACGAACAGTGCCTGAATGAGACAAAGGCCTACCGCTGCATATCTTGTCCAGCGAGCAATGACCTTTCGACCCGACTCTCCCTCTTTTTGGAGTTCCTCAAGTTTGGGGAACACCTTGGTCATCAGAGAGAAGATGATCGATGCACTGATGTACGGCATGATTCCCAGAGAGAAAATTGTCGCTTGCGACAAAGCTCCTCCTGTCAGGAGACTGGTCATACTGATAAAGCTCAGTAGGCCTCCCGATTCATTCTGGGTTTCCGTCATAGAACGAATCAGTCCGACATCGACACCTGGAAGGTAGATGAAGAAACCAATTCTGTAGATCGCCAAAGCGAGGAGCGTAAATACGATCCTCGATCTGAGATCAGCGATTGCAAGAATGTTACCGATGGCTCTGAACATGAACTCCCCTAGACAGTCTTGGCTTCCCCGCCACACTTCTCGATCTGAGCCTGTGCAGACTTACTGAATCGAGCTGCTTCTACAACCAGTTTCTTTTCCAGTGTACCTGAACCCAGAATTTTTAGCCTTGAATGCTTCTTCTTCACCATGCCATTATCGGCCAAAAGGTCAAGATTAACGACATCCACGCCTTCGGGTATCAAGTTCAAATCGCCAACATTAATGATGTCATAAGACACCCTGAAATTGACGTTGCTGAACCCTCTCTTGGGTAAACGTTGGAACAGAGGAGTTTGTCCCCCCTCAAATCCGCGTTTTCTACTGAAACCAGATCTGGAACGCTGACCGTTCATACCACGACCGGCGGTTTTACCACCCCCGGCAGCGTGACCACGACCAACGCGCTTACGGCTTTTGTATTTATCGGAACGATGATTTAGTTCGTAGAGATTCATGCTAGGGTCACTCCCCGCAGTTTCTCAACCTGCTCACGCGAACGCATGCGACTGAGTCCTTCAAGCGTAGCTTTTACCACGTTGAGAGGATTGTTACTTCCATATTGCTTGGTCAGGACATCTTGAACCCCGAGACACTCGAGGACCGCACGCCCGGCCGCTCCCGCGATAACTCCGGTTCCCGGAGAAGCTGGAATCAACTTGACCTTAGCAGTTCCTGAAACGCCGACCACTTCATGTGGAATCGTCGTTCCCTTCAACTGAATGGTGACGAGATTTGCACGCGCATCCTTGAAAGCCTTTTCGAGTGCACTCTGCACTTCCTTGGCTTTTCCGAATCCGATGCCCACCTTGCCTTTTTTATCACCCAGCACAACGAGTGCACTGAAGGACATACGACGTCCACCTTTTACAGTCGCCGCAACACGGTTAATTTTGACAACTCGCTCTTCGAGACGTGGACCTTCATCCTCTTCTCGACCGCGACCTTTTCCGCGTCCACCGCGTCCACCACGACCACCACGGCCGCCGCGACCACCACCGCCACCGCCGCCACCGCCGCCACCGGGTCCGCCTCCGCCTTGACGATTATTACCGCCTCGGCCTCCTCGGCCAGAAGCGCCGTCGCTGGAGGGGGCTGATGTAGCCCCTGCCGCAGGAGCAGCAGCTGCAGTTTTTGGCTTCGCTTCTTCTGCGGGCTTGTTTTCTTCAGCCATGGTTAAACCTTGATGCCTTCCTTGCGAATCGCTTCGGCAAGTGCCTCGATCCGCCCGTGATACTTGTAGCCGTTACGATCAAAAGCGAGGGCTTCGATACCCTTTTCCTTCAATCTTTCGGCGAGAAGTGTTCCTACTGCTTCGGCTCCCTTGATGTTGCCAGAAGAACCAGCTGAGCTGATTTCCGACGCCTGGGAGGAAGCGCTGGCGAGTGTGACTCCTGTAAAGTCGTCGATCGCTTGGCAGTAGATGTGCTTTGCACTTCGGAAAACTGTCAGCCTTGGACGGCTCGCAGTTCCGGAAACTTTCTTTCTGATATGCCGTCTCCTGCGGAGGCGACGAACTGTCTTTTTCTTGATGGCTTTCATCGCGTCTGACCTCCTTAAGATCCGAAGCTTTTGGCTTGTTTACGGCGAACGACCTCGTCCTTGTAACGAATTCCCTTACCCTTGTAGGGCTCGGGCTTACGGACGGCACGAATGTTGGCAGCGAACTGCCCTACTGCCTGCTTGTCAGTGCCAGAGATAACGATCTTCGTATTCTCCGGGCACACAACTTCAACACCTTCAGGCTTGTCAAATTCAACAGGGTGGCAAAAGCCGATCGATAAGATCAGCTTGCTTCCCTGAACTTTGGCGTTGTATCCAACACCAATGATTTCGAGTTCTTTTTTAAACCCTTCCGTCACTCCAACGATCATGTTCTGGAGAAGTTGACGAGAGGTTCCATGCATGGAGCGGGCAATCCGCACCTCGCTCTTGCGAGAAACGGTGAT
>JAACCY010000191.1 GCA_009937185.1 Planctomycetia bacterium
AGATCAGGACCTGGTCATGAAGTACCTCATTCGCTCGCAGGTTCGAAAGTCCTGAGTCCTCGATTCAACACAAAAAAGAAAACCCCTCCGTGCCAGTGGCTCGGAGGGGCTTTTTCGTGAACAATCAAACCCTTACGTCAGCTGGCTCTCAATCATGACCCGCTTCGACTCAGAGGGAAAATTTTGCCCGCACTCGGTACCTTTTTTCTAGCTTTGATTCTTTGGAATATTCTTCCGGAATTTCTTCCAGACGAATATCAACAACTGCATACCTTTCCAGCTCCATTTGATCTGCTGCTGCCGTTTATCATGTTGTCCTTATTGCCACCTTTAATTGAGTGGTGCCTTTTACTTATTGCGGGAGGGCGACGCTTTCGCCAAAAAATGCCGTTGCCACGTGCGCTCCTCCGACGTGCTCACATGGCAGGATCTCTGACCACGCTCTTACTTTGGATACTGCTTCTCGGCCCATTGGGCTGGGCAGAAGTATCACGTGCAAATACGTCGGTTATATTCCCAGGCGCAGCGTTACTCCTCGCCATATTCCCACTCATTCTCGGCATCGCACTCTCTGCAATTCCATTAGCCATCGCAGTCGGTCATAGATCTTTGATCAGTTTGCGAGGTGAGTTCTGGCAAAGCCTTCGTCCCAATTTCTTTCTTGCCGTACCCTTTTTACTCATCGGTACCATCGAAGAGTGGATTTCGCTGAATCCCGATACCTTCGCATTACTTCATCCTACGGCGCAATTAAGCTTCACCGTGATTCCTGCAGTCTTACTGATCCTCTTCGCTCCGTTTCTCTTTGAAGTGATCCTCTCCAGCAAAAGACTTCCCGCTGGGGTTCTCAAAGACCGGTTCAATAAGCTGTGCCAAAAATCCGGTCTTCGAGACATCTCTTTGAGAATCTGGCAGACGGGAACTCGACCGGTCGGAAATGCCATGATGACCGGACTGTTTCCATTTCAGAGGCGCGTATTTATCACAGATGTTCTCATCCAAAATATGTCGGAGGACGAATTGGATGCAGTCATCGCCCATGAATTGGCTCACGCCCGTCGATATCATCTATGGCTCTTTATCACAGTCACTTTGTCTGTCGCCTTCTGGCTACTTATCGCTCTTGAATCCATGGAGAACCCCCTCTGGCCCTCTCTCATCGCTATCGGCAGTTTCTATTTCCTGTTTCGAATCGTCTCTCATCACATGGAACATGAGGCGGATCTCTTCAGTGAAAATCTGACGCAAAAGAAGGGAGCCATCGCGCAAGCATTACTGCAATTACGTCGGGGTGGGCGTCATTTCAAAGAGAAGGGCAGCTGGAGACACCCTTCCATCATCGATCGGATTCAGGTGCTTCACCGCTATCAAGAAGACAGAGATTTCCGTCAACGCTTCGATAAGAAGAGCCAACGGATCCGTGGTGTCACGGGTATCTCATGGCTTCTGGGACTGGCCCTCGTGATCGTGCTGGACCAACAAGCTATTCCGGCCCCTGCTTGGAGTGAAGGCCTCTCTCGGTCTTCTAACCTCTTGCTGGCACTTCAACAGCGAACCCATAGATCAGGGTCGCCGCCGGAACGAATCCAAAGTCTTCTGGCTTCGACAGAAGCCGCTCTGACGAGCTCGCTCGTTCAGTTGCGAGAAACTAAAAATCAACAGGAAGATACGCGCTGGGTCCTTCTCAATCTGGCAGAAATCTACCTCATGCAGAACAAACCCATGCAAGCGACCCAATGCCGTCTCGAAGCGCAATCACTCCTAGATCAAATGGACTGATGTCGAATACCTAAAAAAACAGATCCCCATGCGGTGAAGCAAAGGGACCTGGAGATCTTCTTCATGATCAGTAGAAATTAGATCTGTTCTCAATTATTGAAAATATAGAACGATCCAAAATTTTGTGCAGCGAGCAATTGCATAAAACTGATGCCTTCGCTGTCATCGTTGATGTAGATAGTGTGAATCGGTACTTGCTGCCAGTTTGCAGTAGTGATCTCAGACAATGTCTGATTGGTCGTATCCACACCATCACAGGTCGGTACTCCATCACTCAGAATCAACATTTGTCGTGCAGGCTTACTGGACTGATTACAAATTTGTAACATCGTAATTGCTGCAGGCGCCAGACAAGTCCAACCGTCAGGCACGAGACTATTGACCCAAGCAATCGCTGCTGCTTTTTGCGCCGTCGTCGCCGCTTTCGGCGTGGTCGACCAGGTCACTGTATTGGAACTGAAAGCCACAATACTGAACTCTGCTTGTGGGCTCAGCGAATTGACCGCCTCTGTCACCTCTTGTTGTAAATCCTCCATCGCCCCGCCCCATTCCATAGAGCCGGACTTATCGAGACACCAAAAGAAGGCATCCCCTTCATAATCATTCCCGTAAAAAATGATCGTTTCAGGGGCATCTTCTTCGTCGTCATCGGCCCCTCTTCCGCCTGAGGGCATATCGAGAGGCTTTCGCTCTCCAGATGCAGCCTCTGCCTCGAATGGGTTCAACCCACCCAGCAACAGAACCACGAAGACCATACTCATCATGACAGCGAAGAATTCTTTGAATTCAGGGTCCTTCATCTTTGTTTCATTCATGGGCATTACGATTCCCACTCCTCTCACACAACAATCCGACACGGGATGTGTGGGTCTCAGAGAACTCTTCTCTGGATCTTGCACATCCGGGAATTTCGGCGGAGTCTCCGCCAGAGAAGGATCACCCATCAACAGGAATTAGGCCTGCTTTGAAGGGGTTATCGTTGAAATTTGCGGGTATGAGATTTGCCCTCCGGAAAAATTATCCGGGGATCAGGAAGGATCTTCCAGTAAGGAAGAATTATTGCGGAACATCGAATTCAGCTGTGATCTGTCGGGTAACCCCGCTATCGCTCCGGGTTGCAATGCTGCAGCCGCCCCCATGAGCGATCCTCGCATCATCTTTTCACGGATCGTCAACCCATCCAAATGAGCATCTATCCATCCGGCAACGAACGCATCGCCACAGCCCGTTCCATCGACCTCGTCCACATCAGGGGCGTGAAGATCTCCAACCCCATCTGAGTCTTGCCAGATCACTCCGTTTTCGCCCCGAGTGATCACCGCTGTTCCGACACCCATATCGAGACAGCGTTGCAAAGCACGATCCGGAGCCATTTCTCCAAACAACTTTCGAATCTCTTCATCGTTGGGAGTGAACACATCGACATATGGAAGGAGCTCTTCTAATTCTTTGAGGAGATTTCTGCCTGGGATATAAATCACATCGAGAACGGTGAGAGTTCCTTGGTCACGTGCCTCTTTGAACCAGCGAAGAAGATCTTCGACATGAGGTCTTTCAGAGAGACCATGAGCATGAACTGACAATACAGCAACGTCGGCGAGGGCTTCTGAGGGCACTTCTTCGGGCCACGCGCAGTCATTCGCACCTGTATCTGAGATAAATCGACGATCTTCACCATCCGTATTAATCACAAAAGTCGTTCCAGTTCTCTGCCCTATTTTCTGCTGAAACAGCTCTAGCCCGACACCTTCGGCGGCAAGGGCTCTAGCGAGGTAGTTTCCGAGATCGTCTTCCCCGACCGCACCACACAACTGAACGTCTCTGCCGAGTCGCGCTAGGCCCGTCGCCGCATTTGCAGCGCAACCTCCAATGTTGAGTGAGATCTCAGGGGTTTTTGCAGAAGCACCCGCAGCAGGAATCGCCGGAATGGAGCGAGCCACCATATCCGCCACGATCGCACCGGCGCAGATCACTTTCCCTCCCATGACTCCACCTCAACTCTCAATGCTTATCAACCAATGTCTATCAACCCATGTCTATCAACGCTTGTTGTGAAATGGAAGAAGGGCCGAAATCCGGATTGGACTTCGACCCTTCGCCTGAACGTCTTGTTCCGTCCCTAGTTGGGCTGGAAGAATGTTCCATTGTTTTGTGCGGCCAGCTGCTGCATGAACGAGATTCCGCCGGTGTCACTGGCAATGTAAATCGTGTTCACGGGAATCTGTTGCCAGTTGGCGGCCGCCACGTCGGTCAGACACTGGGAGGCGGTATTGGTCCCGTTGCAGTAAGGCTCACCGTCAGAGAGGATGAGAACCTGCTTCATGGCTTTCGAGCACTGGTTCGCAATGTTGAGTGTCTCCACTGCGGCAGGGCCCAGACAGGTCCATCCGGCAGCATTCAGGTTGAGCACCCATGCGGTGGCGGAACCCTTGTTGGCGGGGTTGGCACGCTGCGGCATCGGATTCCAAACAGAGTGACCTTCAGAGAAAGCCACGACACCGAACTCGGCTTGTGAGGAAAGAGAGTTCAGTGTTTGCGTAAACTCTTGCTTCAAATCTTCGATCTCACCGTTCCAACTCATAGAGCAGGACTTGTCGAGACACCAGAAGAAGGCATCGCCTTCGTACTCACCACCCCAGAAACTGATCGTTTCAGGAGCGTCTTCTTCTTCATCTCCGTCTCCGGCACCTCCGGATGGGAGATCCAGTGGACGACGAGAAACTTCATCGGACTGACCGACTAACCAGCCGGCGGTGCTCATTACAAAAAGAAAGGCAATCATGAGGGTCAAGATGCGCATGGCCATCCTCTCAAAACAGGTCAGTTTGGGACCAACCGGGTATCTCTTGGGACTCTGAACAAGATCCTGAAACCAAGACCTGTTCCACTTCTACATGTTAATCCGGCGTCATCAGGAAGACGCGGAGAAAGAATGAATCCCTCGCGGGATTTTGAACTTTTTCTTGTTTCCCTGAATACCCATTGTCATGCAGATTCGATCGGATTTGTAGCCCTTTCTCGAAGTGACCCTGCAGGATATGGTGACTTTTGAAATGAGGAAATCACTGATGAATCAGGCTCTCACTACTAAAATTGGTGTTTTAACAGTCTCTGACAGGGCTTTTAGGGGTGTTTATGAAGATCGGGGTGGCCCCGAAGTGCGAAATTGGCTCACCCCCCGAATTCCCAATTGCCCTCCCTTTGAGATGCGAATTGTCTCGGATGACCGCTCGTTGATCGCGACCGCCATCGAGGAGATGGCCGCTGATTGTTGCCTGATCATCACTACAGGAGGGACAGGGTTCGGTCCCCGGGATATCACCCCCGAAGCCACTGCAGATGCCTGCGAAGTGCTCATTCCCGGATTTGGTGAGAAGATGAGAGCCAAAACCTGGGATCAGGTGCCCACGGCCATTCTCTCGCGAGCCACCGCCGGGCGAAGAGGGACCTGCCTCGTGATCAATCTTCCTGGAAATCCAAAAGCGATCTCGGAGTGCCTCGACGTGATTTGGACCGCCATTCCGCATGCCATCGAGACTGCTGGAGGGCCCGATCTGGAAGCGGAAGATGCCGCTCCTGCTCCTCATGATCCGCCGGAGAAAAGTCCTTCGTAAGCCTGCTCATATCTTTCGATCACTGGGGCCCAACGGAACAGATCCATCACCCGTTGTCTTGCCTGCTCTGAAAACTGATTTCGTTTTTCAGAATTGACCAGCAGTTCGCGTGTGCCCCGAGCCAGAGATTCGATATCGCCCACAGGGGATAAAAATCCGGTCTCACCATCCACGACCACTTCTGGGATCCCCCCCGAGTCTGTGGCTATCACGGGTAACCCTGATGCCATCGCTTCCAAGGCTGCCAGTCCGAATGATTCGCTCTCGCTCGGAAGTAAAAACAGATCAGTACCGGCGAGTAACGGTGCTGTTTCATCGATGATCCCGAGCCACTCCACCCGATCCTGAATACCCAGTTCACGTGCTTCAGCTTGTGCGGAGATCAACTCAGGACCGTCTCCGATCATCAGCAAACGTGCAGGAATATCCTGTGCTGCGAGAGCAAAAGTCTTTAGTACGTCTTTTGTTCTTTTCACCGGGCGGAAGTTGCTGACATGAGAGATCAACAATTCTCCTTGGGAAGCAAAGCGTTCTCGCAACTCAGAACACGCCTGATCTCGAGAGAACACCTCCGCATCGACGGCATTGGGAATCGTATTGACGAAGAGATCGCCACCGAGTTCTTTGCGTGTAACCTCTGCAAGCCAATCACTCACTCCGGTGACATAGTCACTCTCTTGCATCGCCCACCGTGTGATATCGGTGTAGGAAGGATCGGTTCCAATGAGCGTGATATCGGTTCCATGCAAGGTAGTCATCACCTTGACGTTGCGATCGGCATTCATATTTCTCGCCAAAATACCTGCGAGTGAATGGGGAATAGCGTAGTGAGCATGGATCACCTGGATGTCGTGATCCTGAATCACTTGCGACAATTGATTCGCAAGAGCCAATGCGTACGGAGGATATCTAAACAGTGGATATGAACTGACATGGACCTTGTGAAAGCGCACTCCAAAAGTCAGAGGATCCAAACGGAAGGGACGTTCATGGGAAACAAAGTGAACTTCGTGTCCTCTTTTTGCCAATCGCATTCCCAACTCTGAAGCGATCACTCCACTTCCTCCATGTGTGGGATGGCAGACCATGGCGATCTTCATGAAGATATCCCCTTTGGGTCCACAGCTGAGAGACCTGAACCAGCGATCATGTCCACCGGATTCACCACTGCAGGAGGATCTTGCCAAACGATGGCCTCCCCCAAGTCAACACCGCCACGTCCTCCCAGATCTCGAGCTCTGCCTTCAACAGCAGCCATAAATCCAGGCTTCGAAATTTTCGTAGGAGGACCATCGTTTTCAGGGTCGAAAAATTGCGACGAGTAGCACTTCACAACTTCCACCTTTTGGCTCCAATGATCTGAGACATCGACAATCACACTCGGCTCGAACGGAGTATGACACATGTAATAACCTAACGTGGCGGGACGATGCTGTACGGAAGCAGGTTTCCCATGGGGATACATCTTCACACCACCGAGATAAAGACTTCTATAGGCAAGGAGACCCGCTCCCGCATGATCGGGATGAAGGTCATCTCTCCATGGAGCCAGCAACACTCGGGGTCTTGTTTTTCGAATCACACCTACGAGAGCTTCTCGAGCATCATCCGTATCCCTCACCGAACCATCTGGAAGATTCAGGCATGTTCGAAAATGGACTCCGAGAAGTTCAGTTGCGGCCTTCGTTTCTTCAGCACGCAATTCGGGGGTACCCCGACTTGAGAGTTCTCCGCGGGTCAAATCAACGATACCCACTCGTTTACCGGCAGCGATGGTTGCCAAAATCGTCCCGCCGATGGAAATTTCTGCATCGTCAGGGTGTGCTGCAACGACTAGAAGATCGAGAGGTTCAGCAAGATGAGACATCGGAATCCTTCTCTTTGGGGCTCTTTTGCGGGGCGTTCGCCCTCGGGTGCGTATAATTCTCAGAAATGATCCACGGACAAACACAACCATCCCAACGGCGAATTGCAGTGTCTAAAACTGCCGCGACTTCGCTCAAACAGTCAAAGCCTTGCCAGCTGATCAAATCCAATAGGTTTCGGGACCTTTCCGGTTCCAAACCTCCGGGAAAGATATCTTCCAGCACGGCCAACACTTTTTGCCGCCGGGCTTCCACGTCTCGATCCAGTCCCTCTTCGACAGAACGCTTCAATGCATTCAATTGTTGCCGCCACCGAAGCGACATCCTCGCCGCTTTCCGGTTCAAAGTCGGATTGGAGTGTTGCTCATGTGCTAAAGAATCAAGGATCTGTATAACCGGATCCGCCGCCAGACTTAATTCCTGCCCACGCAACTCTGCTTTGGGAGAAGGAACCACTTCGATCGGATCGAGTTTTGGACCGAGTCGATCGAGACCTATTCCGAGTTCCTCGAGTCGGTCCAAATGATCTCTTTGAACAGGCCTGACGGCAGGACGAGGAAGCAATAGAGGCCTAGGCAAGTTCCAAAGTTGACGAAGACGACGTGTCTGAAGGGTGTAACACAACTCGGTGGGACCCACTATGACAGCCGCAGGATCCAGCAGAACATCCTGAACGATTCCCCGAAATAATGCATCCGGAGAGAATGCTTCTGGATCTCCTAGAAGTTGAGCAGTGGATCGGGTTCCCATCTTTTCGAGTCGAACCCTGTCCCCATTTTCATCATGCCAAAAGAAAGGTGAACCCGACCGCACACTGACGGGGGCAGGAATTCCGAGAGCTTCCTGATCCATCGAAGCTTGACGAATCTCTGCTTGGAATTCTTCGGCTTTCTCATGGGCCATTTTCAACAATGGCATTTGAAGCTCCCGAAGAGCTCGTGGGAAAACCGGTAACCAACCCTCATCGGGCATCAACTCCAGCATCAACTCGACAAATTCCCGGCCCGGATCGACCTCTTCAGAGATGAGTTTTTCACATTTTTGTAGAACACTTTCAGCATGAGGAGCATCGCCGAGGCTCACCTTCAACGCTTCGAGTCGCTCACTTGCCGACGAGGCAGGGGTCAATGAGTAGAAAGGACGAAGTCCCGGTTCAAACTCGGCAGGGATCGATTTTTTTGATACAAATTCCCCAGGGTCCAACTCACTCACATCATGATCGTCGTCAGCTACCCAGAACAATGGTACGGCAGGGATGCCCTGACTATTCAAATCAGCAGCGAGCCTTGTGGCCGCTAATAACTTCGTCGTACAAAGAAGAGGGCCTCCCCAAAGAGCCGGTTGTTGCCCTGTCACGATAATACGGCACTCAGGATCATTGAGGCGTTCCTGCGCCAGCCGTGAAGACTCCGGCAAATCAAGCGTCGCCCACATCGGGCGAAGCGCTTGAATCCATCGTTCTCTGGTTTCTCGGTCAGAGTGGTGATCCCCGATATCACGTGCGACATCTTCAGATCCCAAAGCCAACTTGCCAAACAGATCTTCAGCAACGGCTCCTCCTCGTAATCTCAAGTCGAGGGCATTTTGTGGTGATTTCTTCATGGGCATGAATTCTCCCCCACTCGAGACGAAACAAATATCATTCGAGGAGAGATTCCAGCCTCGTGCCCATTGCCGTCCCAGTCTCCATAACAAAACTTCGATTCCCAACCACTCGCCTGTAGTAGGGTTTCGATTTCTTCGCGCGAGAAGAGACGCACCGATTCGGTGTAGTTTCGATTTTCGCCAGGTCCCGTGATGGTCACTGTTTTTTCGACCCTCATTTCATCCGCTGTCATGCATCTCTCTTCACGGATAGTCCGGTCGCCCACACGTCTTTCACTGCTCGGAATCAATTGTTCGATCGTTGTTGCACGATCAGGGAGGTCGAGTAGAAAAAGCCCCCCGGGAGAACAAACCCGGGCCACTTCAGACAAAACTCGACGATTTTCTTCGTCCCCAGCAAAATATCCAAAGGAGGTGAAAAACATCATCACGTGGTCAAAGAAATCACGTTCAAAGGGAAGGTCACGCATATCTGCTCTGGAGAGGGAAACATCTTCACTCAAATGGCGACGTGCTTCGGTGAGAAGATCTTTGGACAAGTCTACGCCATACAACTGACACTGGGACTCCTGGAGCCAAACGGAGTGTCGGCCGGCACCACAACAAAGATCTAACAACTTTTGACCGGGAGCAGGCGAGAGCCATTTCAGAGCAGCGAGAGCTTCATTTCGAGCCGACTCGACCGTTCTGGCCGGATAGACTTCGAGATAGTCGGCGACGAAAGCCTTCTCGAACCAGTACTCGTGTTCCGTATCTTGACGATCCATATTCTCCAGATTTGCTTCATGTGGCCATTTCCTATCATCCCGCTGAAGAGGCCCCTCCACAAGGGAACCGATTGGCCTTGTTCTGACGTTTTCTTGCCACTTGCCTGTCCCCGCTGTTCGAGTTACCCAGGGGGGTCTGCAGGAATACCAATGCTCAGAGAAGTCCATGGAAGGGGAACCCGGTTGAAAAACGTCGCTCGCGTCGCCATCCCAGTTCCTTTGCATGAACCCTTTGATTACCGGATCCCAGACGAACTTCTCAGTGAAATCGTTCCTGGAGTCCCAGTTCTCGTCCCATTTGGCAGCACTCAGCGATATGGCTGGGTCGTCGAGATCACAGATACTTCTCCGCATCCTCGTTTGAGAAAGATCCTCTCCAGAGTCCCCGAAGGTGCTGAACTCTCGTCGGATCTGCTCAAACTATTGCAATGGACCTCCCATTACTATGTCGCGGGAATCGGCGAAACGATCGAGTCCGCCCTTCCAAAACCGGTGAGAGAAAGAAAGATTCGCCAAGTCCGTTGGGTGAAAACTATCGAATCCGGAGACCACCCTCCCGAAAAAGGCGGCGGCGCTGCGACCCGAAAAAAGGTTCTCGCATATTTGAATCAATCCCCGGACCCGGTGCCGATGCGACGCCTTCTCGAAGACTGCGAAGTCAGTGATAGCCCTGTCAAAACTCTCCACAAGCGAGGCCAACTCGAAATCTTTGATGGTCTTCCGCCGGAGTTCGGTGTTCCTGGACAGAAAAAACCCGACTCTCCTCCCTGGGAAGTACCTCCCCCCTTCGAACCCAATGAGGAACAAACAGTTGCGATTGAAATCATCTGTAAACAGCTGGATACAGACAGTTATAAAACTTTCTTACTCCATGGAGTCACGGGCAGTGGGAAGACGGAAGTTTATATTCGCAGCGCTCAACACGCATTGGCAAAGGGACAAGGAGTACTCGTCTTACTGCCAGAGATCGCTTTGACGCCTCAAGCCATCGAGAGATTCACTGAGCGCTTAGGTCCAGTAGCAGTACTCCACTCGATGCTTTCTGATACGGAACGTGCTGTTCATCATGAACGTCTACGATCGGGAGAGGTCCAGCTGGCTCTGGGAGCCCGAAGCGCGGTCTTCGCACCTGTTCAAGATTTAGGCCTGATTATCGTCGACGAGTGCCACGAGAGTTCCTACAAGCAGGAAAACAGTCCCCGGTATCATGCCCGCGATGTGGCTGTCATGCGTGCTCATCAAAATGGCATTCCATGCGTTCTCGGTTCTGCGACACCATCCATGGAGTCACTCGAAAACGCACGTCAGGGACGATTTGAAAAACTCTCTTTGAATCACCGTGTGAGTCAACGCGAACTGGCGACCATTGAAGTTATTGATCGTCGTCACGAAAAAGGTGCGGGGGCCTCTCATGGGCTCCTGTCACGTCGCTTGATCGACTTGATTCGTGAAACCATCGACAGGAACGAACAAGTCCTACTCTTCCTCAATCGGCGAGGATTCGCTCGCGATGTCCAATGCAAACAATGTGGATTTTCATTTCGTTGTGCCAGTTGCGATATCCCTATGACCTATCACAAAGCGAAAGACTTGGCACAGTGCCATTATTGCGATGAAAAAAGAGGTATCCCAGACCGGTGCCCACAGTGTGAATTCACAGGTTTTCGCCAACGCTCACCGGGTACAGAGAATATTGAGGAAACTCTGGTGACACTCTTTCCAAATGTCGAAATTGACCGTCTCGACAGGGATACAGTCACTAGCGCTAGTCGAATGCAGCGCATCCTTCAAAAATTTAGGGATGGAGAAACCCGTATTCTGGTAGGCACCCAAATGGTGGCGAAAGGCCATGATATTCCTGGAGTCACCCTGGTCGGGGTTCTGGATGCAGATGTAGCTTTGGGATTGCCCGATTTCCGCTCTGCAGAAAAAACAGCACAGTTACTGTGTCAGGTTGCAGGTCGCGCCGGAAGAGGCGATTTGCCGGGACACGTGGCACTTCAAACCCGACAACCTGAACACTACGCCATCACCTGCGCTGTTCGACAAGATCTCGAACTTCTTCTGGAGCAAGAAACAACCGTCAGAAAAATGCTGCGTTATCCTCCGCATGGATTTCTGGCTCGCCTCGTTTTTGAAGATGAAGATGAATCCCGTGTGAGACAAACAGCGGATGAAATCGCACTGGTCATCAAGGCAGCGGCCCGAGAAGATTCGCAGATACTTGGACCCGCTCCTGCCCCATTCGAAAAGTTACGAAACAGGTATCGACTTCATGTTTTGTTGAAGAGTACTTCTCGAGATGCACTCCGAGAGTTGGGAAAAATTGCACAGACCGAAAAGGCGCGCTGGTCTTCGACTCGCATCACTCTTGATATTGATCCCCAGAACTTGCAA
This sequence comes from Planctomycetia bacterium, assembly GCA_009937185.1. GTDB lineage: Bacteria > Planctomycetota > UBA8108 > UBA1146 > UBA1146 > UBA12191. The sequence continues at coordinate 12,028 of JAACCY010000191.1, forward strand.
TAAAAAAAGGGTGAGCGCCCACTAGGAGCACTCACCCTTTTTACAAAATTGCTTCGTAGATCAGACCATGTCCTTGAAAGTCTTCGAAGGCTTAAAGGCAACGCTCTTAGAAGCCTTGATCTTGATGCTCTCACCCGTCTGTGGGTTACGACCCGTACGAGCCGCACGCTTGCGGATGCTAAAGGTTCCGAAGCCGACCATTTGAACGGTCTTGTCCTTCTTCACTCCCTTTTTGATACCATCGATGACAGCGTTAACGCAGCGCTCTGCTCCCGCTGTGGTCTCGTCTAGTTCCTTTTGCACAAATGCAATGAGTTCGCCTTTGTTCATGAGGCTCTCCTTCCTTCGAGAATTAATATCTGAACACTTCTTTGCGACGTGCCAACCAGCAACGTCGACCCTCGATCCTGATCAGACCCAAACTCCTGAGATCGGCTCAGGGACTGGGCTGAGCCTCAGTATGTTGCCCGGATTCGATCCTGCAAACACATCCTGACAAGAAAAAATGCTTCAGAGAGACAAGTTAGTCTTCTGGGAACTAAAAGACACCGTTCCAGCGTTGGCAAATATGTGTCTTTGGGTATAACATCCTCTGTAACACGATCTTGGGGGAGATCAGCAGGTATTCTCCCTCCTATTATAAGTTGACTTAGTAGATGCGGAGTTCTCTTGGAAAGCCTAAGGTTCAGGTGCTGGCCCCACCTGCTCATAGTGGCATCCGTGATTCTTTTGATGAAAGACTCACTGATTGCCCAAATTCCCCTTGCCGATTTATCGCCTATCCCCATCACGGATCAGGCGCCTCAAAATCCATCGGATGAGAAAATCGATGAAGACGATGACCTCGATGACTTCGGACGCCTTGAAAAAGGCGTGGCTGTGGAATCATTCTCTGGAATCGTTCCAGCTTCATTACCACTAGGAGAACGCCTGGTCTTCGAAGCCACTGTCGAGTGGAAGGGGGCCCAAGTCCTCGTCGGTCATTTGGAATTGGCTGCATTTCAAGAGGACCCCGAAACCACTATTCTTCATGCCCGAGGAAAAGGTGAGCGATTCGGTTATTTGATCGATCAACAAATTACTTCCCGACTGGATCGCATGACCGGGCAGCCCATCGAATACATCAATGTCCAAAGAGGCTCAGAATATCACACGAAAAAGTTGCTCTTTGAGAATGGCTCTATCAACTACACCAAACGAGAGCACTGTAGAAAATCAGATTGTGCTAATCCAAAACACAACATTGCGGAGGTCTCTTGGAAAGGTCCCATTCCTTGGGGGACTAAGGATCAACATTGCGGCGACAAGAAATGTGGAAACCCTACTCATGAGTCATGGATCGTAAAAAAGGTCCATCAAATCGATGAGCCTTATGTTGACTTGCTCACCTCTATCTTTGTGGCAAGAACAGCAAATTTCCCGAGCGATGATGACACCATCATCATTCCAGCGATCAATGACGACTCACGCTGGTTTGTCGAAGTGAAGAAACTGCAGACAAAAGAGATCACTGTTAAAGAGGGCACGTACGAAGCGATCGAACTCAGCCTTTCTCCCTTATCTTCCGATGGGAATGAAAAGAAGCGCTTCAAGGGGCTTTTTGGAATCCATGGAACTCTCCGGGTTTGGATCGATTCTATCTCTCGCAAACCACTCCTCATTCAGGGTACACTTCCGATCTCGGTTCTCGATCTGAAGGCCAGAATTGAACTGATCTCCACTGGGGACGCCGAGATCGTTAAGTTACGTAGGGCCTCAACACAAAAGGCCCTTTTGGAGAAATCTGCCGAAAGGCCTCGATGACCCCCACCGAAATCGGTGCATTGCTCAGAAAACTTCCCCAAGTCGATCGACTGATGAAGTTCGACAAGATGGATTCTCTCAGCCAACAGCACTCAAGATCACTCGTTCTCGCAGAATGTCGCTCATTGCTGGATTCACTGCGTGCTCGGGCACTCGCTGGAGATGCTGGGGAAGAGGACTTTTCAGAAGATAACATCATCCAAAGATTGTCTGATCGTCTTTCAGAAAGACAAACACCCTTTTATCGCAGAGTCATCAATGGGACAGGAATCGTGCTCCACACTGGCCTTGGAAGAGCACCTCTGGCATCCGAGGTCGCAGATTCTCTCGTCGAACAACTGAGGCATCCGGTCCGGGTAGAAATAGACCTAGAATCGGGGCTTCGCGGAAATCGCGATGAAGGCTGTGTGGATTTGATCAGGGAGCTGACGGGTGCTGAAGATGCCACCGTGGTCAATAATAATGCCGGAGCAACACTCCTTCTTTAATCTGCCCTTGCTAAGGATCAGGAAGTTCTCGTCTCTCATGGGGAACTCGTAGAGATCGGCGGTTCATTCCGTATTCCAGACATCATGGAACAAGGTGGAGCGCGCTTGAAAGCAGTGGGAACTACCAATAGAACCCGAGCCCGTGATTACGATGAAGCCTGTTCCAGTGACTCGGGAATGATCCTGAAAGTTCACACTTCAAATTACAAAGTCGTCGGCTTTACTGAAGAAGCTGAGATATCCGAATTGTGCGCCGTTGGAAAAACTCATGGAGTCCCCGTCGTGCATGACATGGGCTCTGGCTGCATGGTCGATCTGGCATCCCGGGGATTACGTGGAGAATCTTGGGTTCGTGATAGCCTAGAGAGTGGCTGTGCTCTTGTCTGTTTCAGCGGAGACAAACTATTAGGTGGACCTCAAGCGGGTATTATTGCAGGTAGTGCTGATCTTGTTCAAAAGTGCAGAAAGCACCCCCTGTACCGAGCGATGAGACCCGGGCGCATGACCTATATTGCCCTTGAGCAAACATTGCGTATTTACCTCCGAGGCGAAGAAGAGTCGATCCAGAGTATTCCTTCCTTGAGAAGGGTTTTGGATACTCCTGAAACGCTGAAAGAGCGCCAGGGAAAACTTCACCATGATTTATCCCGCTGATCCGACCTTCAAGTTCACCTCCTAGACCATGACGGATATGCAGGAAGCGGCTCATTGCCCGCACAGCCCATTAAATCTCTGGGCCTAAAGATCACCTCTCCCCTTCTGGCCACTGCTGAGTTAGCTCGAAAACTCCGCACTGGCGAGCCGGCGATATTGCCGACAGTTCAGGATGACGCCATCATTCTGGATGTTCGCACTCTTGAGGATGAAGAACTGGACGTGATCGTCGCCCGATTCTCCGAGATCCTCGCTTCCTGATCAGATCAACAATTTGAACCAGATCGACCCTGAACTCTTGACCAGAGAGTGCCGCGGGGTGATCTTTCACTTTGAAAGAGAGGAGGCCAAGATGTCTGATACACCGATTCGCCTGACAAATTACGCTTCGTGTGCCGGCTGAGCGGCCAAGCTCTCCCCCGGGGACCTGGTCGAGGTCCTCTCCAACTTTAAGATGCCCAGTCGGGAAGAAGTCCTACATGGTCCCGGTACTCTCGATGATGCTGGCGTAGTTCGCATCCCGGGAACCGACAAAGCCATCGTTCAAACTGTCGATTTCTTTCCGCCTATCGTCGATGACCCCCGAGAGTTCGGACGCATCGCAGCCGCCAATAGTCTTTCAGATATCTATGCCATGGGAGGATTACCTCTCAGCGCTCTCAACATCGTGGGATTCCCAGAGGAATTACCGATGACCATCCTCGGAGAAATACTTTCCGGAGGAGCAGAGAAAATGGAAGAGGCCAATTGTGCCCTTCTCGGCGGTCATAGTGTCAGGGATGCTGAGATCAAATATGGTCTCGCAGTCACCGGCACCATCGATCCTGATCATATGCTGACCAATGGTGGAGCCCGGGCAGGAGATGTTCTCGTCCTCACCAAATCTCTGGGGACAGGAACCGTCAGCACCGCTCTCAACAAATCAGAAATCGACGCAGACATTCTTGCAACAGCCACGACATCCATGTCTACATTGAATGCTGCTGCGGCTCAGATCGCCATGAATCATGGCGTAAAGTCGGCGACAGATGTCACGGGCTTCGGGTTGTGCGGACATGGATCTGAAATGGCTCTCGCCAGCAACGTCGACATCTATTTTCACGCTACAAAGCTTCCCCTTCTCCCGGGTGTCGCAGATCTTGCAAAAGCAGGATATTGCTCCGGAGGCTCGGGGAGAAATAGAGCTCATTTGGGTGATCGACTCTCCGTCGAACAGGGCATCGAAGAATCTCTAATTTCACTCTGCCTAGATTCTGAAACTTCAGGAGGCTTATTGATCGCCATTCCAGAAGATCGAGTCGATAGATTGTTGTCAGACCTTCAAGACTCCGCAGGGGTGGCAACCCATGTGGTGATCGGCGAAGTCAAAGCATCGACGGGCACACCGAGAGTATCGATTCTGAATTGACACCTCGTGGGTGTCTTCCGAGTGTCTAATCTGGCCGATAATTGAATGTGTATCTTGCCAAACCTGAATGCTGTGCCAAACTTATTACTCCACTGAGGGGGTGAATGGGTACCTGGTGGGCCTCCTGGGTTTCAAACCCATGGTGCGGCGCGAACAACGTCGTAGGTCGGTTCGATTCCGATGCACCCCCGCCATTTTCTCTAGATACAGTTCCTCTGAACTCAGTTTCTCTGAACTCAGTTTCTCTGAACTCAGTTTCTCTGAACTCAGTTTCCCTGAACTCAGTTTCCCTGAACTCAGCTCCTCTGAACTCAGTTCTACGTTAGAACTTTCGTGGAATCCAAACTTGGCGCCCCACGAGGTATAAATCCGTGACCTTTTCAATAAACTCAGACCCCTTCACCATCTTGTAGTGCTTATCTAGTAGAGATTGGATCTTCGGAGGGAACGAGCGAACATTGTTGAAAGTCCAAGGTCCAAAGTAGGGCGATTTTGTTATCGGATCGATCCCTGCGGAGACTCTTTGCTTGGAGCGAATAACAGCAGGGAATCGATGCTCCATGATCGCTTTTCTCAGTTCCTCAGCTTGCCAGAGATCTTTTTCATACATTTGCCTCGCCGTGTAAGGCTCAATCACAAGAGGCCTACCCGACTCGACCAATACCCAAGGCTCTTCACTCAAAATAGGATCGCCGAATGCTTCGAGATTCTTGAGAACTCTCGTTCTCTCACTGATCTCCTGAATCCTGTCATCGGGAAACTCTTTCTGCCCTGTATTCTGATAAACACAAACTGATATCTGCCCCATTAATAACAAGATGATCAGCCCGCTGAAGAACCAAGTCTGACGACCTTCCCTCACTAGAAAGCAAGTCGGAACAAGTATCATCAACAGACTCGGCTCGAAGAGGTAGTTCAGATCTGAACCATCTCTAGCAATCAAACTTGTGAACGCCAACAACACGATCACTTTTATTGCATCGAGGCGTGCATTCTTGGAACTGCTGAAGACCAACAAGAAAAGTGCGGCAAACAATACCACCCCATGCGCTATCAGTAATGAATCAATATCCGATTCAATGTTGATCTTCCCCTGAACAATCACTGATTGCACAGGTCTATAAATCGTCAAAAGCATCGTTCCAACAAGAGTCGCCCCTATGGGCTTGGCGAATGCTCCCTTACGAATGTGAGCGATCAAAGTCGTGAATATTGCCAGGAAAAGAAACAACTTGCCATGAGTGAATGAACCCAAGTATTTCAGTACTCCATAATCCCAGTTCATCGGGAATAAATTGGAAGTCACAGCATGGGTCAAGAATCGACCATCTGTCCCATAATTCAAGAGCCCTGCAAAGATGAGCCCTGTTGCTAATAGGCCCAAAGGCCATCTGAGAGTCGTCTTCCCTTCTCGCATGAACAATTCTACATAAGTCAGTAGCATGATCGCGAGCATGGTTTGACGAGTATATACAGCACAGAAAAAACAGAGCGCTCCGACAAAACGACATTTCGATTCCGGGCGGAGAGTCAGATACGAACCGGCTAATGTGAACATCAATGCAAAGGCATCGACGCGCGCCATCATTCCAAACTGCATTATTTCCAGCAGTGAGAAAAAGACTCCAACGGCAAGGATCGGTGCAATACGAGATTGCCTTCCGACTACGTGGTTCTTCTCTCTAGCGACTGACTCTTTTTGTAATGCCTCGGCCGCTTCTTCCGGATCGAGAGAATCACGTGCACGATAAACGATGCCTGCTAGACAAAGTGCGGCGAGTAGCGTGGAGATCACAGATACCCAGCGTCCCCCTCCATAGGGAGACTCGAAGATATCTTTGACAAGGTTGACGATAATAGGATACCCGGGCGCATATTGGTCGAAGAGCCACGGCTCTTTTCCGATTTCGGGATACAGGCCTGGATCTTCAGAGACCCTGCGGGCCTGATCCATAACCACCGCTTCCCCATATCGAAGTTCATGAGGGAAAGAGGCGAATTCTATCGCTCTGGGTAAGTACTGCCCTACCGACAAACTGATCAAGATAAGGCTGAAGTAAAATCCAGGCATGCAGGAGGATTCTCGCAGGACGACGAGTGGAGCGATAATCACATTTGAAAAAAATGCTCTCAGCGAAAGCTGCGAATGATCGTCATCAGATTTTGTATCACTCGACAAGGCATGCTCCCCAAAAAAAGTCTAATGGCTCAGGGGTACCTTTATAATCGAGGACTCAACAAAACTCAATCTGTGGAAAAATCCATCTCCCGGTGTCCAAACAACTGTCTTAGTTTCAATACAGTTCTACTGTGCAGTTGGCACACACGATATTCAGAGAGTCCCATACGCAATCCGATTTCTTTCATCGTCTCACCCGACCAGTAGTACCGGGTAAAAATCTCACGCTCTCTCTCATCTAGTTTTTCGTTGAGTGCTTCCATGATGGTTTCCATCTGAAGATTCGCCTCAGGAGCAGGAGTCTTCGCATCGTTCAACATATCGATTTTTCGAAGTGATCTAGAATCGGTTTCTTCTGAGACGTGATCAGTAAGAGAGACGATAGATGCGGCAGAAGCTTCTCTCTGCAGCTGGTCAAACTCCGACTCCGTCACACCGAGATAATTGGCCATCTCGAGATCAGTAGGCTCTCTACCAGAAGACAATTCGAGTTCCTTGTAGGCTTTATCCAATCGGCTGGCAGTACTTCTGACCAACCGGGGAACCCAATCTTGAGCACGGAGAGAATCGATGATCGATCCTTTCACCCGTGTATTGCAGTAGGTCTCGAATTTCACGCCGCGTTCTAGATCGTAGTTTTCAATGGCGTCCATCAATCCAAAGACGCCCGCACCATACAAATCATCAACGTCGACCTGCTGCGGCAATTTCCTGTGAAGGCGATCTGCGGCATATCTCACGATGGGGAGATATCTCTCCAACAAATCATTTTTTATATCAGTGGACCTTGTTTCCTTGAATGAGATCCACTGCTTCTCCAGATCGGGGTCATCACTCAGTCGGGTTCTACCGACAAGGGATCTCATTCCGTGAAGATCTTCCCGGGTATCGCTGTTCTCAACCTGAGTCAAATCAGTCTCCTGTTCCTGTAATAGCTGCTCTTCGTTAGGATCCGGGCTATCCATTTTTTATTGAAGTCAGCCCAGTCGTTTCCCTATGGCAAGTATTGGGCCGGAATCTTAAGTTCTCCAAAGAACACTATTGTTTCCTTTATGGAGAACGCTCACGGCCCCTTCCGAGATCCCCTACAAACACTTCTTTTAACCTGTGCAGGAATCCCCGATCCACCGGACGGGGCTGCTTCATTCCAAGGCCATCCGACAATTCCCTGATGCTTCTCGCAGCAGGAGAGGTGGGATAGGCCATGGTGAAATGTTGACGCTTACGGACTGAAGCAGAGACCCTTGGGTCGTACAACACTGCTCCGCCATCTTGTAAATCCATCGATAAGAACTTCTTCGCCAAACTTTTTATTCGGCTGGTCACCTGCTGAGCTTCTCCCCTGGACTGCGCTTGATTGACGGTCAACCAACAGTTCGGGATTCTCACCTCACATGAAAAAACTTTCAACATCGCATAAGCATCCACGATGGCTGTCGGCTCTGGTGTCGTCACAACCAATACTTCTCCAGCGGCATGACAGAGATCAACGACCGACCTTGAGATACCCGCTCCTGTATCAATGATCACGAGATCGTGATCACTGACCAATTCTCCTAGAGCGTCCAGTAATCTCTGTTGACGGGAATGTCCCATATCAGCGATACGGCTGAGGCCACTGGCTCCGGGAAGAATCTGGATTCCTTCCGGCCCCGTGATCAGGACCTCTCTCAGCGATGCTTCCCCGTCGACAAGATGCCCCAAATTTTTTCCCGGATGCAAATCGAGGAGAACGTCAATATTGGCGAGACCTAAATCACCGTCGATCAAGGCGGTTCTGATTCCAGATCTTGCGGCACTCAGTGCGAGCCCCACAGAGATGTTGGTTTTACCGACCCCGCCCTTACCACTGGTTACAGCGAGAACTCGCCCCCTACCTTCAACAGGGGAGGCTTTCTCCTCGATCAATGATCGCAGTTTCCAGGCCTGATCTCTCATTCAACTCCGAGGATCATGTCTCTGATTTTTTCGCGAGACGCTACTTCAATGTCTTCCGGAACTTCCTGACCACACGTCACATAGGAAACAGGAACCGGCATGACACCAAAGAGATCCCAGAGGAATCCTTTTCTGTAGGACTCATCTTTCTTGGTAAGGATCACCTTGTCATATCCCACAAGTCGGAACGCATCGGCCGTCGCCATGAGTGCTTCTGGTGAAGCACCCAGTGACAAACAGAGATGGACCTCAAGGTCTTCGACGTTCGCGAGACAATCCCGTACTTCGGTGATTCGATCCACGTCTTTTTGGCTACGACCAGCAGTATCGATGAAGACAACGTCGTGGTTATCGAAGGAATTGATTTCCTCAGTAATCTTCCCTGGCTCACTGACGGTCTTGAAGGACAGGCCAATGATGTCAGCGAATCTACGCAGTTGCTCGATGGCCCCCAGTCGATACGAATCGAGAGTGATCAAGCCGACTCTCTTTTTCTCGACGACGTGGAAATGTGCGGCAAGCTTGGCAAGCGTCGTTGTTTTTCCAACTCCAGTCGGGCCAACCAGTGCAATGATGCGAGTTTTACCTTTAGTTTTCCCAAGATCGATCGCTCCTGAAGCTGGGATTCTTCCATAGATACATGTGCCCACTCGCGATTTAATCAGATCATCCAACTGCTCAGGACTTAAGTTGCTTGGAACTTCAGACGAGATCACTGCCGACAGAATCCCCTTCTTGGCATGCTCGGGAATCCCACATTTCTCAAGGAAAGTAGTGACTTTACCGAAGAATGCAGGATCGTCATAAGTCGTACTTGTCGGAGCTATCTCTTCGGAATAACTGCTAACTGTATCGTTGATCTGTGAAATCGGCGTGGGCTCAAAGACGTCTGTCGCCACCTTTTGATCACTATCTGTTTGCCAGGAGTCCGGCTGCCTGTGAAAAGGAGAAGAGGGGTTAAAGTCTCTCAACTCATCTGCAATTCTCTGGCGAGATCCCTCAAGTCTTGAAGACAAGTCTTTCAAGATGGAATCCTTGGACACATTGTCATCTGTTTTGTCCAACTCACGCGCCTCAAAACCAGAAATGAATGAGTTTTCTTCCGCCATTGAATCCTGCTCCAATTCAATTCCTGACTCATGCCTTGAAGCATGAGATTCATGAGGAGTGCTATTTTCAAAATTATCTGATTCGACAGAAGCCATCGGCTCTGTTGGGACATCACTACCGAAGTTGGCATCTACTGGGGTGTTATCGACTTCGTCTTCATCTGAAGTCATCTCTCCAGCGAAGACGGGAACCTGGACCGACGTCTGTTAGACGACTGGAGGTTCGACGACTACAGGTAGAGGAAGGATGTCATGACTAGATTTTTGCGTTCTTACGATCACGACTACATCGGAAAAACCGATCCAGCCTAATAGCCCAGACCTTCTGACTTTTCGAGAATGAACGACTGTCCAGTCACTTCCGAATCTCTCTTGGAGGATTCGAACTGCAGTCGCATAGTCCG
>JAACCY010000192.1 GCA_009937185.1 Planctomycetia bacterium
ATCCCACTCGGATCCAATGGTCAGGTCACAGTCGTAGCAGAGAGTCATTGTGAAACCCTGAATATTGTCGTCGGCATCTGCATAGTAGAAGCAAAGATCTCCGGTCTGACCCTGGTAAGCGTTGTTACCAGTATCACCAAAATCAGCCTCAACCCACAACTCGGTATCTTCAGCTGGAACAGCTACGGGCTGTGTTGTGAAACTACCATCTACATAATCGGGCGAGATCGAAAGGCCCCCACTGACCACAACATTGTTGAGTGCAGGAGCTCCGAAGACACCATCGACAAACGCCAATGTTGTAATCTGATCGGCAGGAACAGCATCTCCGTCGATGTAAACATCGACCGAATCACTGTAGTTGTAGTTAGCAATGTGGAGATTATTTCCTGCAGGAACGGTTTGGCCGTCAAAAGGGAAATTGAAATCGAGGACAACACCGATGGTTCCACCGTCTGTGTATGTCTCAACCGCGGTGAACTCCGCACCTGCGGATTCCGTCTCCGTCCCTGCGAGGTCAATCCCGTCCAATGTCAATTCTGTACCGTCATGGCCGACAGAAAGAACGAAACCCTGAGTTTCACCAGAGTTTTCGAGAAGGATTCTTGCAGAACCCTGGCCACTGCTATCAGCAACGCCATTCTCGATGGTGAGAGTGGCTGGAGGAGGAGGAGCGATTCCCATCGCTGTCGCGTCTCCATTGAGACCCAACCCAGAGCCGGCACCTACCGATTGCCCCGCAATAACAACGATATTGCTGAGCGGTGGGTTATTGAAATTGCCATCTACGAACTCAAATCCCGTAAAGACATTCGGGTCACCCTGATTCAAGATGAGATTGGACTGAACAGTGAACTCCATAAGGAGTTGGTCAGTTCCTGACCCAATGGTTTGTCCATCGAAGGGTGCTGCAGCATCTAAAACGCAACCGAGTGTAAATCCACCCGCCAATATTTCCGGAACAATAAGTTCTGCTCCTGCACTTTCAGTAACGGACCCGGAGGTTGACACATCTGTCACACTCACCGAAGAACTATCAAAAGAAAGAGCAATAACAAAACCCTCAACTTCAGCGTTATTGGTCATCGTGACGCCAAAGGTCGCAGATCCTGCTCCCTGAACAACGACACCACCACCCACTACTGAAAGAGAGTTTCCGCCTCCTGCTATCAATGATCCTTGCATTATAAAAATCACGATTAACAGGGCACTTAAACAGGTAAGAACTCTAAACATCACCTCTGGACCTCCTCGTAAGTCTTCCAAAAAGCCCACACCATGGGCTAATCAAACGGGCATTTCCTCTTTAACTCTCTGGACAAACCCGGAGAGAAAAACATGCAACATGGATAAAAAATCTTGGGAACAACTTTAGTATTCCCAAAAACGTATACGTTAAAGAAGAAGTGGTTGCCTTAGAGAAAATGGAGAAGCACCTGTAGGTGTCAAACTTTGTGATACCCACCAGACTTTTCCCAATAGATCCCAGATAAATACTCGGCACACCACACCTGTCTCAACTGACTTCAAGATAAATCAGATCACTTGTGCAAGATACCTAGGAGTTTGGCGCCTTTTTCGTATCGACAAAAAGTATTCATTGGTAACTACATCGCTTGTTAGTCATGGCTAACTAGGCCAAAACAAAACGACACATTCCTATATGGTATATAGGTTTGTGTAAAAAAATCCCCTGGTGCACAGACTGTACACCAGGGGAAAAGGACTTGAGTATTCAAATCCGCCTATTCAATAAAGAGCAGGCTATGTGAGAAACACCGATTCACTAACTGCAGGATGAAGCGGCACAATCTTCTGGAGTTTGTCCATCAACTTGCCCACAACTGGGGAAAGGAGCCGGTGGCTGAGGGCCATCCGTGAACCTGTACTGGCAAATGTAAACGGCGTCTCCAGCATCCGTCGATCCATCATTGTTGGCATCATTTGCAATGGCACATGGATTCGAAGGACCATTCAAGAAGAGCTCGTTAATGATCCACACTCCGTCAGCAATGTTGATACGTGCATCTGAGTTGGCATCACCTCTGATAAAGTCAGTGGTGACGACTGGGTTCAATGCGATCGATCCGTCAACAAAGTTTGCAGCGTATGAACCACCACCGACAACAACCACGTTGGCGACAGC
>JAACCY010000193.1 GCA_009937185.1 Planctomycetia bacterium
ACAAATGTTACAGGGCGAAAGAGGACCCCCTTCAAATCGAGATCTTTTGCGAGCCCCGTAGCACAATCCGCAAATTCCTGCCCAGACAAATATGGCGCGCCCACAAGATGGAAGGGTAAGGTCGTCCCTCTACCTTCTGAAAGGGTTGTCCCCTCTACTAGACACATGCCGGGGTATATCAGTGAAGTCTCCGGTGAAGGCATATTTGGCGAAGGTAACACCCACGGTAAACCGGTCTGTTCATGGCGCTGATTCCTTTGCCAACCGCTACAAGGAATGATCTCCACATCCGCAGAGATTCCCATTTCAGTGGTCATAAATCGAGCCAGTTCTCCGAGAGTCATACCGTGACGAACAGAAACAGGCAACGCACCGACGAAACTATCAAATCCAGGCTGAACGATCCCACCTTCGACCTTATCCCCGCCAATCGGACAAGGACGATCGAGAATGATCATTCGAGTATCCGTTTCGGACACCGTCTCCAACATGTATTTCATGGTGGCGGCAAAGGTGTAATAGCGTGTACCGATGTCTCTGAGATCAAACAAGATGACATCTAGGTCTGATATAGAGGAAACCACAGGTCGAAGAGATTCTTCTGTTGAGCCGTAGAGACTGATCACCTCAGGCTCTGTAGAAGTCACCAACTCCATATCCTGAAGTTGACCATCGAGACCATGCTCAGGAGCAAAATATCGAGAGACGGTCACTCCTGAAGAGAGCAACAGTTCTGGTAGTCCTCTGAGTTGCAAATCCACAGCAGCAGGATGGCAACAGACTCCCAATCGGGCTCCCCGAATTGATGGAAGCCCCTCTGACATGAATCGATCAAGACCCGGAACGATACCGTTCTGCAATGAGATCATCCCTCCTTGCACGAATGTCGCGCACCAGAAAATAAGAGGAGCCTACGCTCATCAAAAACCCTACCCCAAAAGTGAAATAAACAGTAGGGAGAGCAGCGTCAATAATGTCTTCGGTGCGACTCGAACCTGCTTGTTCCGCCGACTCCTTCGCCATTTCAATAATTTCATGGCTCCACCAAGAGTAATTTTCGGGACGAAATAAAGAATCGGGTCGAGCAAGATCTTTGACCTGCGTATATGACATCACTGACCCGAACATCATTACTGTGGACATTAAATAAACTGCGATAAAGCTGACTTTCTTCATCCAAGACATCTCAAAGATCTCCTTTGCGTTCACAGTTATTCAAATAGCGACATCCACTATCGAATGAATGCCAACCACACGATCAAGACTCCCAATAACACAATAAAAATACAAATACTGTTCCTCCCCATGGGTAGCCCTAGTCTATTGCGGAAAACTTCTCTTGAAGCGATGCCACTATCTCTCGAGTTAATGCCGTAACACCTTGTTCAGCGGCCAATAAAGCCCCACCCATAAGGATCATGCTATCCGAACCGTAGTCCTCTAGCATTTCACCCATTCTGTCAGGAGTCATCCCGCCAGCAGGTATCGCCCAACCTGGTTGCACATGTCCCATAGAGGATCGCAACTTTTCTGCGATTTGGCGCCCCTCTTCTCGAGTGGTATTAAAGCGCCCTCCAGCATTGACGAAAACTGATCCATCGAGACCGGCTAATCGCGCAAATAATCCATGAACCACTGGCAGTGAAAAGCCTCCCTCTCCTTGTGACGTCAATACCCCACTCATCGATGGGTGCCCTAAATAAACTCCCGGATATTGATCAATAAGGTGTCGAGTTCTGTCCAACCCGAGAACCCACGGTGCCAACAATGCACCATCGGCTCCGGCTTCCAGTGCGATGGAAAGTCGCTCTTCAAGAGTCTCATCAGGAGACATCAAATTGACGAGATAAAGAACATGCCGACCATTTTGGCTCTCACGAATCGTATCGACACAGGCGGTGACTCGTTGTTTGAATTCCGTTGTCGAGTCATCGATCAAATTATGATCGTCCTTGATGACGTCTCCACCACCGACGACAAATTCTCTACAGATCTTTTGAAGATCTTTGACCGGAGCCCCTCTCGGTTTCAAAGCGGTCGCCACCAAGGGACGCTCCATGACCCCAACGATGTTGCGGACACCCCGGATTCCATGATGCGGCCCTCTGAAAGATTTCAAATGCTCTTCAGGCACTTCCACATCGACGAGACGCACTCCCGGAATCATCGAACAATTGCCCATCAACAGATTGAGCCAACGAGTCAGGTCCTTTCCTGGCAACTTCCCAGAGAAAGAGAGTATTAATCGATGCGTGCGATCACCGATCTCCTGCACAGACTCGATTCTTGCCACCAAGTTTTTAGAGGTGTCTGGATATCGGTCAATCACGGATTCAGGAACTTCAACCGTCAGCTCTATCGCCATAGCCCGGGCCAAATCCATGACATTCTCACCTGTTGATTTCAAATGATATGTGGCCTGAAGTCTCAAAAGTCACCTCGCAAATTGGGTTTTCTATTAAGATCCCGGATCTCTGACAAATCCGAGCGACTTATTGTTATTCTGTCACTGCGGAGTCACCGTTTCCACCGGTGCCCGTTGATTCCACACCGGACGGGAGATTTGTATGAGCGTTCGAGTCGGTCTGATGGGTTTCGGTCGCATAGGTCGAAACGTATTTAGAGCCATCTATGGTCGCGATGACATCGAAATTGTCGCCATCAATGAGTTGGCAGATATTCACTCTATGGAATACCTGCTGCGATTTGATTCTCTCAGAGGGTCTTTTGAGGAACCGATTCGTGTCCTCGACGATTCTCTCTACGCCCGAGGTCGGCAAATCCCCGTTTTCCACCACAAAGAACCCGGACAAATCCCATGGTTTGATTTTGGCGTGGATGTGGTTGTCGAAGCGACAGGCAAATATAGATCTCGCACAGATCTTCAGAAGCATCTCGATCAAGGAGCGGATCGGGTCATCCTTTCCACACCTCCGACAGACGATATCGACCACCTTCATATTTGTGGAGTGACTCCAGATCAAATAGAGAGATCCCACAGAATCATTTCTGTCGGTTCCTCAACAGCGAATGCTACCGCATTGCTGCTCAAGGTTCTGGACGACGCTTTCGGTGTTGAAGAAGGTTCATTTACCTCTGTACATGCATACACCTCCGATCAAAGCCTCACAGATGTCCCAACACATGGCGACCTGCGAAGATCAAGAGCGGCGATGCAAAACATCGTCCCTCAAACGACATGGACAGATGAAGCGGTTGAAAAATTGTTTCCTCATTTGAAGGGAAAGTTTAAAGGGATCAAACTGAACGTTCCCGTTGCTGAGGTGTCTTGTTCGGACCTGACCGTTCAAATGAAACGCCCCGTAAAGGCTTCTGAAGTGAATGAAGTTTTTCGAAGTGCTTCCCAAACGATTCTTAAAGGCGTTCTCGATTTCACAGATCAACCGATCGTATCGAGCGACATGAATGGGAATCCTGCTTCTTGTCTCTTTGACAGCTTGGCCACTCTCGTGACCGACGGTGTCCTGCTCAAGGTCATCGGTTGGTACGAACAAGGCGGTGGTATTTCAAATCGAATCGTCGACCTCATCTCGCAAGTCGGTCCCCAGATTACTGCAAGCGGAGACAGGAGGACGTCATGAAGATCGCCATCAACGGATTTGGTCGAATAGGAAGAAGCGTCTTCCGTATCCTCGCCGAACGCGACGACCTTAAAGTAGTCGCCATCAATGACATTTCTGATCCAAAGTCTTTGGCTTACCTGCTCAAATACGATTCCGTCATGGGTCCATTTTCGGGCAGCGTCACTCTTGAGAACGGTGTTCTCAGTACTGACAAACAGGATTGTAGAATGCTGGCAGAGAGAGATCCTGCGAGCCTTCCCTGGAAAGACCTTGGAGTCGACGTTGTCATAGAATCCACGGGTAGATTCAGATCCAGAGCGGAATGCCAACTTCACCTCGATGCAGGAGCAGAGAAGGTCATCCTCACCGTCCCCCCCAAGGACGACATCGATGCATTGCTGGTTTTGGGAGTCAACGACGACATCTTGAAACCATCGCATCGCATCGTTTCAAACGCCTCCTGTACGACCAACTGCCTTGCTCCCTTGGTAAAAGTACTCTATGACTCTTTCGGATTGATACGTGGAGTCATGACGACTGTTCACGCTTACACCAACGATCAAAGTCTTTCCGACTGGTATCACAAAGATCTAAGAAGAAGTCGAGCCGCAGGAGAAAACACCATTCCCACTTCTACGGGAGCCGCTCGTGCTGTTGGTAAGGTACTTCCAGAACTCGAAGGTAAACTGGATGGTATGGCGATGCGGGTTCCCGTCATCGATGGATCCGTAGTCGACCTCGTTGCTACTTTTGAAAAATCGGTGACCACCCAAAATATCAACGAGGCGATCGCTACAGCCGCGAGTGGACCTCTTTCTGGCATCCTCGAATACTGTACCGATCCCATCGTCTCTTCCGACATCATCGGTAACCCCCACTCTTCCATCTTCGACTCACAATTGACTCAGGCCGTGGGGACCCACAGTGCCAAGGTTCTTTCCTGGTATGATAATGAGTGGGGATACTCCAACAGAGTTGTGGATTTGATCGATCGCGTCAAATCATGAATCTGACGAGTGTGATTTCATAAAAAAAGGTCCCGCAGGCGAAACCTGCGGGACCTTTTTTAGTGAGAAAGCACGATTCGAAAGTTTAAAGGTACTTTTGAATCTCTTGGAAACGAATCTCTGCTTCCTTCTGGGCTTCTGTTCCATTGAACTTCTTTGCCTTCGAAAGCTGTGCGTAAATCTTGGCAGCACTCTTGTACTTACCACGCTTTACCAATGTTTCCGCTTCTGCCAACATTTCAGAACCAGAGATCTCTGCCTGAATTTTTTTGTCTTTCTTCCAGGCCTTCAACTCTGACTCAAACTTCTTACCTATGTCCATACCTTTGAAGGCGGCGATTTCACGCTGAAGAGCACCAATGCCATCGACATAGCGACGGGCGGCTTTCATCTTTTCAATCGCAGCAAATCTCTTGTCACCGTAGTCTTCGATCGACTTCATGGCATCATTGGCTGCTTTTTCAAGCTCCGGTGTTTTCGCTCTCTTGGCTTGCTTGGCCAAATCGGAGTGGGCCTTGCCGAATGCGCCGTTTTTAGCGTAGCCCTGTGCTTTTGAAAACTCGTCAGGAATCTGGATCTTGGGACCGATTCTCGCACCGACAATATGCTTGTCGATAATCGAGTTGTTCAGCGAGGCAGGATGCCCCTTCCAGACCACTTTTCCATCCGGGCCGACAAGCCATGAATGAGGGATTCCGCGTGTCTTGTAATCCTTAGCTCCGCCGCCAAAAGCAACGGGGTAAGTCATCTTATTCTTGTCTACGTAAGGCTTGGCAATGGCTTCTGCTTCATCGGTGACCCCGATGACGACCAGACCGCGCGCTCCGTACTCTTTGTGTAAAGAGTTAAGGTGCGGGATCTGACCCTTGCAGGGTCCTCACCAAGTCGCCCATTTTTCGATAAGAACAAGCTTGCCTTCAAGGTCCTGCCAAGTCGTTCCCGACTCCATGTTGAACCAACCCTTAGGCTTGAGTTCAGGAGCGGTATCACCGACCTCCGAACCAGCAAAAGCCGGCAAACTGATCAGAGCTGACAATAAAAGAGCAAATGAAAAGCCCTTTACGTCAACCTGCCTGCGATATTGCGATTTCATTAATCTTCCTTTCGCTCTCCTATGGGAGAGCACAATCCGTTGTTAGGGATCATTCATAAGAACGATCACGGTAACGGGCTCATTAGGAGTTAAGATAGCCATCAAAATGGTCTGTTGCAACAATTCTGGAAACCTCATTGCGCTCCCAGAGTCTCTAATACCCTATTTGAGGTGTAGAGCGGATGTTGCCAAGTCCTTTGATCCCTTCTAGCATTCCGGAATCCCAAGGTCGGAAAACAGAGAGGTCCTTCACCCATGCCCCTTAATCCAACTCCAAAGCCCTTGCAGGCTTCATTTACTTTGAAGCATTCCCAAGGTCAGGATGACGCCACCTCACCTCGTCAAGTTCCGATCCTTTCGAAGTTATCAATAAAAGGTACGTACGTCCTTTGGGCTATTTTTTCATGCCAGTGCCTTTTCCCGCTCCATGCTGGCCAGAGCCCCATGACTCCGATTTCAAAAATCACGGCTTCAGACGCCGCTCAACCTCAAGATCCTGCCCCACCTCTGCTTCCGGTCCCTATCGCCGTGATCGAAACTTTAGAGTTTGACTGGGGCACTCTGGTTCAGGGTGAAAAAACACAATTCGCATTTTTGATCGAGAACAAAGGTCGTGTCCCACTGAAAATTCTCAAAGTGACGGCCACTTGTGGCTGCACAACGACTCGCTTCGATGCTGAAGTGGCTCCTGGAGAAGTGGGAGCCGTAGAACTAGAAATCGATACTGCAGAATTTCCAGGGGGTCGTCCTCGCAGAAACGCGGTCGTGAAAACCAATGATCCTCTGAATTCTGAAATCAATCTTTGGCTCGTCGGTAATGTCGATCCTATTTTATTGATCGAACCCTCGGTGACGAAAATCAGTGGACTCGTGACCGAGAAAAAAGAAAAGACCATCTTTCTGAAGAAGGCCGTGGATGCTCCCGTTGAGATTCTCGACGTGGGATCCAAAAATGGTTCTTTCAAAGTGGAATCATTGACCCCTACCGAAGGTGGCTGGAACCTAAAGATCTCTGCAGAGCCTTCAGATGGTCCAAAGTCCATCCGGGATGACCTGCAAGTCCGAGTTAGAGTGGATCAGGATCATCCCCTCGATTTTCCGTTGCCTATCGTTGTGGAGCACCAGGATATCTATCGCTTTATTCCCGGTGGAAATGTGGTTTTTTATCGCAGGCATACCGCTCCTCTCGATGGTCCAGTAAAACGGCGGGTGATCCAAGAAGTCCATGTTCAGAGTGCTCGCTCCGACATTGCCATTACAGAATTCAAGGCCCGTATCGAAGATACTCCCGAAGGCCTCTTCGGCCTTCAAATTATTGAGGAACTTCCTGGACAACACTATCGTCTCGAAATTGAGGTTCTGAAATCGCACCCCACTCCTCAGGCCATGGGAACTCTGATCATGGATCTTGGCGGAGGCGAAATCCGGAAAAAATCGGTCATTGCCCAGTTCAGATTGAAACAAATCCCCAAACAGGACTCTCAGGAGCAGTGAGGACTTGACCTATCGGCGGAGGGTCAGATATCATTTAACATGGCCGAATGATTGCATTTGTAAGATGGGACATTGTTTGAATCCTCGTATTCA
>JAACCY010000194.1 GCA_009937185.1 Planctomycetia bacterium
CCGCATCGATAAGATCCTTAATGTCATTCAAAGGTCGATTCCCTTTCCCCTGAGAGGGTCGATTCTGTTGAACAGAAATCAGCCCTCGCCATCCCCCCGGATACCACGGAGAACCCGTGTGCGATCTCATTGTAGGAGAGGACAGACGCCTTTGGCACTTCCTTCTCCAGTAACTTCTTAATTGATATTCTCAGCTCAGGCGGACACAGAACCACTGCCGGATATCCACCCCGCTCCAATTGATCCACCTGGTGGCTGACAGATTGCAGGATGGCCCGGTAGCGTTCGGGAGCCAATTCCGGAACAGATCCCGGAATTCCCTGGATTCGAGATTCAAAGAGACACTGCTCACTTTCAGGATCGAGGGTCACCACCCGAATCACTCCATCAGAATCCGCCAAAGGCCCACAAATCGACCGTGAAACCCTGTTTCTGACCTTTTCCACCACCGCTTCGACCGGGCGCCTAGAGGCCTCTGGCCACTCGATAGCCACTTCTCCGAGAGCTTCCAGAATCTTTTCGAGATCCCTCAGTGAGACTTTCTCGGAAAGAAGGGCCTGAAAAACCCTCTGAACTTCTGCGACGCTGAACACCTCTGGAATCAATTCCGCGACCAGAGGGCGAGCCCCAGGATGGATTTCCTCCAAGAGAATTTTCGTCTCATTACGAGTCAGGAGATCTTGAGCATGGTCATTTGTGATCTGGCGAAGCTGTCCGATCAAAATTTCTTGACCACTTTCACAGTGATATCCTAAGCCTCTCCTCATCGTCGCTTCGTCTTCATCTATCCACTTACCAGATTTACTGCTGACGGGATGACGGGCAGCATCACCCGGAACAGTATTCAAAGAGCGATCTGTCTCGGTGACGAAATACTTTCCTCTTTTAAGTTCCGTTAAGCAGGTGGGTATTTCTCTCAACAATATTCGATATTCTTGCCGACCCAATTTTCGCTGAATTGAAACCTTCACAGGAGGAAGATCTATGCCGAGTTCCTCTCGGATTTCATTTCTTAAATTTTCAATCGAGTCCGAGAGAGAAGATTCTTCTTTGGAAGAGATCAATCCTCTCAGGCCTGGACCCAACTCGATGACGAGTGGTCGTTGGAATGCGTTTTGTCCCGCATGGGATATCGCTGCGCTGGAAGCCTCGACTTCTTGGTCGTGAACTTTTTCAGTTGGAACGGTACTCACATGATTCTCATGCGATTTTTTCCTACTCGAGGAAAGACTGTAAGCAAGATAGACCAACACTAAGGATAATGATCCCAGTGCCATGGGAGACAAACCAACGGAGGCTAGAGATAACATCACCATCGCAGTGATCAACAACGCTCTTGGGTTGGCGAAGACCTGCCCCACCATGACGTGCCCGATTTGCCCCTTTGATGAAGCTCGAGTCACCATGAGTCCTGCCGCCACGCTGATGAACAATGCTGGAAGTTGCGTAGCGATTCCATCGCCAATGGCTAGGACCGAGAATACTGATACGGAATCCCCTATCGACATCCCTAACTGGAAAACTCCGATCGCGATGCCGCCGAAAATATTAATCGATGTGATTAACACCGCCGCAATGGCATCTCCTCGAACAAATTTACTGGCGCCGTCCATCGATCCGTAAAAGTCCGCTTGATGGGCTAAATCTTCTCTTGCTAATCGCGCCTCTGAGGCACTGATGTTTCCCGCTGCGAGGTCGGCATCGATAGCCATTTGTGAACCCGGCATACGATCGAGCGTAAACCTCGCAGCGACTTCTGCTATTCGAGTAGCTCCTTTGGTGACAACAACAAACTGAATCACAGCCAATACCGCAAAAATGATAAATCCAACAACGGCATTAGAAGCCGAAACGAAATCACCAAAGAAATTCACGACTTTTCCAGCCGCGAAGCCACCTTCTTGCCCAGCCTTACTGAGAATTAATCGAGTTGTCGCAATGTTCAATGCCAGTCGATACAGAGTGGCAATCAATAACATCGAAGGGAAGGCCGCAAACTCCAGAGGACTTTTAAGGTAAACCACCGTGAGCAATATCAACACCGAGATGGCAATGTTGACTCCTAGCAACACATCCATCACTGGTCCCGGTAAAGGAACCAAAATCGCCAGCAATATTCCGCCCAAGGCGAGAACGAGAACTAAATCCCGATTTTTTTGAACGGAGCCCTTCCAGTCGTTCGGAGCGCTCAAATTATTCAATGGGGCTGGGTTCATTGTGAACCTCTCTCTAGTGAAGTCCGGGAATACTGACTTTTTCGAATCAAGCTATCTCTGAGTACGTGATGGAATCTCCGGCGGCGATTACGGAGACGAGGATCCCCATATTTTTCTCGATATTCGTCCTTCGATTCCTGAGGCGTCATCTTCATCGAATTCCACCAGGTCAATCTGCGATAGATTCCATCGAGGACTGCGAACGTAAGGATCACGAGGCACACCTGAAAAATTGTGGTTGTGGCCACATGAATCAGTTCAAACTTACGCTCGAAACCAAACACTGCTTTCTCGCCAACCTCGGCGACAATGCTCTGGAAACCATTCATGAACACCCAAACGACCATGCATAGCCTCACCACTTGGAAGCAAAGCCTTCCTGTCGTTTTTAATGAGAACAGATTCCTCCACTGGTGAAGAGGATTCCACGTCCCAGACCTCAACGGAAAGACGTCAACTCGGATTCCTCTGGGAGACTGCAACCATGAACATGCCACAGAAGTCAGGAGGATCATCAATAGAACGGGTCCGACAATCTGAACAACGATCATGGGTAAGGATCCGAATATTTCTTCTAACATCACACCGCTGCCAACTTTTTGATTTTCTGTACCAAGAAGCATCTGGAAATCGAATGCGGATCTCATTATTTCACTAAATTTTGCCATGAGGGTATCTGCGTATATGTACAAGGTCGCAAAGCTACTCAACATCACTGCTGATAGCACAAAATCAGAACTGTGTGCAAAGTAACCTTCTTCGGCTGCTTTCTGTAATCGACTGCGTGAGGGATTCACTGTTCTCTCTGCTCCACTAGACATATTTACCCACCCACCAATCCATTGAGGATGAGGTCAGTCCCTTGAAGTCCCATCTCCACTACCAACGCGAATGCATCAGCGATGAATGGCAATGTGAGAAAGAGGGCAATAAATCCAACACTTGTTCTGAGAGCGAAGCCCGTAAAGAAGATATCTAATTCTGGAATCGTTCTCGCAGCTATACCAAGAATCAACGTGATGAGTAGAATCGCTAACACTGCTGGTAAAGCCAACTCCAGACCAATTAACCAACTTTGACTTCCCGCTACAGAAACAAAGCCACTCACAGGATCTATGGCTCCAGTAGCAGTTTCATTTGTTCCCAGTACGACAGAGGAAAATAATCCCGCAGGAACTTTCTGAAATGAACTCAACAGGGTAAGCATGATCAAACGGTGACCATCGAGAGCAATGAAGATCAATGTTGCCATCAAGGTAAATAATGTTGCGAGTGGAGATTCTTGCTCAGAGTTCTCAATCCCGGATTCTAGTCCAGGGGAACCGATCGTGGCACCGATCCATGTGGCCGCTAATCGCGTGCCCCAGATTAAAAGTGCAATCACCCCTCCCAGTATCCAACCCAATGTGAACTCACCTAATAATCCGACAATGGCGGTAATGGGAGATCCTATGAGGTGAGGTGAGGGAGTCTCAGTCACACCCATTGGTGCAACGACAAGAGCCAAAAGCACAGCGAATGCGATTCGGAGTCTGAAAGGGATCTGTGCAACAGAGAAAAATGGTAA
>JAACCY010000195.1 GCA_009937185.1 Planctomycetia bacterium
AATCGTCGATGGTGCCGCAGCATTGGTTCTTGCAGCAGAGGGTGCTCCCGCTGCAGAAGGGCGAGAAGTCCTGGGTACTGTCAATGGCTGGCACGTGGTGGGTGTTGATCCGTCCATTATGGGAATCGGTCCTGCTCCTGCCATCAGAGGATTGCTAGATGCACATCATCTTTCCATCTCTGACATCAGTATTTTTGAAATTAATGAGGCGTTCTCTGCCCAATACTTAGCCGTCGAAAAAGATCTGGGTCTGGATCGTGACAAGTGCAATGTCAACGGAGGAGCAGTGGCTCTCGGGCACCCTCTGGGGATGACTGGAACTCGTTTGATTCTCACGGCCATCCATGAGCTGCGTCGCCGTGGCGGAGGCTTAGGTATGGCGAGTGCGTGTATTGGTGGCGGACAAGGAATAGCTGTTCTGGTGGAAGCCTAGAGCGGGATCACAGGAAGAAACAAAAATGAGCAAAACATACAAAATAGCAGTATTCGCAGGAGACGGGATTGGTCCCGAGGTGACAAGGGAAGCACTCAAGGTTCTCGATATCACAGCAGAGATGGCCGGGTTTAAGGTCGACTGTAAACACTTCCCACATGGAAGTGAGCATTACCTTGAAACAGGAGAGTTGCTTCCCGACGAAGTTCTTGAAGAAGTTCGCGGGATGGACGCTGTTTATCTAGGAGCCATCGGCGACCCTCGAGTAGAGGTGGGCTTAGTAGAGAGAGCTGTGATTGCAGGTCTCCGATTCAATCTCGATTTGTTTGTCAATCTAAGACCTATTCGTCTTATGGCCGACAAGTTTTGCCCGCTAAAAGGCAAAACTTCGAAAGACGTCGATTTCGTCGTGGTGCGAGAAAATACGGAAGATGCATATGCAGGAATTGGGGGGATTCTTAAAAAGGGAACCCCGAATGAAGTTGCTATGCAGCAGATGGTCTACACGCGCCATGGTGTGGAGCGTGTCGTCAGATATGCATACGAAACTGCAAGAAAAAGAGATCGGCAGAAGAAGTTACTTCTTGTCGATAAGGCAAATGCCATTCGAGCTCAAGATATTTGGACTCGGACGTTTGCAGAAGTCGGTGAAGAGTTTCCGGACATCGAACAAGATCACGCCTATGTTGACGCTGCTTGTATGTGGATGATCAAAAATCCAGAAAGCTTCGACACTGTCGTTACTACGAATTTGTTTGGCGACATTATCACCGATCTAGGTGCTGTCCTTCAGGGCGGTATGGGTGTTGCTGCCAGCGGCAATATCAATCCGGGTCAGGTGTCCTTGTTTGAGCCGATCCATGGGTCTGCGCCTAAGTATAAAGGCCAAAATGTTTCATGTCCGATCGCTGCCATTGCGGCTGTTTACATGATGCTCCATGAGTTAGGTGAGATCTCTTCTGCTTCAAAAATTGAGCATGCCATCGAGAAAGTCCTCAATAGAGAAGACGTTAATTCGGTCAGTGCTTCAAGCGGGGTCAGCACCGATGAGTGGGGTGATCGTGTCATAGAGGCTTTGCGCCAACTCTAGGAGAGTCATGGCTGATTCCTCAACAATGAATGAAACTTATCACCAGGGAGCCGATGGTTCCCTGGTGGTTCTTCGTGCTTCCGGAGCGGATGCCTTCGACTTTTTACAAAGAATGTTCTCCTGTGATCTGAGGAAGGCGACTTCCGACCGGGGTATTCGGGGGACACTTCTTGACGGAAAAGGACGCATTCTCTCTGTCTTCGACCTTTACAGAGGGGATCAAGATATCCTCATGGTCACCTCTGGGATTGAAGTGGACGTACTTCAATCACGGCTAGAAGCGATGATCATTCTTGAAGATGTCTCTCTCTCCCGGGATCAGTTGCGTATCGTTCATATATTTGGCGAAGGAGCATCCACTGCCATCACTTCATGGGGGTGGGATGTCCCATCAGGATTTTTAGCAGTTGAATCTGAAGATGACGGGGATTTAGTATTTCGCCCACGTTGTCATCCTTTGGGATTCGATTTGATTTATCCGGCCTCTGAACACGACGATATATTACGAAAAGTGAATGAGATCTCTAAAGAGGCGACGAAGGAGCAGGTTGAAAAAGGCCGGATTCTTCTTGGGGTTCCCAAGTCTGGAAATGAGATATTGGAACGGACTCTGCCACCGGAGGTGGGCCTCGGAGATGCTGTGGCCTATGACAAGGGTTGCTATGCAGGACAGGAAGTCCTCGCAAGAATTAGAACGTATGGTCACGTCAACAGAGAACTGAGAGCGATTAAATTAAAAACCAGCTCTCAAGACGCTTTAGGAAAGATGTCTGAAGAACCGAAAGTCGGTGACCAGCTTTTCTCGCCGGAGAAACCCGATAAAGCGGCAGCAATCATCACCTCTGTTGTCAGAGTTGATGACACTTGGTCAGCCATCATTTCGGTGAAATATAAGCTTCTTGAAGAAGGAATGACCCTTGCCTGGGACCCTGACAGCGAAAAAATGCTGAGAGGATCCTTGGAGCCTATATTTTGTTCGTAATCTTCAAGTGTCGAAAACGCACTTAGAATTAGCGGGCCATCTCATTTAACTCTTCGTCGGAGAGTAACCGATCGGCTTTCTTTGCTCGGTCAAAGATCTTTGTCACAAGTTCCTCTGTAGGCGAAATCTGGTTTTGTTCTAGCCAGAAAATAACGTTCGATTTTCCACTCATGGGACCGACGCTGATTTTCTGAGCCAAACCGAACTCGTCTGCAGGTACTCCTGAATAGACTCTGTTTGCGAGCCAGTTGTCCTTCTTGCGGAAAGCCTTAATGACTGCTGCCGCGTGAACTCCTGTTGCTGTCTCGAAGGCGTCAGAACCAAAGACCGGGTAATTCCTCGGAATGGGGACATGACATCCTTCACTGACCGCCCCGACATAGTCAGGAAGAAGAGTGAGATCATTCTCGATGGCGCCGATGAGCTTGAGATTCACGAGGAGGAGATCCATCGAGGTATTTCCGCAGCGTTCTCCAATTCCCAAGGCAGCAGCATGAATTCGATCAACGCCAGCCTCGTAAGCAGCGATGGAGTTTGCTACATCTAAATCTCTGTCCCGATGGCCGTGCCAGTCGATTTTGACGCCTTCGACTCCGGTCTCATTCACCACTTCACGAATAAATCGTATGAGTGAGTGGACACCATGGGGAGTGGCATGACCTACGGTATCGCAGACGCATGCACGTATTGCTCCGTGTTCAATCGCAGTGGTGTAAAGTGCTCGGAGAGTTTCTGGTGTCGCACGAGTCGTGTCCTCGGTGACATACATTTGGGGGATATTTTCCTGGCGACAAAAATCAGAAGCGAATCGAGTGTGTTCCAGCATTCGTTCCAAAGTCCAGTCCTCGGTGTATTGACGTATAGGACTGGAGCCGATGAAAGTACAGCACTCGATAGGTATTCCGACCTTTTGACTGATCTCTGCTACCGCCCGAATATCATTCTCATGAGTGCG
Organism: Planctomycetia bacterium; assembly: GCA_009937185.1. Classification (GTDB taxonomy): domain Bacteria; phylum Planctomycetota; class UBA8108; order UBA1146; family UBA1146; genus UBA12191. The sequence goes on from JAACCY010000195.1 coordinate 3,461, forward strand.
AGCTGCACAGTTGGGTGTGATCGCCAATTTTTCGTCGACGATCAACTGGCAAAGTCGAGTCACATCTTCGACCGCACGAGGACCTGCACCGGGAAGGCCGACATTTGCGGTGTGGATTCCAAGTTTGTCCATCAGTCGAAGAATCTCGAACTTTTTCTCGATAGGGGGGTCCACGACGGAAGGGGACTGAAGACCATCTCGTAGAGTTTCGTCATCGAACTCGACTGGCGTCGTTCTTTTATTCTCGCCATCCATGACATTCCAGTCATGAATCAAGTCATGGATACGATCTTCGCCTTGATCAATAAAACCGTCTCCTGAATCGGACACGCTACCCCATTTCTTCATGTTTGAGCGCCCCGTCACGAAGCACTCGAAAGTCGATGATAGGATTTACTGAGGTCCGGTCAAGAACCGTCACGATATCCTGGCGACTGTTTGGAATCGAAAGAAGCGTCTCAGGTGAGAATTGTGCTCCTAGGCCTCTCCGTAGTCCCTTATCAGAGATTATAGACCCTGATATTTGGGTCCCCCTGCATCCGATGGAACTGTCCACTGGATGACCTGGTAGGGATCGAGGATATCACACGTCTTACAGTGAACGCAGTTTGAATGATTGATCTGAAGGCGCTCGCCCCCCGAACCATCTTTTACCATTTCGTAAACACTTGCAGGACAGAAGTGTTGGCATGGATTGCCGTATTCTTCTTTACATCGTGTTGAGCAAATATCTGGGTCCACGACTTTTAGATGACTGGGTTGATGTTCTGAATGATCAGAGCCAGCGTGATAAACCTGTGTCACCTTATCGATTAATCGATCTCCATCGTATTCAGGTGCGGTAGGTTCTGGCCGAGCTTCTGAAAGCTTTTGCATTTCATCGTGGTCCGCTTTGAGAGGTGCAAATTCTGCACCGACACCGCCAAGGACGTACTTGATGCCTGCTCGGATGGCTCCGCCCCAAAAACCCCTACCTTGGAACTCTGCCCTGAAGTTGCGAACACGATAGAGTTCTTTCTTCAGCCATGAGTTTTCAAAACGTTCTTCATAGCCTTGCAGTGTTGCGGCACTGAAGTCGTCTTTACGAATCGCATCCAAGAGAGTTTCCGCGGCAAGTAGACCGGTTTTCATGGCGCAGTGAACACCTTTGAGGCGACTCACATTCAGATTGGAGCCTGAATCCCCTATGATCAGGAATCCATTACCGTAGGGCCTCGGTCTTGACCAGTAACCGCCTTCAGGAAGACATTTCGCACCCGCTTTTAGAATCTCACCGCCCTCTAAGATTTTGGCGATGTAAGGGTGTGATTTCCAGCGTTGGAAATTCTCCCAAGGGTCAGTCCACGGTTGACCCGCATCGAGAGCGGTTACGAAACCGACAGAAGCTCTGTTACCCGAGAGTCCGTAAAGCCATGAGCCTCCGTACTCATCGGAATTTAAGGGCCAGCCAGAAGTATGGATGACCTTACCCGCGGGAAGCCGGCCCTCGGGGAGTTGCCAAAGTTCCTTACAGCCAGTGCCATAGATCTGCGGATTTCTACCAGCGAGATCTTCTTCTTCGATCAAGAGTTTTGTTAAAGAACCGCGAACGCCCTCACCAAGAATAGTGCATCTGGCATGAATATCTGCGCCGGGTTCAAAGGTCGATCCCGGTTCACCATTTTTATCCAATCCCTTATCCAT
>JAACCY010000196.1 GCA_009937185.1 Planctomycetia bacterium
AAAACAACGACCGTCGCGGAATGACGGAAAAGGGCTCAAGGAAACCTCCCTCCTTGTTTCACATCCCTCCTTTTTCTACGTGCTCTTCACCTCGAATCTGTTTGTCCGCATCCGGGCGAGTTCTCGAACTGATCCCGTGATGTGTGTCGGATCATCCTGCAGATTTCATATCGCCCGTCAGGTCAGAAAGAGGTGAATATGGAATCCACGTCAGAGTTGTTATGGAACATGATCCCATGCAGAGTCCACGGCACACTTGAGAAGCAGAGGAGAGGAAAACAGCGACAGTACAGTCGAAAGAGTCTTTGGTGCCTAGTCTTGTTGGCTTCTGTCAGTTTTGGAGTACTGATGTTCATCGCACCTGTCTTGAGTGCTCAAGTGCCCCCGTTCAGCGCCGATCCTCCCGCCGGGTATGGCTGCGACGAGGCGTGCCCGAATATTGGAACAATTCGACGGAATTTTATTCAAATCCCATCACCCACATCCAATCCTTGCGTGGATATGCCCCTCGATATCGTTCTCGAAAAGATGGGTGTCACTGTCCAGCTCAAGGAAGAACGGTGTCCTCTCTGGATCATTTTTTGGCCGGAATACTCGGTTCCAGTAGGAAGACCTGGCTGCTGCCTGTTGGAACAGCAGCAGCGCTCAGTCGTTCAACAGGAATTGAGATGTGAATGCACCGATTTTTTCATCATCTGTTGGCGACGTGATTGCTTGCCGAAGGGGACTCCTCGGCCATGGGAATCCGTGGATCATTGGGTTTCGATTCCGTGTCAGGGTGAGAGCTCTCCCCTTCCTTGTGAAGGGAACTCCCCTTGATGAAAGAAATCGTTCATAAGAAACAGTTTCAGTTACTGATCTGCATTTTGGTCTTCCTGACCATCTTCTTTGTTGTTTTCAGAGGACTGTGGATTTCACAAACCTTTGATTCTCAAGCGACGATCAAGAATCCCAGCGAGCTCATCACATTGGGAGAATCTTCAAGCAGTGAAGATTCGTCACGGATTCGCGAACAGATAAGGCAAAAGTCAGGGTTTCCTAGAGAGGTCCACTCTTCGGTGGAACGATCGGCGGAAGACCTTGTGGAGGGTCCTCAGGCAATGGAGGGGAATCAGGAAGAACCCTGGAGAACTCCCATGTCGGAGGTACTGCACGCGGGAAGAGCGGGCACTGACCCATCCCATGCGCTCGAATCCTTATTGCTGTGTCAGCCACATATGGGGGACGAATTGGTGTGGCTCTTGCACCGGGGGAATTGGACTGCAGAAGAGAGACGAGTTCTTCTGATTGCCTTAGGGACTGCTCTGAGTATGAAGCCTGTTCCTGAGAATCTATGGTTCGATCGAAGAGGGGCGATTGCCTGGGTTTCTAGAAGTTGGATAGAAGGAGTCGAAGAGGTTCGAGAAATCGAACGCTGGTTGTGGCAGGAAGACGTCCTAGATCCTTCATTAGGAATGGAGTTTTTACAAATCCTTGAAGAAGAGTTTCAAGGGATAGGTTTGGGTGAAGGTTTGGGGAAAGGTGTGCATGCTCGATTACAAAAGATCGTGATCCATGCACTCCTCCAGTTTCCACAAGACGAATATCCCGCTTGGTTGGAGGAGGTGACTCAGGATTGGCTTCACTCTTCTTCCAGCGATTTGCAAAGTATCGCAATGGCAGTCTTGGGGCATTTATGTTCGTGGGGAGAGAAGCCTGTTCGGGCAGCGATTGTCCAGAAGTTGTCAGGCTCACTCAAGGAAGAAGCGTTGCCTCTTTTAAAGTCGTTACTTTCGAACGCAACACCCGATTCCCTGCCTTGGATATTGAATCAATCGGGGCCATTGATGGAGTCCCTCGAGTTTCGTGGAGAAGAACTGTTGGAGGCTTTTCAGAGATGTTCACAACTCGATCTGGAGGAACTGATCTACCAAAAGGGCTCTGAGCCCGTCTCCGAAGGGTATCGAGCCATCGTTGTTTACGGTTCGCTTGGAGCTTTGGATACGACTCAAAAACTTTCGATTGAATGGGCAGAAGTTTTAGAAAAAGTAGCGAGGACCGATCCTTCTCAGATGGTGCGGGGGCTTGCTCTTCGGGTCAGAGCACTCAGTTGGTCGAATGGGAGTGAAGCGGATTTACTGGCTTTGATCCGGCAGAGTGATGTCTCACTTTCTGCAGCTCAGATCGTGCAACAAATCTTTGAGAGCCGTGATTGAAGGAGCAGATGACTACAGGTGATTAAAGCAGTAAAATAATGGGACACCTAGAGAAGAGTTTTCATGAAGAGACTGACACTCACCCTTCTGTGTTTAGTAGGAACTTTTTCTTATGGTCAAGTGGCTCCACCTTTATCTTCACCTTTATCTCCACCTCCACCGGAACAGCAAGAAGCACCTGCAGGCCACTTCAAATCGCAACGGATCGCGCTCGAGGCTCGTTGCAGTGGTGGACAGACATCCCAACCCGATCAGGCTCAACGGCCTCTTGCCGGGAGTAGTGCAAAAGATCTTCAGAGTGCATTTCTCGATGGTGTTGCTGCAACAGGGGGCGGATCTACAGCCGGCCCGACCAGCGGGCCTGTCGGCCCCTGTACTTCCGCCGAATTTGCTGCAGCCACAGGTGCTGCGTTTGTCGAGCTGGTGGCGACCAGTGCAGACGATTGCCTCGAGCAACTATGGAATTTTGATGGAGATGTCGAAACAGCGATTTCCCCGGCAAATATTCTGTTGATTGCGGCCGCCATCGATCTGGAAGCACTCGACCTGCTGGTCAATGTTGATCGACTTCGCAGGATGACCTACTTTTATCAAATCGCCTTTTTCCACGAGTTTTACCAGTCGAGTGTGAACTATGACGATCCGACGATCGAGGCGGCTCAACTCGCGATGGTCACGGTTGGTCAGCAGCCTGAATTGATCGTCGTCGATCCTCCTGTCGATCTCCTCTCACAATGGCTGGTGAGTATCGATAGCACCAACGCGAGCATTCAACTGCTCGGTCAACTGGAAGCAGTGCTACAGAGGTATAATTCCGATTCTGCCCATGAATCTGTTTATCAAGAACGATTGATGGCGTACCGGTGCCTCTTCACACTCGCGCGTCAGATCGGCAACGAGAACAACATAAATGGCAGCCATAGCCCTTGGTATTCCGCCGTTCCGGCGAGCCTGGTGTCAGAGATTGCGACGATCGCTCTCGATGCCACCTACACCGAGGATAGCGAGTATGTCGTTCTCAATGCCCTTTGGGTGCTGAACAGACTGGGCTTCCTAGAACCGGTGACGAGAGACTTGGCTCACGATATTCTGACCCAGGCGTATAACCTGCACATCCCTTACTCGGGACCCTGGTTACAGGCGGTGACCGATCTGGATTTCCAGTTTGGCGGACAGCTGTTCGGGGGCGGTGCCCTCGATCTTGATCAGATCCGGATTCAGGTGATGGCGCTGGCCTTGCCGAACGAATTCTCCTTTGACCAGGGAAGACTGAAGTTTGTCACGGCGATTGATCTTGAGGAGACGGAAGATCTCTACGCAGCGATGCAGGAGGTGGAAGCGCAGTTCTTTAGGAAGAGTGGACACCTAGAACCCGTTGTTGGAGATGCCAACGAAGCTCTGACCTTAGTGATCTACGGAAGTCCGCAGGACTATCAGACCTACCAGCCGTTTCTGTATGGACTGTCGACCAACAATGGAGGCATCTTCATCGAGAGCTGGGGGACACTCTTCACCTACGACCGCACCCCTGCCCAGAGCATCTACACCCTAGAAGAACTACTTCGACACGAGTACACCCACTACCTCGACAGTCGTTTCCTGATTACCGGCAGTTTTGGACAGTCGGGAACCCTCTACGAGGGTGATCGGATGGTCTGGTACAACGAGGGTTTGGCGGAGTACATGGTCGGTGCGACCCGGCTCAATGGGGTGTTGCCACGAGGAGTTCTGCTCGATCGGATTTCAAGCGATAGTTCCCGACTGACAGTGGCCGACATCACCAGTGCGACCTATGGGTCGTTCAACTTTTACAGGTATGCAGGCGTGTATTTCGAGTTTCTCGAAGAACAGCACCCCGATCTATTGTTGGCTCTCTTCGAAGCGGTGCGGGGTGACGATGTCGTTGTTCTTGACGGACTGTATGCCAGTATGGCGAGCGATTCTCAACTGCAACTGGGCTACGACGCCTTTATCGATGCGCAGATCTTGGCCTATCAGCAGGGTACAGAGTTGTTTGCTGAAGAGGTGGCGACCACTGCGACTCCGCAGATCCTTGTCGACAACAATGCCAACCAAGTGTTGGCGACACTCCCATCGATCCTGCCAGGCGGTGGCCAGTTTCGCGTCTGGCCCCATCGGTTTCAGTACAGTTACAGCCAAACTACTCCTCTCAGTGGCCAACCCATCGAGGTGTATCGACAGAATACCGATCAGGAACTGGATGGCTTACTCACGACACTCACTCCACTTCAGGACAATATGACTTCCGCAGTATCATGGTTCGGGGAGACGACCATTTCGGGTGACCTTGCGACCTCGACCGTCATCTTTGAGGGTCCTTACGAGGCTACTGCTGCCGATGTCGTTGCTCCTGCTGCACCGACGGGAGTCTCTGCACAGTCCGGCAGCGGAACCGTGTCCCTCACCTGGAATCCGAGTCCTGAGGTCGACTGGAGCGCATACCATGTGTACCGCAGTGAAATCGCAGGGGGGCCTTACGAACGGCTGACTTTGATGACACTGTGGGAGAACGAGTTCATCGATACGGATGCAGGGATGGGGCAACTCTATTACGTCATCACTGCTATCGATGCTTCTGGCAACGAATCCACCGAGTCCACCGAGGTCGTCGTCGAATCGACCATCGATATCCTGGTGATCAATGGCCACTACGATTCCGCAGGGCCCGGCTACTACACCAGTTATCTGAACAGTCTCGATACATTGGGACTCGGGTACCAGGCATGGGATCCCTTCATCGACGGCCCAGTGACCACAGAGTTACTCGCCCTCTATTCGGAAGGGATGGTGATGTGGCCGATCGGATACTTCAGTACCAACTTCCCTGATCAGCTTGGAGCTGCTCGGCAGGCACTACTGATGGAGTACCTCCAGTCTGGCGGCAATCTGGTTCTCTCCGGTGCCTTCGCCACGGCGTATCTCGACGACACTCCGCTCTTTACCAACTACCTGTTCCTCCAGCATGAACAGTGGTCGATGGATCTTCCTGGATTGATCGGAGAGGCGGGGGATCCGGTGGGCGACTCCCTGAGTTTGCAATTGTCCAATGGTGTCTATCAGTCGGAGTTGACGGCCTTTCCTCCGGCGCAGAAGGCGATCGCCTACGATCCCGTTTCGGGCTCTGGAACCTTGCAAGGTGGGGGTGCCGCGGTGGTGACCGTCGATCTCGATCACAAGGCTGCTGTACTGTCGTTTCCGCTGTCAGGTCTGATTGCTGCTGATCGTATTGAACTGCTGGGGAGACTTGTCGAGTGGATGTTGCCTCCGAGTAGTTGTGCAGATCCATTTGTTCGAGGAGATACCAACGGCTCCGGCTCCATCGACATCGCAGATGCGGTTTTCTTACTGGATTATCTCTTTGCGGGTGGGGTTTCGCCTTCTCCTGAGGCCTCCGGAGATGCCAATAACGACGCCGGTCTCGATATCTCTGACGCGATCTTTTTGCTGACATTTCTCTTTGATTCGGGAGCGTCGCCAGCGGCTCCATACCCCGATGCAGGGTGTCCTTGATCGAGCAGGGCGGTCTCACTCCATTTCACTTATTGGAGTCGAATCCCACAATCAGGACATTCTTCGGTTCCGGGTGCAATACTGGAACAGCAAGCAGGGCAGGCATCTTCCGCTGGTTCCTGCTCAGAAGAATCGGCTGCGGATTCCTCGGCGGCGAGAGAGGCTAAGAGTTGTTGTGTTCCAGAAACATCAGTCCTCGCGACCGCGAGGATCAATTGGGTGCCTCAGCCGCCCGGAACCGCTGTGACCTTGGGGGGGATGTTCGCGTTCTCTAGCGTTTGAGCGAGAATGCGGATCTCTGAGGGGCCTCCCTTGGCGACCGGGACCCAATCTGGAACTTCGTGATCATTCATACCCGTCTCATTTCTGTTCGCTCAACTTCTTCAGGAGGTCGAGATTTTTGCGATCCATATCTTCCACCTTGGGCGTTTCAAGTATTTTAGGAATACCGGAAAAGCGAGGATCTTGCATCACTGATTCAAATCCGGAGTTTCCAATGAGTCCTTCTCCGATATGCATATGTCGGTCGAGATGGCTCCCTAGATCACCTTTGCTGTCATTCAAATGGAGAGCGAAGACGCGGTTTGCGCCGAGGGTGTCATCGAGTTGCCGCATCGTTTCATCGTATCCCTCTTCTGTTCGCAATTCATATCCGGCTGCAAACATGTGGCAAGTGTCGAGACAAGTACCGGTTCTTTCAGGAGTATCGATCGCATCGAGGAGATCACGAAGTTCGTCAAAGGAGCGGCCCATGGTGGAACCACCTCCGGCGGTATTCTCCAGTAACACTCGTGTCTTCGTGTGTGGAACTTGCTCAAAACTACGAAGCATTCCCTTTGCGATACGATCGATTCCTGAATCGACTCCACTTCCGACATGTGCGCCCGGATGCATGACCAAGAAATCAATCCCGAGGAGTTCAGCCCGTTCGAGTTCGTCGCTGAATGCCGCGATCGATTTTTCAAAGAGCTCCTCCTTGGGAGAAGCCAGATTGATGAGATAGGAATCGTGACTCAATAATGGGTGAGGGCCCCAGTTTGAAATCGCATCGTGGAATCGATCCACCGAAACGGGGTCGATCGGTTTCTGTACCCAGCGACTGGCATTTTTTGTGAAGATTTGCAAAGCACGAATATCGAGTTCGATGGCTTCTTCTACCGCTTTCCAGGGACCACCCGATACGGAGAGATGACTACCCAGGCATAATTTTTCGTCAATGCTTTTAAAAGAGCTACGCATCTGTCGTGTTCCTGAGGTACTCGTACTCATGGCGGTTCCTTACTTTTTTCAAATCAATAACGTTGCGATTTAGCGTCGTTTTGATTCCGTCAGCATTACTGTGAGCTGGGACAGATCTTCGATCCACTGATCCGGTTCAGGTGGAGTGATTTTTCCATATCCACCTTTCAAACCCACAGTGTAGATTCCTGCGGCACGACCTGTAGCAAAATCGACGGCAGAATCTCCGACAAACACTGAGGACTCGACTCGTGTATGCTCCATCTTGAGAATGTTGAGCAGGCCACTCGGATCTGGCTTGGCGACTCCGGCGTCTTCGGGGCAAATAATATGACGCCATGGGAATGCAGATTCAAGACGAGGACGCAATACGGCTGTCACTTCTCGAGGCTTGTTGGTGAGGATCGAAGCCTGAATCGTATTCTTCTGAAGGAAAGCCAGAAGTTGGGGAGCCCCAGGCAACCATTGCAAGGTATGTGAAGGGGCCGAGGCCTGTTCAATGTAGGTTTTTCTAAAGGCTTGATAGAGATCTTCTTCCGTTTCGCCTGGTAAGGCTATATCGGAAAGAACTTGGCGGCATAATTCTCGAGCACCATGTCCTACAGCATTGCGAACAGTGTTGAGGTCATGTTCTTTGGCGGAACGAGATCGTCGAAACCCGTTGACCGCCTCTGAGATATCACCGATCGAATCGATCAGAGTTCCATCGAGGTCGAAAATTAGCATTTCCGGAAAGCACGGAAGCGAGGTCATGACCCCGTGGGGTTGGCTCCCGTTCCCCCGGTACTCTGGTTCTTCGCGCCCGACCTGTTTCCAAAGCCGATAGAAACAATCATCAGCAAGGATTCCAGTCCCCAGAAGGACAGAAGCAACAAAAAGACGCCATCTGTAAAGCCATAGGAGTGCAAGCCGACACCTAGCAAGTTCACACCCCACCAAGAGAAGGCAATGATCATTCCGTTGAGAAGAGAGAGAACATGAACCCCGTGGTCTTTGATGTATCCACCCATGCGAAGGTGCAAGATGATCAATTCTGCGAGGCATATCATGAGGGCGCCATTTTCTTTAGGGTCCCAACCCCAAAATCTTCCCCAAGAGTAGTTTGCCCAGATTCCTCCAAGAATTGTTCCGACAATGCTAAAGAAGAGACCAAAGCATATGGTTCCATAGACCATGCGGGTCAGGCTCTTGTAGAACCCTTTGTCGTTAGGCTTGAATCCGATGAGCTTGCCTATGATCCATACATGAGCGATGGCGGCAGCAAGCAATCCTGCGGCATATCCGAGAGTGACGGTCGTGACGTGAGTGGAGAGCCAAAAGTTGGTATCCAGAACAGCAACAAGGCTGGGCATCGTATCTCCGGCTGTGACAGCTTCTTTTAACTCATAGCGATTGCTCAGGAAGCAACCCAGAGCTCCGAGGAATGCTGCAATCGTCAGGGCGATTCTTTTTCTGTCGAAGTACTCAAGTACGAGTGCTGTGATGACACAGCAACCAGTGATGAATAGAATCGTCTCATACAAGGTTGTGACGGGTGGTCTGCCTTGAATGAGACAACGAATGGTGACACCCGTGACCAAGAGTCCCAATGCAGTTCCATTCAAAACCCAAGTGATCTTGGTAGGGAACTTACTTTTTGGAATCAACCAACCGAGGAAAATCGTAATAAAGGCCAGCATGAAAAATACGAGGGCCTTCGTGAAATAGTCAACGTTGTAGAATGACACTTCACGCGATAACTGAGATCCACTCCCATGAATTTCGGCAAGCCCCTCGAGTTGGGATCCGAAAAGAGTCGACTGAATGAGGAACTGGTCACGGTCATCCAGATGTCCAACGAGACTCTCTAAAGATTTGAGAGCCGCTCCCCGTTTTTTGTACTCTTTGAACAAAAGT
>JAACCY010000197.1 GCA_009937185.1 Planctomycetia bacterium
CTTGACGTCATTTCCATCCTTCACCTCTTGCCATGAATCGATGAATGATCCGTCTGGAGCCGCGGGTATAAGCCCCGCTTTTTCAAATTCACCAGCGACGAATAGAGTCGCAGAATGCAAGCCTTCAGAGCCAACTCCACGGCCCTCCCTCTCAGGGTCTGCCAACCATTCAACATGCTTCATCACCTGACGAGGGTCGATCACCTCTCCTGGACGAGCCAGTGGGGATCGCTTTTCAGAGGGCAGTAATTGTCTCGATCCTGGGCTGTCCCAGAAGAGTGGAGAGCCCACTGCAGACCACTGGCCTTTCATGAAATTGGCAGGCTCTTCGCCCCGAAAAGCCAAGTATGAATATTTTCCGTAATGTGGCAACTTCCGTGCGAGGCCCGGAATCGCAGACTCCATAGGGGCTTGGATCCACCCTAAAGTCTGATCCCCTTTTCTGCGGACCTGAATCGTCGACACATCTGTATCCCCCTGTAGAGAGGAAAACGGACTCTCTTTAAGAAATAGATCATTGAGCCCAACGTGATCCCCTGAGAGGAACCAGATTTCGGCAGAATTCCCAATATCGGAATTCTCGTAATAATCATCCCATGTGACGATCTCAAAATCACCAGACTCAGCCCACGTCGAGGCCAGCTCATGCCACGGCTGCCCAGGGCGACTCTCTTTTGGCAGAACGATGATGCCGCGATCAGCACCAAAAATATCTCCCAGTGTTGGCGGTGATTCTGCACTATCAAGTCTTCGAAAAACGTCGAAAGAAGGATCTACCCGAATACTCTCAATATCCGATCCCAATCCCATTGAAACGACTCTCTCTCCCTTTCCAAAAGAAGCAAAACCTTGCTCCCATTGATTCGAAGATGTTCTAAGCCAATACACTGGAACTCGTAATGGAAAACTATTACCGGTTGAGGCCTGAGAAATTTCAATCTGGGTAGATTTATCCCCTTCGACTTTAAGTTTCAATTCAGGAGCCCCTATTGTGGTCACCCAGGCGTCTACAAAAGTAGCCACATCCATGCCAGAGGTACGAACCTCTGCCTGTAAGGCATTCGCAATGTCTTGAAAAGACGCTTTGGAGTAAATGTTATCTCGATAGAAGCGGCCTAATCCCGAAATGAAGCGGTCATCCCCCATCTCCAAACGCAACATGTGCCAGAGCATCAGGCACTTTCCGTAACCTATCGCTTCAGTAGCACCCGAGTGTCGACTTCTGAACTTTTCCAGAGGGAAATCTTCCGAGGTCTGAACATATGAAGCATATTTTTTAAGAACATCTCTTCGATACTCTGCACCCTGCCCTGAAACTTCTTTCATCAGATGGTCAGCGAGGTATGCGGTCAGCCCCTCACACCAGTTTCCTGAATCCACATCTACATAGACAGAGTTCCCCCAGTAATCGTGGAGAATCTCATGGGGATATGACGATCGAATAATAAAAGGAAGCCTTATTACTTTTGGTCCCAATAGAGTGAATGATGGCATTCCATAACCGGTCTCCCAGAAATTTTCTACCAGAGCAAACTTGGGCTGAGGATAAGGACCCAACATCCCACTATACATTTCGATGTATTGCTGGGTCGCCTCAAGATACTTGGCAGCCAATCCTGAATCGTCCTGACGAAGAAACGCCATCAAGTCGATACCATCGATTTCAGAGTAGAAGTCAAAGTACTTTCCGGCGACGAGATATATCTCTTCCTGTGGTGTTGAACATTCCCACCGGACACGAGTTTCAGTTTCACCTTTTTGATGATCCACGCGTCTCCCCTGCGAGACGGCATCCCAATCAGGAGGCAAGATCACAGACAAATCGAATGTCAGCATCGAATTTCTGGGCTGTGGTATCCAAGCCGTTGATCCAGCAAGAAAAACACCCTCTTCTTCGATGGTCCCTGCAGTAGATGAGAAGGACCGGCTGGATCCGGCACCGATTTCACGGCGAGGCTCCCGGATGATTCCCTCTGCTGAAAGTTGAAGTGCTGCGCCCTCCTTCGGGGGAGTCCAGCGCCATTGGTTTTTTATGATTTCAGGTCGTGGATCGATACCCGGGTCGTGAACTCTAGGTCCACTGGAAATCAGTTCGAGAATTCCATCACCGGTACAGCTCACCTTCAGGGCCTCATGAAGGTCAAATTCAACCGGCTCATCGAAGCCATGGTTCAAATCGACAGCCTCAGGGTAGCCAAGGCTAATACTCCATGAGATGTGGCCTGTTTGAGGGGAAAGACGCACCTCTCCGGTACACTCGGGATGAGTGCCTCCAGAGCTCGATATGAGGCATGACAGAGTGAATATCCAGGGGTATATCCAGGGGTATATCAAGGAATCGCCGCCTTTCACCCGGATCCTATCGTCAGGAGCTCCTAGAGTCCATCTTGACAGTGAACCTTGACTCGGAGACCTGAACATATTCACATCCGTGAGCGAGACACGCCATCGTTGAGTCCCAATACTGGTTTCCCCTTCGGAGGCCCCCCCATCGATGTGCTGATCCATAGCCCAAAACAGCGCTAGCGGAGTGATGATGAATAAGTTTGATCAAGCCTTTATCAAACAGGCTCACAAACAAGGACTGCTTGATGAGAATGCAGTTCGATCGATTGCGGAAGATTCTGAAAGCGATAAAAGCATTCAGGATAAGGTTGTTGCGGGTGGACACATGACGGCTACTCAGGCCAACAGAATTGCCCGAGCTGTCAGAACTACTCTCCCACCCGAGATTCCCGGTTATAAATTCCTGAGCCCCCTCGGAACTGGAACTACCAGTGTTGTTTGGAAAGCCGAACAAATCTCTTTGAGTAAGACTATCGCTATCAAGGTCTTTTCTAATTCAGGTTCCGAAGATCACTTTAAAAGTCTTATCTCAGAAGCACGGAATGCTGCCCGTCTGAATCATCCGCATATCGTTCATGCATTAGATGCAGGAATGACGGGAGACGTCTGCTGGTTTTCCATGGAATATGTTGAAGGTGAAACACTTCAACAAAAGTTGAAACGCCGAGGAGCACTGTCTGATAGAGAAGTCTGCGAGTTAGCCCTTTGTATTTCCCAAGCACTTTCACATGCTCACAAGGCTGGACTTCTTCACAGAGACCTAAAGCCTGCTAACATTCTTATCTCAGACGATGGAACCCCCAAAATTACAGATTTGGGTCTCGCCGTTTCGACCGACAAAGGAAAACAGCTTGAGCATTCTGAATTGCTCAAAGGAACTCCTCATTATATTTCACCAGAACAAATCAAGGGTGAGCGAGTCGATGAAAAAAGCGATCTCTATTCACTCGGAGCAACTCTCTATCACTGCCTCACTGGAAAGCCCCCCTTTGAGGCAGACAGCAATAAAGAAATACTCAAGAAACACGTCAAAGAAGAAGTCATCCCTGTTGTCACAATTTCTGGAAAAGAATCCTTTCTAGATGCAGTTACAGAGAAGTTGCTTTCTAAGAATCCTGACGATCGATATGCCAGTGCAGATGAATTGATAGAAACACTCAATAATCTGGAAAACACGGGAAAAGGATCACAAAGATCTGATGGCAGAAAAAGAAGACGGAATCCTGCTGCGCCTAAAGTCACAGCCCCTTCCAACAGACAGGTAGGAGGCTCCTCGCGGGCAGACCTGAGAAGTAATAAAACCATGATCACCAAGATCGGGACCGGAATAGGATTGCTCCTCTCTGTGTTCATGATTTTCTCGGCACTCTCTCAAGCCTCCAAAGGAAAACCGGATTTCGAAGTCATTCGAGAGGAGAGAAAGTCCGAAGTCATCAAGCTCAAGATCGAGCGACGTATGAGCGCTGACGAAAAAGATTATTTACGTCATGAAGAGAGTGGTAGCACTAGCCTGACATCGATTCTCGCTCAGGACCAAGATCTCCAAATTCGCGCACTCAAAGCAGCGCTAAGATCCTTTGGTAATACGAAGTCCTCTGTCCGAATGGTTGAGCAACTCGATTTTCTCCAAGGAAAAATCGTCGAAGATCGTCAAGCAGATGGTCGCACAATCCTTGCTCAAGCACGCGCCCTAGCAGGGGAGGGTCGCCTATGGAACGCTATTGAAACCTTGGACGAACGTCCCAGGTCGGCACGTCAGGATCGGGAGCTCAACTCTGAAATCGAAAAACTGCTCTCCGTGTGGGAAGATCAGATTGATGACCTCTACGAATCCGACAGCCAAAAAGTAGAATTCCACCGCAGTAGAAGAGAATTCGATACTTCTCTTACGCTGATCGAACACATTAAGTCCTATGCAGATCCTGACCTGATCGCAGAAGCTGAAAAAATCCAAGAACAAATCCTCATCGAGAAAGCCACCTTCGTAAAACAAGAAGGAGAAAAACGAAGGGGAGAAGAGTTCGCCAGTTACAAAGCGATTTGGCCTCAGTACCGCGTGCTCGCAAATAACAGAGACATCAAAGCGATGATCAGTCTGGCAGTAGGCCTAGACAGTGAACTTGCGATTGAGGAGTTCAAATCACGGATCAATACAGATCTCGAAGCTTTTCAGATACTCGACGGCTTTATCAAGAACTCACTTCAAGCCATGGTCGAAAAGGGTGAAGACAAGAAAGAAATAGAACTAGTAAGAGTCCCCTTAAAGGGAAGTACCAGAGACAGAAAAGATCGAGGAGTCGTCGAACGAGTCGACACCGCAAATGTCTGGCTACGCCTCTCCGACCAAAATGCTGTTATGCCATTCCGAATAAATGAGCTGAAAGATGCATTTATTTTTCAGCAAGTCGCTGAAAAATTTGGGAAGTCTTCACAGGAGTACCGAATACCTATGGGGATCCTGACTATCTATAGGGGCAATTTCGATGTCGCATCGGAGCACTTCAGAGTTCTCAAATCAAAAGGAGCAAATCCTGAGACATGGGAAGCGTTACTGGAATGGGCGCGTCGAAATTCCTGACACCTCGGGCTGGGTCGATCATTGATCCAGCATTGAGGAGATCCTTTTCCAATCCTGCTCATCGTCCACGTCTTCGAGGACCAAAGGATTATCTGTTTCAACATGATCAATATTGACGCCCTCGCTTACAATCAATGCTCTGAGGTGCGGTGGACCGTCTTCACGAACAAGTCGTGATACGACCTCGCGTCGAATCAACACTGGGTGGCCCCGCTTAAACTGATATGAAGGAACCCAAACATCCGCAAGAGTGTTGACCTCGGACTGCTCGATAAGAGCCTCTACATCTTTCGACCCAATGCCGATGACATCTACCGGATGAATCAACAAACAATCCCATTCACCAGGCTCTTCTATCGCTCGAATAATACTGGAGACGGGCCCTGCAGATGGGTCTTCATTCTTTATATGTTTCAGTTCTCGACACTGGGCTTCTTCTACGATCAGGTCCGAATGACGACCGCCTTCAACAATGAAGACTTCATCGCAACCCCCCAGATGGAGTGCTCTTTGCAGCCTCAACAATACAGATTCTCCGGCAATACTTAAAAGTGCCTTGGGCCGGCCTAAGCGCATAGAGTCACCGGCAGCAGTAATGACTCCTCTTATTTTCACTATAGAGTCTCTCCCACTTCATCGATCGCAAAGAATGATTCGATGGCAGTCCTGACCTGATTCCATGGTCCCTGTACCCTTCGACAATCAGGAAGGCTATTCAGGAATCTTTTGCCATAGGGGCGCTGAATCATTCGAGTATCTGCTATGACAACAACACCACGATCTTCTACCGTCCGAATCAACCGACCAAACCCTTGCCTCAAACCGAGAACGGCTCGGGGCAGTGCTAAGTGAGCAAATGGGCTTTTCCCTCTCGATTCAAGTTCTTCTGCACGACCCTGCTCTAGAGGATGATTCGGTATCTTGAAGGGAAGCCGAGGAATCACAACGCACGAAAGAGCAGCCCCCGGTACATCAATACCTTCCCAATAAGACTGATTTCCCAATAGAACAGCTCTTCCAGAATCCACAAATTGTCTTAACAACTCTGTGCGTGGGGCTTCTCCTTGAACAAGGAGAGGCATTCCCAAAGATTGCAGCACTGGGCGAATCTTGGTTGCACAATCACGTAATGCCCGATGCGATGTAAACAGAACAAATGTCCGTCCTTTTGCACCTCTCACCGAGTCAATAATGATCTCATTCACCTTCGTGGCATATCCAGACCGATCGGGTTCCGGAACATCTTCAGGCAACCCTAACAAAACTTGCTCATCCCAGAGGAAGGGTGATTCAAAATCTTCCTGCTTGAGGCGTTCCTTCTCGACCTGATCCCAGCCCAAGCGATCCGCTAAAAATGACCAAGATTCTCCGACTCTCAAAGTAGCACTGGTTTGGATCACTGTTGAAAGTGGGCGGTATAGATGCTCGGCGAGAAGTTCATCTACTTTTAAGGGGGCAGCTCGAACGAGAAGCTGTTTTTGTGGCTTTGTCGTCATCTCAACCCAAGGTTGTATGCCACCACCCGCTCCAAGAACAAAGTCAACAGATTGAATCTGTTCACGAACCGCCCTAAGGGCTGACCTTATCTCTGCCAGACCCGCCTGATATTCGACCTCAGGCTCAAACGAATCATCTTCAAGGAGATCAGCACATGTTTGTAACAGTCCCCTCAACCCTTCAAGGCTATCTCTGGCGTCCATGAGCGGTGGAGAGATCACGGTCATAGGCATGTGACCATCTCGCTCTCCCAAGCGCGCCATCAACGATCCATCGCGTCTCCCTGAATCCCCTGCCAGATGTCGAGAGTCATTTAAACGTATCTCTAGGCGATCCAGTGCCGCTTCAACTTCCGTTCGTACTATTCCTACTCTAGGAATAATCTTCATTGCCAAAAGTTCCAAAGCTTCGCTCTGTTTATGACGGGCCAGATGTGATTGGAGCCACGGTAATCGCCCTCCTGCTTTGCCGCGCCTCTTTCTTGGTGAGAGAAGCCGACCGAGAACTTTAAGAAGCCCTCTTCGTGAGACCTCAGCACCTAGGTGATGACTGGCGACATCCTCAAGATGATGAGCTTCGTCGAATACAACCTTTTGGTATCCAGGAATGACAAGATCTGACTCGTAATCGCCACGTGCTCTTCTCAACTTGAGGTCTGCAAAGAAAAGATGGTGATTGACGATAACGACATGTGCACCAAACGCTTTTCTTCGAGCCTCGTAATAGAAACACTCTCTGTAGTGAGGACATCTTGCTTTTAACGATTGGTCAGAAGTCGATTGGAAATCAGCCCATATCTCTTCCGGAACCTCTCCTGGCATTTCTTGGCGGGTCCCCAGAGTCGGCTCTGCAAGCCTATCGATAATGTCTGCAATCCAGCCTTCTCGTTCATCATCTCCGGTGAATAACTCTGGCTCAGAAGAGACCTGCTCTGTTTTTCTTTTACAGGCATAATTCCCTCGACCTTGAATCAGAGCAAACTTGAAATCTATCCCTAAAATTCTCTGTAAGGTCGGCAAGTCCCTGTGTGCTAATTGTTCACCTAAAGGAATTGTAGCCGTAGAGATCACGACCCGGCCACGGTTCTTCACTGCCCAAAGAATCGAAGGAACGAGATAAGCGAACGACTTACCAATTCCGGTCCCTGCTTCGAGTGCGGCGACGTCTCCATTATTCAGCGAGCGAGTAACAGAAAGCGCCATTCGAAGTTGGCCTGATCTTTCTTCGAAATCCGGAAGCATCTTACTGAATGCTCCGGATTTCCCGAGAATCTCTTCGATCTCAGATGCTTCGACCGGTACTTCTTTTCTTTCAGGAAACGGTTCAACAACCCGGTTCAGGCGAGTGGCGTCATTATTGATAATGAAGAAACCCAAACGTCGGGCCCCCGCTTCAGAAGCGATCGATAGATCCGCAGGGCTTGGAGTGAGATCTCCACCCGGATGATTATGGATGAGGACATGAAAGCCTTCGTCTGCCCTAGAAAGGAATACAGGAACAGCATTTGCCGTTCCACGGGCTACCACTTCAAAGCCATCAATAGTCCCGGATTCGTCCAGTGTTCCTAAAAAGAACACTTCGTTGAATCCTGCTTCCTCGATAGCTCGAGCAAACCGTTCTCTGATTCCAGCGGACATCAGATTTTTGGTATTCAGGCCCTCGGTCTTCCCCAAGTTGTCACCTTTCGATCCTGGATCGGCATTAAAAAATGAATCCGGCGCAAGAAGGACATCATCATCCCCACGAGTGCACTCGCAAGGGGAGCAATCAGACATTTCCACCCATCTGGTTTAGAAAAAGAGCCTGATCCTATTGGCCTGTATTTGTTTCAGATAAAAAAATCTCCCTGTCCGGAAATCTACCGGACAGGGAGGAATTTGATCTCAACAATTGACAGGCGGGTTAGCAGCCGCTCGTCGCAGACTGGCAATCCAATGGATCGGTATCGGTGGGATCAACTCCACAGTTAATACCTGGCGCTGGAGGCTCAGCAGCACCACTAAAGAGGAAACCCAGTAGTGAAACTGCATCCGCAATGTTGAGGCCACCGTCATCATTGGTGTCTCCAGAATCGGAACAGCCAGGTTCAGCGGCTCCACTGAAGAGGAATCCGAGAAGAGCCACAGCGTCTGCAATATTAATCGCAGAGTCTGAGTTGACGTCACCTCTTCGGAATTGAATCCCCGTAACACATCC
This sequence comes from Planctomycetia bacterium, assembly GCA_009937185.1. Lineage (GTDB taxonomy): Bacteria > Planctomycetota > UBA8108 > UBA1146 > UBA1146 > UBA12191. The sequence goes on from JAACCY010000197.1 coordinate 8,618, forward strand.
AGGCGCACTGGAGCAATCCGGGTCGTCACAATCTGCTAATGAATCGCCGTCGTCGTCCAATCCATTTGAACAATCTTCAACTGGCGTGGGACCACCCGGTCCGAAATCATTTCCATACAAGGTGCAGGAGATACCGGTGAACACAAACTCGGCAGAGTAAGATTCATTCGTTCCATCCCCGTCACCGTCAACATCTGGGAAGATTCCAAACTGGTTCAGTACATCGACCAAGGTTCCAGAAAAAGGAGCTGGCGCAGGAAGTGTGATCAAGAATGACTCGGTAAGGAACGCAGCTGTTGGCGTGCTTGAGAACTCGAAAATTCCCGGGGTTGCCGTTTCACTGAAATTAGCTTCCACGGTCAAGTTGTTTAGCGGAATACCAGAAATCACGATGGTTCCCGGTCCAGCGCTCAAGAAACCGTCAGTGATACTACCACCTGGAAATGACGAAATCGGGTTTCCATTATCGTCGTATGAATCGGCAGTGAGCAGGAACGAATTTAATCCATCGAAGTTATTCGTAGGATCGCCGTCTTCATCGACACCGTCCCATGTCTTCAATGTGATATCAGGGTCATTGAAGTAGGTAGGATCGTCGAGGTCGTCCACTTGCAGAAGAAATGGATCAGAAGTCAGATTTGCTTCGAGCAGTGCATTCAGTCCATCGGCAAGGAGCGGATTACTTCCGAGAATTCCTCCAGTGACGACTTGGCTTGTTGCGACAAATCCGTCCAGGGGAGTCGGATCAACAGGAGTGATCTCACAGGAAATTCCAGAGAAAACAAATTCCGCAGAGTATGAATCGTTTGTTCCATCTCCATCGGCATCTGTATCAGGGAAAATTCCAAACTGGTTCAACACATCCACAAGGGTTCCGGTAAACGGATCCGGTGCGGGAAGTGTGATCAAAAAAGATTCCGTCAAAAAGGCTGCTGTAGGAGTACTCGTAAACTCGAATATTCCAGGAGTTGCAGTTTCGCTAAAGTTCGCGCTCACTGTGAGGTCATTGAGTGGAATTCCAGAAATGATAATCGTTCCTGGTCCAGCTGTCAGAAGACCATTCGTAATGTTTCCGCCGGGGAATGAAGAAACAAATCCTCCGGTTACGGGATCCATTGAATCTGGAGTGACGACGAACATGTTCGTTCCGGAGCCGTTATTGGTGAAATCGCCATCTCTGTCGACACCAGAAAATGCATTCAAAACGATATCGGGATCATTGGTGTAGGTAGGGTCGTCCAAGTTTGCGACCTCGAGCAGGAACGGGGAGTTCGCTAGGTTACTGGCCAACAGAGCATTGAGCCCGTCCGCCAAAAGGGGATTAGATCCCAATATTCCGCCAGTGACTTCCTGACTAGTTGCCACAAAGGCAGGGCGAACATGATCTGCTTGCGCAACTGCGCCACAAATAAATTGTCCCGCCGCAATAAATAGAGCAGCTATCAAAATGGTAAATTTGTTCATGAGTCCTCCTCAATGAGAATAAATCAGTTTCTAATGTAACAATTACAGAGCCTCTACAATTTATTATTCCGTAGTATTGAGCCCGATCAATAAAACTCTGACTCACCTGACACCCTAACAGCGACCTTTTCCGACATTCCTGACATGCCACTTCACGATAAAGGGTTCTATATTAAGGACTTAATAAGAAGTAAATCGGTGGATATTGCATGAAATCGGGCGGCTTGTTACCCAAAAAAAAATCGGGTCGAGGCGCTCTCTCGCCTCGACCCGATCATATTTCGATAAAACCTGAATCAAGATTCCTGAAGACCCTCTGCCAGAATCGAAATGTGATTATCGAGAACTTCCATGAACCCACCCCGAATGGTCCATCTCTTCTCCCCCTCAGACTCGGTTCTCAACATGAGAGGACCGTCTCCAAGAGCGGTGATCAAAGGTGCATGGTTTGGTAATATCCCCACACGCCCATCCAGAGCATGAGCCTCTACGAAAGAGACCTGCCCGTCGAAGACGGAACCCTCGGGCGAGAGTAACTGACAGTGAAGGCTCCCAGCCATGAATCTAGCCCTCGGCTTTCATCTTGTCAGCCTTCTCGACTGCTTCTTCAATCGTTCCGACATACATGAAGGCCTGCTCGGGAAGATGATCGTGCTTACCCTCGACCAACTCTTTGCAGGAACGAACGGTGTCCGCCACTTCAACATACTTACCTGTGAATCCGGTGAAGACTTCTGCAACACTGAACGGCTGCGAGAAGAATCTTTCGATTCGACGGGCACGACCCACGAGGATTTTGTCGTCCTCGGACAGTTCGTCCATTCCAAGAATGGCGATGATATCTTGAAGGTCACGGTAACGCTGCAGGATTTGCTGTACTTCACGAGCAACCCTGTAGTGCTCCTCACCCACGATTTGTGGATCAAGAATTCTTGACGTCGAGGACAACGGATCGATGGCGGGATAGATTCCCTTACCCGAAATCTTACGGTCAAGAACTGTCGTCGCATCCAAGTGAGCGAAAGCTGTTGCCGGAGCGGGGTCCGTCAAATCGTCAGCAGGAACATAGATAGCCTACACCGAAGTGATGGAACCTTTCTTCGTAGAAGTAATACGTTCCTGAAGCATTCCCATCTCTGTCGCCAGAGTCGGCTGATATCCCACAGCACTGGGCATACGCCCTAGAAGTGCCGATACTTCAGATCCCGCTTGCGAGAAGCGGAAGATGTTATCGACGAAGACGAGAACGTCAGACCCTGAGGTATCTCTGAAATGCTCGGCCATTGTCAGAGCAGACAGGGCGACACGTAGTCTCGCACCGGGCGGCTCGTTCATTTGACCAAAGACCAGAACAGTACGATCCAGAACGCTGAATTCATTGCCGTCATCTGTTTTAACAACGGCCTCCTTCATCTCATTCCAGAGGTCATTACCCTCTCGGGTTCTCTCACCTACACCGGCAAAGCAGGAGTATCCACCATGCTTCGTCGCGACGTTGTTGATGAGTTCCTGGATCAGAACGGTCTTACCCAGTCCTGCTCCCCCGAAGAGACCTGTTTTTCCACCCTTGGAGTAGGGTGTCAAAAGATCGATGACCTTGATCCCCGTCTCAAAAACCTGTGTTGAAGCTTCGAGTTCATCGAATGGGATGGCCTCTCTATGGATCGGACGATACTCACTCACCTCAGCGGGTGGCAACTTGTCCACCGGTTCGCCAAGGAGATTGAACACTCGACCCAAAACTTCTTCACCCACAGGAACCTTAATGGGAGAACCGGTATCGGAGATTTCCATGTTGCGAACGACACCATCCGTTGAGGCCATGGCGACCGCTCGAACCCTGTTTCCTCCGAGGTGCTGTTGCACTTCGAGAGTTAACTGGATTTGACCTTGGTCAATCTTCAACGCGTTGTATATCGGAGGAAGGTGTCCTTCGGGGTATTCGGCATCAATCGTTGCACCGATCACCTGAACTACTTTACCGACGTTTGCATGTTCACTCACGGGTTTGACTCCCGTCTCTCTACCCAGTGATCGAATCACCGGAGTACATGTTTAAATCAGCCCATGACCTCAACGCCACCGATCACTTCCAGGATCTCCTGGGTGATACTTGCCTGACGCGTACGGTTATAAAGCTGGGTGTATGTTTTGGCCATTTCCTCAGCATTGTCAGTGGCGTTTTTCATAGCAATCCTTCGAGCAATCTGCTCGCTAGCTGCCGCCTCTACCAATGCCTGGAAAAACTGCATTTTCAAGGAAAGCGGAAGGAGCCTTCCCCATATCATTTCTGGATCTGGTTCGAGGATGAAGTCTTTGCCCCCACCCCCTTCTTCCTCCGAAACCGCGAGCGGCAAAAGCTGACGAAGTTGCGGAGACTGTCGACTCGAACTATCGTAATGGGTAAAGACCAAACTGATTCCGTCAATCTTTCCCTTCTCAAAATCATTCATCACTGGCTCAAAGACTTCTTCCGCCTCGTCAAAGGTGGGTCGATCCTCAAACTGCATGAACTTGCCAGCAACTTCCATATCAAGGTAACGGAATCGGGCGATGCCCTTTTTACCAGCAACGTAGACATCGACTTCGATACCTTCGTTGTTTTTCTCCCTGATAAACTTTTCTGCCAACTTCAGTACATTGGTGTTGTAACCCCCGCAAAGCCCTCGGTTCGCGGTCACCACTAACAACGCTTCACGCCGAGAAGTCTCGGGGACTCTCAGAAGAGGAAACTCACCGGATTCGGCATCGCCTCCTGCACCACCGAGATCCTTCAGAATCTCGCTGAGCTTGTCGCCATATGGCTGGGTCTTTTCAATTCGCTTTTGACAGACCACGGCCTTGGCGGTGGAGATCATCTCCATCGTCCGTGTGATCTTCTTGGTGTTACTCACCGAGCGAATCTTGTTTTTCAACTCTCTGGCATTGGCCACGAGTTTCTCCTCTTGTTCAGTCGGTCTCTAACGAGACCTTCATGAGTCTGTTTACTGGGGCAACTTGGCAGCGAAATCTTTACAGAAGTTCGTCACTGCCGAGGTCAACTTTGTCTCCATGTCGTAGGAGATCTCACCCGTCGAAGTGATCGACTCGAGAATCTCCGGGAATTCAGTACGGATGTGCTCAAGGAACTTATCCTCGAAATCAGCCAGTGAATTCACGGGCAACGCATCCAAGTTTCCGCTGGAGCCACACCAAATGATGACGACCTGTTCAGAAATCGACATTGGCTTGTACTGAGACTGCTTGAGGATCTCCACCATTCGGAATCCACGATCCAGCTGCGCCTGAGTGGCCTTGTCCAATTCGGTTCCCAACTGGGCGAAAGCTTCCAACTCACGGAAAGCTGACAAGTCCAGTCTCAAAGATCCTGAGATTTTCTTCATGGCCTTAATCTGTGCACTTCCTCCGACTCGTGAGACGGAGATACCCACGTTCACCGCAGGTCTTTGCCCGGCGTAGAACAGGTTGGGCTCCAGGTAGATCTGACCATCCGTAATCGAAATCACGTTCGTGGGGATGTACGCGGAGACTTCACCTTCTTGCGTCTCAATGACGGGAAGCGCTGTCAGCGATCCTCCTCCGAGGTCATCGGAAAGTTTCGCTGAACGCTCAAGAAGACGGGAGTGCAAGTAGAACACGTCACCAGGGTAGGCCTCACGTCCTGGTGGACGACGCAAGAGCAGAGAAAGCTGACGATACGCAGCAGCCTGCTTGGACAAGTCGTCATACACACAAAGAGTGTGTCCACCTTTGTACATGAAATGTTCCGCCATGGCACAACCGGAGTAAGGTGCGATGTACTGCAACGGTGCCGGAGCAGAAGCAGGGGCACTCACCACGATGGTGTAGGCCAAGGCTCCTTCGCGCTCGAGACGATCCACAACACCAGCGATCGTCGAACCTTTTTGTCCGACTGCGACATAGACGCAAATAACGCCACTGTCCTTCTGGTTGATGATGGTATCGATCGCGATGGCAGTCTTGCCGATTCCACGGTCACCAATGATCAACTCTCGCTGACCACGGCCGATAGGAATCGTGGAGTCGATCGCCTTGATACCGGTTTGAAGCGGCTCGTGTACAGACTTTCTGTCAGCGATTCCCGGCGCAGGAGACTCTACAGGACGGTAAGTATCCGTCTTGATGGGGCCCTTACCGTCGAGGGGATTACCGAGAGGATCGACCACTCTTCCGAGCAAGGCCTCTCCACAGGGAACCTGCATGACAGTACCGGTCCGCTTGACTGAATCGCCCTCTTTCAAGGTCGAAAAGTCTCCCAGGATCACAGCTCCAATTGAGTTCTCTTCCAGATTGAATGCCAGGCCGTTGGCACCGTTTGCAAACTCGAGCATCTCACCTGCCATGCAGTTAGAGATACCATAGATGCGGGCGATTCCGTCCCCCACCTCGAGTACGGTGCCCACCTCGTCGACGGCCAAGTCAGACTGGTAATTCTCGATCTCCTTCTTGAGGACAGAGGAGATTTCGTCGGCATTAATTTTCATCGATCAGGTCTTTCCCGAATCGGGTTTGTAACACTTCTTGACGAACCCTGTGCAAATGACTGCGCAAAGATCCGTCAACGACCAGGTCACCGACCTGAATCGTCAATCCTGCGAGGAGCTCGGGGTCTACCGCTTGAGTAGCCACAACCTCCCTGCCCGTTTTTGTCTGAATACTCGCCACCAAGGACTCCCGCTGTTCTGCGGGCAACTCAACGGCACTCGTGATCGTGGCCTTTACACGGCCTGCAGCGGCATCTTCCAACTCCGAATAGGTGTCGGCGATGTCCTGCACCAAGAACTGACGTCCCCGGTCAATCAGCAACTGGAGCAAGTTAAGAACCTGCTCAGCCACCTTCCCCGTCAAAGCAGACGAGAACACAGCTTTTTTATTTTCCCTGCTGATCTTAGGGCTCTCGATAAACACCCTCATCTGAGGATCATTCGAGATGGCGTTGGCGACAGCTATCAGTTGCTCACCAAATGCCGAAGCTTCCCCAAGGGAACTACCGACCTGAAGCATCGCAGATGCATAGGCCAAAGCTGCCGGGTGTCGCTGTTTTGTCGAAGCCGCCATGGGCTACTCCTCGTCGATTACTTGTCGATTTTCTGGTACTGCTCAATCGCTTCCTGGGCGATGCGCTGGTGATCCGATCCCTCCAGGGACCGGCCGATCAAACGCTCGGAAATGGTCAACGATAGATCCACAGAAAGTTTGTGAACCTCATCGATCGCCGTATCCTTGGCTCGACTGATCTCGGTGAGCGCTTTATCAGTCATCGCTTCCGCTTCTTTTGCAGCAGAGGCTTTAACTTGCTCGGCAACAGCCTGCGCATCTCTTTTTCCTTCGGCGACAATCTCGCTAGCTTGACGACGAGCATCACGAAGGATTTCTTCATTCTCCGCGTTGGTCTTCGCCATTTCAGCCTGCATACGATCGGCAGCCTCTAGGGATTCCTTGATCTTTTGCTCTCGCTCTTCCATGGCCTGAACGATCGGTCCCCATGC
>JAACCY010000198.1 GCA_009937185.1 Planctomycetia bacterium
GAGTGCTTCGAAAGAATGTCTTCGACATTGGCCTTACCTTTTGCCATATCAAACTGGTCCGTCAAGGTACCTACAATTTCAAAACCGTTACCCTTGATGATCGCTGATGCATCTTCATACGCATCAATACCCCGCTCTTGACCCAAAATAGTATCGATCAATCCCTGTCTTCGTAGACGAGCATTGTCTTGCTCCATGCGTCCTACAAATATTGCGATTTTCCCCCCTGCTGGTAACGCTTCTTTCACAAGCTCACCACACAACTCACCCGCTTCATAATTATCAACACCTACGAAGCACAGCCTTGCAGAATCAGGAGCGTCGGAATCATGGGTGATCAGATGCGTTCTAGCGGAAACTTTGTCGAGAAAGGGTGTTTGATTTTTGGGATCTATCGGACTGACCGCGATGCCACTGACGCCCTTTACCAACAAATCTTCGATGATTCTTTTCTGATCTGCCAAGCCATCCGGTGGCATGTGGAATGAGGCTGATACTTTCAAATCTGCAGCGGCATCTTCGACTCCCTTACCCGCAAGAACCCAAAAATCAGCGACACCATTGGTAACAAACGCCACCTTGGTGTCCGCAGGCCTTTCGGCTGTACAGCCTACTAACAGTAATAAAGCAATGATCATGAATCGCAACATGGGTCGTTCACTCTCAATTCAGGGAAGGCACACACCACCATTAACGTGAATGTTCTGCCCGGTGATGAAACTTGAAGAATCACTCGCGAGAAATACGGTAGCACCTCCGAGGTCTGAAGGCAGTCCCCATCTCTTCATCGGAATGATGTCTAAATATGCTTGTTTATCTTCTTCGGGATCATGCTCATGTCTCTCGACTGGAATCCAACCCGGTGATATGGCATTCACTGTAATCCCATCCGGAGCCAACTCATTGGCCATGCTTCGGGTCCACCCCAGTTGCCCACCTTTGGCAGCAACATATGCACTGAATGGTGCAACTCCTCGGGTATAAACTTCGCTAGCAATATTGATAATTCTGCCCCACTTCTGCTCTCGCATATGTGGCAAAAATGCTCGCGTCAGTAGATACGGACTCTTGATGAAAAAATCGATCATCGATTGGTAAAAATCCCAATCATATTCTTCGATAGGCTTCAAAGGCTGAGCAGGCGTTGCGTTAAAGACAACCCCATCTACGGGCCCCAATTTATCTGTGATCTCATCATTGAGTCTGGTGACATCATCAGGATCGATCACGCTTGCTCTGAATAAGGCACCGTCATATCCTGCTGCCTCGAAGTCTCCATATGCAGCTTCAGCACGTTCCGTATTATTCTGGTAGTTCATAGCGACTCGTGCCCCTGCAGCACCCAATGCGAGTGCCATCGACTTCCCCAAGCCTGTTGTTGATCCAGTGACTAAAAACGTTCGGTCCTTGAGGGAAAATGAAGCGGACATGGATAACTCTCCAATTCTTTTCTTGCCAGTGTAGTCCTATAAAATTGAGTGAATAAACCCCCCTGGTCAACCTCGAGATTACTCCAAAGAGCTGATAAGTAGTTTTTTTGAAAAATTGAGTGAATTTGGGAACACAATCCGACGAAATTCGTATTATTCAAAGATAAGAACCCGAAAGGTGTGTGAGTTTTGACCATTAATACTTTTCAAATCTTCATGCTCTTCCTCCTCATGAGTGCGGGTTGCACGCTAACAAATACTAAAACCAGCGACTCCACGGATACTGAGAACAACGGCCAACAATCATTTACCAGATCCATCTCTCGAGCTCCCACTGTACCCATGTGAGTGGGATGACCCGGAGAAGGAGCCTCGGTCTGGGGTTCAGGAGAGATTCAAAACGGCGGTTGGAACTTGACGATGCGAAACGTACTCGCTGACGACACCAACAGAGAAAAACTTGAGTTCAGTCTCGTCCACCGTGTCTCTGACGACCTTCAAGCAGGAGTTGAATATGGAGTCGACTCTAATGATTTGTATCCCATGATCAATTATCGACTTTTTTCGGCAACCGATAATACGCCGGCGATTATCCTCGGAACCAGTTCGGCATGGCCTTCCGGAGAAGTCGATGGTAATGCATTCTTTATCTCCTCCGCTACATTACTCAGTGATCGATCCAGTGGATCTCTCTCACTTTCCTATACTCCCGATGACGAAAGCTGGAAAATCCCTGCCAGCTACAGATATGTTGTTTCCGATCAAATCGACGCAACCCTAATTTGGGATGGCGAAGATCTGCACCCTCTCCTCACATGGCGAGGCTCGAAAATTAACTTATCCGTCATTCTATTGAGTGGCGAAGATCTGACTCTCTCCACAACCGTGAACTTTTAAAACAGACCGTTCCTTCGATACTCGCGTAAATACGCCCATATCGTCCTCACAGGGCTATTAACGACATCTCATATAAACTCTCCTCCCTGTTGTCCTGAATGGCTTCAATTCCGGATAAAGAAGATATGGCACGCCGATGACCGGGTGCTATCTGAGGAGCGAACGTTCATGAAAATTTCGATTATTGGTGGAAGCATCGCTGGGCTTACAACGGCATTACGTCTTCAAAATACTGGTCATAAAGTTTCTGTTTGGGAAAGAAGAAGCCCTACCTCTAGCGGTGGATTCGGCATGCTGCTGGATCAAAAAACCTTGAACCATCTCACATCTTTGGGCCTCGATCTTACTCCCCAACTTCAAAAAGTAATAATATACGAAGCCCATGATGTTCACTCGGGAAGAATTGTTCGCCACGGATTAGATGGCTCATTTGCGATTCAACGTTCAACACTCATCGATCATTTAAGAAAAAAAATAAACACTTCATCGCTGAACTATGATTTCGAGTTCACGCATTTCGAACCCACCTTTGGAAATAGTATTCAACGTGCCTGCTTTTCGAATGGTCACAAAATCGAAGCTGACCTGTTTTTGGGAGCCGACGGAGTTCGCTCTTCTGTGAGAAATACGCAAGTTCCAGGACCGGATTTACCTCCGGTTAAAACTGTCGAAATCGTCGGTATTTCTGAGATGGATACTTTGCCCCCCAAGAGCCGTAACACATTCAAAAAATACATACACCAAGATAGAGGAATCGCATTTGGAATCGTCCCGTGCGGCGGAAACAAGGTGATTTGGTATTTCCAGATAGACAATAATAAATGGCCCCAGGCGCTAGGCTCTCTCCAACAGAGAAACCAATGGCTCATTGAAGAATTGGCTCATTGGCCCATTCAAGTGCGCAGAATCGCCATGTCGGGTGGATTAGAGAACACACACCTTTGGAGAACCACGGACAGAGACTTGCCTTTACAGTTCCACAGAGGGAACACTCTCTTAATTGGAGATGCAGCACATCCCCTCTTAACATTTACAAGTCAGGGTGTCGGCTCTTCGATAGAAGACGCGGTGACTCTTGGATTTTTGCTCGACGAATACACGAATAACCCACACCGCAATTTAGACGATTGCCTAAGTAAGTTTGCCACAATACGGAAACCAGTTCTTCAGGGCCACTTAGAAAATGGCCGTGATTTACAACAACGGTTTCTTGGGCTTCGCCCTCATTGCCTAGACACTTATCCGGTGAGCGCATAAACCACTTCTGTCACCAGGAAGAGAATTCTCTTATGAACACCCGCCATGATCCGTTTGTTTTTTCTGAAGCTTCCATCGACAAAGAACAATTAAGAAAAACCGCATTCAATCTTCGTTGGGCAACGGTGGATGCTGACGTCATTCCCCTCACCGCAGGCGAAATGGATTTTCCTGTCTCCCCCGAAATCATAGAAGCCATCTCTCGTCACGCCCGTAACGGCTATTTGGGATACCTCCCAGACTTAGGGCTGCCATCATTCAGAGAAGCGGTATCTGAAAACTTGATACAAAATGGCGTTCAGGCCCATCCTGACCAAATCTTAGCCACCGACGGTGCAGCCTCGGCCTTAAGAATCGCCTGCAATGCAGTGCTGTCACCCGGCGACGAGGTCATCACATTTGATCCCATAGATTTCTTACTACCCCATTGTTCAAAAATGGCGGGAGCCACAGTCATTCGATGCCCACTCGAAAAGGGAACCGGAAGGCTCATCCCAAATTCAATGGATCAGTTTGTTTCTGCAAAAACAAAAGCCATATTGATTTGTAACCCACACAACCCAACAGGCCGGGTATTGAGGAAATCTGAACTTCTGGAGATCGCCGAATTCGCTGAACGACATCATCTTGTGATTATCAATGACGAAGTCTGGTCAGATATCATTCTGGGTTCGAATCCGATGATTCACTTATCTTCGCTTTCTGAAGAGATCAGCCAGCGCACGATTACAATTTCTGGATTCTCGAAGAGCTATGGTATTTCTGGTTTAAGAATCGGATATATCCATTGTCAAAACGTGGAATTATTCAAAAACATTATTGAGAGCTCAGATGTGAAAAGCACGACTGCTGGGGCTTCTGTATTATCTCAAGTTGCTGCTGAAGCAGCACTACTTAACTGTACTGAATGGCTCGCTTCGTACCGATCTCACCTCAAAGAAATCGCAGAAGTGGGCTCGAAAAGGTTATCCGACATCCCGGGTTTCAGCTGCCCGGTTCCAGAAGGTACTTTTTTGCTCTTCCCGGACATATCTAATACGGAATATGACGAAGAAAATCTTTCACAAGATTTGTTAAATATGGCGAAAATCAGCGTTGTCCCCGGAGCAGAACGCTGGTTTGGACCCGGAGCAAAAGGCCACATCCGCTTATCTATAGCCACATCTATGGAAACATTCAATGAAGCCTTAAGTCGCATCGAATTATTTTTCAATCACGATAATTAATCTGTCTTATCCTCCATTTCTTTCGGATAATCATCCCTGGCCTATTACTGTTTCAATTATGGAGCATATCACCGCCAAGGAAGGAACTTCACATGAATATTAATGTTTTCGTTATTGCCTCCATTTTAATGGTTTTAGCAAACCCCACCTTGCAAGCCGACGATCAAGAAATTCAGTTTCGCTCGATGCTTGCTGAGAATCCCGGAGCAGTCATCGACGATTCCGAAGTGGAATTCGAACGTCTCGACGACGCTCTTCTCATCGAAGCTGAAACTGAAGGGCTTCAGCCTGGTCACGCTTACACCGTTTGGGCTATCGTCTATAACAGCCCGTCCGACTGTACTGGACGCTGTAGCATGGACGACGACTTAGGCAATGAAAGTGCTACCGTACTGTGGTCCGGTGTCGGCGTCGTGGCTGACAGCGATGGTGAAGTTGAATTTGAAGCGATCCTGGTTGAAGGCGAAGCCGCGGGAGAAATCCTTTTTGGGAACGGTCTCACCGACGCTGATAATGCCATCGTTCAACTTGTAGTTCGTGGACATGGCCCCGCCTCAGATGACCCTATGGTTCTTGCCGATCAGTTGTCCCTCTTTATGGGTGGCTGTGACACCAATGATTGTATTGACGAACAAATGGTCACTCTTGGTGAACCGGCCGTTCTTCAAAAAGATCGCCAACCCTTCGTCGATCGCGATCCTGAAAACTTCGGGACCCCCATTTCAAAATCCCGCGTAAAGGTTGAGCGAGAAGACGATCGAATCGAGATCACTGGAAAAACACGTCAGTTGACTCCCGGTTATGCCTACACCATCTGGGCGATTGTCTATAACGATCCTTACGCCTGCGCCGGTGCCTGCGACGGAGACGATAGCAACGTCTCTGGACGTTCAGTCTTCTGGTCTGGCATTGGATTCATTGCGAACAACAATGGCCGCGCTCACTTTGAGACTGATTTGATTGAGGGTTTTCTCCCTGGAGAAGTTCGCTCTGGAGAAGGACTCACAGACGCCAGCGTTGCCGAGGTTCACTTGGTGATCCGTTGTCATGGTCCAGCGGCCCTCGACAACCCCGATCTTCTCGAAGCTCAACTGACGTCCTTTGAAGGGGGCTGCGAGGAGTACGGCTGCGTCAATGTGCAATCTGCAATGCTGTGCAGACTTGCACAAATGTAGGGAGCGATTTCCTCCTAAACTGACGTAGGTCTCCTCAGGACTCTTCATGATTGCAAGTACCCCATTTGGCTTAGGCCGGACGGGGTACTTTCTTTTTTTCTCTCCCATTAAAATTGCAGCAGAAGTTGTCGCCAAAGGAGGCTCATACTGTAAACTTGCCGCAATATTAGACATTAAAGTTCGTAATTATCAGTAAGACATTATTGCTTCATTATTCACCTACAGAAGAGTCCAAATGCTCAATATAGCCGTTTTAGGTGCTTCTATTTCCGGATTGACGATGGCTCTTCGCCTCCAGCAATCTGGGCATCATGTCTCGGTTTGGGACGAAAGGCGATCATTCAGCAAGAACACTGCTGGCTGGTTATTCCATCATTCCTCTTTGGCACACCTCAGAGAACTCGGCGTCGATCTCTCCGATAGGACACACAGGATTACTTCAGGAGAACAGATCCTCAATCACCCGCAAAATGGGGACGCTCATTTTGAATCGATATCGACACATGGAATCCGACAGCAGGTCTTACATGATCGATTACTGCTCAAACTCGGCGCCGACACCCTTCATCTGGGCGCTCAATTCGATAAATTTCAACCCGAACAGGGATATATCGTTGAATCAGCACGCTTCCGTGATGGTCGTGAAGTCTGCGCAGATCTCTTTATCGGTGCAGATGGCGTTCACTCAAAAGTGAGATCCGTCCAAGTTCCAGGACCTGAACTAAGGCAATTGTGCATCACGGAAATTCGAGGGACTACGACGGTCGCCGAACTTCCCGAGGAACTTATGAGTTCCTTCAAACTATACGAAGACAATGCAATGGGCATAAACGTGTACCTGATCCCTACGGGTGAAAACGAAATCAGTTGGGGTCTTCAAATAGATCTCCGCCGCAATCCCCTCGCAAAGTTTTATAGCAACGGCGAACTGAATCATCTTTTAGCGGCGCTCTCTAATTTCCCAGAACTCGTGAGAATAAGCATTCCCGCTTCCTCTCTCGCCAACAGTCAATATCGAGAATCCACAGATCAGGAACTGCCAGACCGATTCCACAGAGGTAATGTTGTCTTAATCGGTGACGCTGCCCATCCTCTGACTTCATTCCTGAGTCAAAGTATTGATTCTTCTCTCGAAGACACTCAGGTTCTGGGCGATATGCTGGATGAGCTCAACCAAGGTTATTTTGCAAATATTGACACGTGCATGACGGACTTTAACCGCCAGAGAAGGCCCATTCTGAGAGCTCGTCAAAGAATCATGCGGAACCAAGAATCCGCTCTCAAAGGAAATCTGTCTCTCAAAAAAATGAATCCTGTAGTAGCCTTCTAACGGATTCGTTCTTACTTATTCTTGAAGACTTCCATAGTCGCGGTATTCAGTTCTCGAATAAACGGTGACGCGTGATATTTGTGGCACAGAGTGCAATCTTGGCGAATCTGCTGACCGTGACATTCTACGCAACTCTCTTTCGAAACCGACAACCAGTCGTGGCCATCCGTGCTTTTCGATTCAGCAGGAATATGACACGTATTGCACCGTCGCCCTTCATCATTAAACACATGGGCGGCATGATTAAAGTGAGCGAATTCGAAGCTCTCCTTTTTTCTCTCATGAACCCAATTCACTTCTTGGCCCACGATCCCCAAACCGACATGGCACTTCTGGCATCTTCCTGCTGAGTACTTTCCTGTAAGTTCATTAAGGATGTCTTCAGAAAACTTGTCTCTGTTTTCTTCCTGGCTCTCCAACTCGATCCATGCTTTTAAAAATGAATCGGCATGCTGAACAGGTCTGTACCACAATGACGGACCATCAAGATACCAGCCTCCTATATTGGCCCAATCGACTCCCGCTACAAATCTGCGGTACTCATCTGCCTGTTTTTCAGAGTTTCGACTTCCAAAAGAGTTCACATTATTTGCTGCCAGCATATCGTCTTCGCCCGCCAGCATGTCGTCTTCGCCCGCCAACATGTCGTCTTCGCCGGCCAACATGTCGTCTTCGCCCGCCAGCATGTCGTCTTCGCCCGCCAACATGTCGTCTTCGCCGGCCAACATGTCGTCTTCGCCAGCCAGCATGTCGTCTTGTGAGCCTCCTTGTTGCTCGACTTTCTCGGTCACCGTTAGATTCTGAAGGTCGATCTTTTCAACAGGCAGAAACCACTGTTGCTGAACAAAGTGCAGCAGAGCGTGCGGAAACTGACCCGATAAATCCGCAAGCTCATCACGGCTTAAATCCTCGACAGCAGGAGACAGCCACCGAGATACCCATAGTTGTAAATCTTCTTCGAGTGCAGCTGCCCACTCAGTCTGAACCAAGTGCACAAACTCTTCGACGTCTTTCAATCTTTCGATCGGAGCATTTTCAAGACGACTCAATTTTAGATCTGATAACTTATCGAAACGATCTCCAACTTGCCCATTCAGAAACCATCTCTTTGTCCAGGCGTTGGTTCTACCATCGGGATATTTCGCCCAACTATATGTCTGTAGACCGTTGTCGCTCAGAGTTTGAAAATCTACTTCGGGAAGTTTAAAGATTTCGATCCCTTGATTCTTACCCTGAGCCCCTTTTCCTGAAATCTCTGAAGAATGACAACCACCACATGACTCTTCGAAGGGCAACACATTCATCGCTCCCGTACTGACTTCCAAAGAATGACATCCAGCACAAGTTTCAGGTGCTTGATCAGGCACTTCAGCGAAATGCTTCAAGCTGTGAGAACTGTGATCAAAACTAAAGCGACGAGGCTTCAATCCATATGTAACAGGGAAATCGGGATGTCCTTCAGTAAAGGAATCAAACTTGTCTTGGTGGCAATTTTGACATCGTCTGTCATTCATCTCTAAGAAGGTCCCCGAAGACTGATGCTCTTTGTGACATTGAGCACATTCAGTCTCAGCCTGCAGAGCTGATAGACCTATATCTGGATACATCTCAGCCCAGGTTGCTGGATCGAGTCCATGTGGGCTCTTCGAATGCTCACCAAGGTCATGACAGTTTACGCAACCTTGGCTCCCAAGATTATCATGAACTCCATCCAGCACATTCATGACAAGACCATCTAGGCTATTCAAATTTGGACTATGGCATGCATCACAACTTAGTTTTCCGTGTGCGTGAGAGAGCGGACCCGGAGAGAATGCGTGTTGTTGAAAAATCTGTCCCTCATTTTGACTCAATGCAAAAAGCACCAAACC
>JAACCY010000005.1 GCA_009937185.1 Planctomycetia bacterium
CCCTGTAACATTTGTCCCTGGAATTCAGAAGCATCGGGGTGAGACGTGTCACGGGATTCAAGTGCATGTGACCTCCGCAGATGATCTCCATTCTCTGCTCTTGGGGATGGTCGTGATCACGGCGGCTGCCCTGACCTCAGGTTCGAAGTTCCAATGGCGTACAGAGGAATACGAGTTTGTGACTGAACCGATCGCCATCGACTTACTCTGGGGTGCTGCTGATTGTAGAGAAACGGTGGATCGACTCAGGAATTCTGGAGAGAATCCTGCGCAAGCCCTCGAAGGATTGTTGCGGTCGAGGGAATCAGAGCGTTTGATGTTTATTGAGCAAAGAGAGTCGTGTTTGCTGTACCCCTGATGAACGAGAGGCCATCGTCATGTCGGAGACTCGTGAAAGTATTCCTGAGGCTCCCGCATGGGCGGCGACCGTTTTGCGTATTGCCGCCGTCTACAATGTTCTTTGGGGAGCTTTGACCATCTTGCTTCCCCAATGGTCACTCGGCTGGCTCATTCCTCAGGAGCGTTTGATCGATCTCGATCCTCTGACCTTAGTTTTCTGGCAATGCATCGGCATGATTGTCGGGGTCTATGGCTTAGGTTATTGGGTTTCTGCAAAAGATCCTTTCCGTCACTGGCCCATCATTCTCGTCGGATTTCTCGGCAAGATCTTTGGTCCCATCGGTTTTCTTCAGGGACTGTGGTTGGGAACTGTTCCGCTGAGTTTTGGTTGGACGATTCTTGCCAATGACATCCTTTGGTGGTGGCCCTTCGGGTTCATATTATGGGGAACTTTTCAGGCCGCACGTTCAGAGATGAAGGATTAAAAGGAAGCTCCTAGTTTTTGTGGTGTTCCTTTTTGGAAAGCTGGTGTTCCTTTTTGGAAAGCTGGTGTTCCTTTTTGGAAACCTAGTGTTCCTTTTTGGAAAGCGGAGCGACGGTTTCAGCAATGATGTTCAGAACTCCCATGCGGATATCCACTCGCCCTGTGATGACCAGAACTTCTGGGCGTTCGAGTAATACCGATTTGGCCAGGGACCACTGTCGAGGGAAACAGGTGACTTCGCACAGTGCTTCTTCATCTTCCAGAGTGATAAAACCCATAGAGCCCGTTTTTGTGGGATGCTGACGACTGGCCAGCCGTATCCCGGCAATACGTACATTTTTGCCAGCCCACTTCTTGAGCGTGGATATCGGTTGGCATTTTTCTCGTCGTATTTCTTCTCGAAAGAGTGTCATGGGATGCGCACTGATAGAGGCTCCCAGTAGTCTGATTTCTTCTTTCAACTTACGTCGTGGTGAAAAATCTGTCAGCCCGGGACCTTCGTCGACGATTCCTGGGAGATCACACACGAGTGCCGTGGTTGGCGAGGAACGTTCCTTCTGGCGTCGAGTGCATGTTCTCCATATCAAACGTGTCCGGGGCACCCCGAAGCAGTCGAGAGCTCCGGTTAAGATCCAGTCTTCCATCTCGGAGCAGGACAGAACTGTTCTGCGCATGAAATCTTCCGGAGAAGAAAAAGGGCGTGCGGAAATTACGGAATGAATACTCTTATCCCGACCTCCGAGAATGGTGTTCAGAGGCATACGGATACCACCATCCTCCTCCAGAAGATAATCTTCGCCAGAACGATGAATGCAGGGCAGTCGAAGTGGCACTCCAAGTCTGCGAGTTTCGGAGACAAATGTGGAAAAGGGATACATGCCAGCATGATGGCGAAAGAGAGAGCACATGAATTCTGCGGGATGATGTGTTTTTAGCCACGCACTGCGCCATGCGAGAAGTCCGTATGAAGCTGCATGCGATTTGTTAAAGGAATACCTAGAAAACTGGAAGAGGTGCTCCCATAACTTCTGAGATTCACGAACACCGAATCCTTGCTGAATCGCTCGCGTCACCAATTGGTCACTGAGTTTCTCTAATTCTGAAACGCCATTTTTTTTCAGAGCATGAATCATTTTTCTACGAAGAACGTCGGCTTCTGTCAGTGTTGTTTTTAAAACTGTAGCGATCACTTCCATGACGTTTTCTTCATAGAGAAGTAAACCTTGCTGATCAGCAAGGAGTTCTAAAAGTGCTGGGTGGGGGGGATCGGGAGATTGCTCTCCCCGAATCCTGCGGCAATAGTCATCCTTGAGTCCACCCGCAGACGGGCCCGGACGGATGAGAGCGACAGACTGTATGACATCGCTGGCATTTTCTGCTTTCATTTGAATCAGGAGCGCACGCATCGCCGGACTCTCTAATTGGAAGCAACCGAGTGTTCGACCTTCTTTGAGCAAGTCGGCGGTTTTTGGACATTCTTCCGGAATGTCATCGATCTCCAGAGGCCTTCCGGTTCGGATTTCCACCAGATCACGCGTACTACCCAATTCTGAAACACAGCGGTTCCCGAGAAGATCAATCTTTATTAATCCGGTATGTTCGATCGAGTACATGTCGAGTTGTGTCACCACGATGCCACGAGTGGCGTGCTCTAGAGCGACAAGACCCGAGATCGGACGATCCGCAATACAGATGCCCCCTGGATGGATCGATCGATGATGGGGGCGTCCCCGCAACCATTGAGCGGCTGCAGTGATGGTTTTCTTTTCTCGGTGAGGAAGACCTATAGCGGCGAGCACTGGATCGTCACTTAGGCACTCCTGAATCGTGGCGTCGCTTCGGTGGGGAAGACGACGTGAGAGGCGATCAATCTCGTAGGGAGCGACTCCGTGGGCGCGTGCAGATTCACGCAAAGCGGATCGAACTTGGAGAGACTGTCGTGTGCAGATCATAGCGGTTCTGTCAGATCCATATCTTTGATAGACATGGTCAATGAGCTGTTCTCGACCGCGCCAACAAAGGTCGATGTCGATGTCAGGAAGATCTTTCCTTTGCTCGTGGAGAAATCTTTCGAAGCGCAAAGAGTGGCGAAGTGGATTCACCTGAGTAATGCCGAGAGCATAGGAGACGATGGAGGCGGCTCCTGATCCACGTCCTGCACAAGCGATGCCGAGTCTTTGTGCTTCTTCTACAATTTCACCGACGACAAGGAAATACGGTACGAACCCCATGTCATCGATGATGCGCAGTTCCCGAGTCAATCTTTCCAAAGCCGCCCGATCGATCCCCCCGAGGCGTCGCCGGAGTCCTTCATGGCAACGGGAATACAAAACCCCGTAGGCCGTTTGTCCGGGAGCGATTTCGACGGGTGGAAAGATGGTGGAGTGTGGATTTCGAGGATAGGTTTGGGCTTCTCTTCCAAGACGAATAGCAGTTTCGATCGTCTCGGGAAGATCGTGATAGCGGTTTTTCCATTCGGTAACAGTTGGGATTGCAGCGAGACGTGATGGCGAGAAAAGATCGACGTTACCCCGAGTCCGGTTGGAGGAAATATTTTGGACTGTGGAATTCAGGTGTATCGCATCCAACAGATCGGCTTGAGCTGGGGGAAGAACTTCTGTTCCACCGAATCGGCTGCTGGCAACAGTTTGAAGTCTTTGATCTTTAGCGAAATCGAGATTGAGGCGTTCTTGTGCTAGTGAGGATCGCCAACGGTCGACTTCGATGATCAAACGACTCCGTATCGAGGCATCGTTGTCCAGAAAACTCCGTGCGACTTTCGAGCTACCAACGATGATCCAGCAGTTTTTTAGATCCTGAATATGTTCCGGTGTGAGGGGATGCCGTGTTCGTGCTTCTTCGTCGGTAGAGTCTTGGACGTAGAGGTGATAATGGCTGACAAGTCGGTGGAGCTCTTCTAGGCCACCCGGATCTCGAGGCAGAATCAAAATCGAATCGTTCTTGGAGAAGGGGAGTTCTACGCCGGTGACGATTTGAGTTCCCTGTTTCAATCCTTCACGCGTGGCTTCCACAGCGGTTCCAAGGTCGGCCACTTCAGTGATGGCGACGGAGTTCCAGCCACACCTTTGGGATGTTTCAACGAGATCTTCGACAGGCTGGTGGCCACGAAGAAAGGAGCCCCAGGAGCGTATCGCCAGAAGCAAAGGTGAATCGGTCATGAATCGTGTGTTCTGCATTATCCGGGTATCGCGTTCGTTCTCGTGAGGGATATCGTCAGGGATATCGGGTTTGGTTTTGTCGCCGGTTTTACGGGTCCTGAGGGTAGCGAACATCTGTTCGCTATCAAGGGGGTAATCCGGGAAGACTTGTCTTGACGGGCTGAGTGGTCAAACTGTGGCGCCAGAAGCGAATTCTCGGTGAAGGAAAGAGGAAGGAGGAGTATTGAACGAGAATCCACAGCACGACAATGCTCCCGAGGAACCCTGGAGGGAAGTCCACGCCGTGGCCTTGGGCCAGGGCGAGGAAGGCTACCTCGATCCTGTGACAGGATTATGGGTGTGGACGGAATGGGCTCATCGAAAAAGAGGGAAATGTTGCGAATCAGGATGCCGTCATTGTCCATGGAGAGAAGCTGAATAAGCGGAGACTGATCTATAGAAAAAGGGCCGAGAAGCGAGACGCTTCCCGGCCCTTTTTTAGTCAAGCCTGGCCTTGATCGAGAGTCCTCAGATCAGGGGCAGGAGGTGTAGTTGGCACAATCAAGAGCGTCGCTGGTCGGATCTGATCCACAGGACGGTCCTGAAGGTGCTGGCATTCCCGGTCCTCCTGAAAAGAGGTTGGCGAGAACGTAAACGCCATCGGCAATGTTCACTGAAGAATCGTCATTCGCGTCCGCAGAATCGTTACAAGGGATCGCACCTCCGGTGAACAAGCCCGCGAGCAATGCGACCGCATCCGCCATATTGATTCCAGCGTCATCGTTGACGTCTCCACGAACAAATCCACCGACACCCGCTTCAAGTGTGATGATTCCATCCACAAGAGCGGCAGGATTTGCCTGACCACCGACCACCATGATGTTGATCACAGGAGGAGCACCGAGAGCGTTACTCCAACTGAGACTGGTCGAGGTGCCAGTGGTGTTTCCAATCAGACCCGAAGGAATCGTATCGTAATCGATAGTGCCTAACGCGGTCTGAGAGGCGAACTGGAGAGTGATGGTGCCGGGGCTGGAGAAACTGAACACACAGCCACACGTTAAGCCATCACTGTAGGTATTGATGTCGAGGAAATCAGGTCCGGTTCCGGAGTTGAGTCCCGAGAGTGCGGTTCCAGCTGCGAAGGTTCCCACAGAGAGTAATCCTGAATCGTGTGCGATTCCGAAAGAGAAACCCTGAGTATTGTTGGGGTAGCCGGCAGAGGTGGAATCTTCACTCACCGATACAGTGGCCACAAAGGAACCGACTCCCGAATCAGGGGAGTAGGTGACTGTGGCATCGTCGGCGATCAAGCTGAATCCACTGGTGACACAACTCGGATCATTGGCGCAGTCGCTATCGAGGCAGTCTGCAAGACCATCTCCATCGTCATCCGTACCATTTGTGCAGTTCTCTACTGGAGGAGCGATACATGCAGGGTCTAGATCACAGTCTGCATCTTCGCAGTCGATAAGTCCGTCACCGTCGTCATCGACTCCATTGGTGCAGTTCTCAGTAGGGGCAGGGCCTCCGCCGAGAGAGATGCTGAGATCACTGGTACCGGTGGCTCCATTCCAGCCGCCAACTTGGACCAGATAAGTACTGCCAGCAGTGACAGAAATTGCCACGGTAGAGCCGAAGTTTGGAGTGGTGCATCCATCGTCGTCACTGGCGAGACAGGCA
>JAACCY010000199.1 GCA_009937185.1 Planctomycetia bacterium
GCTAAAGCGGTACTCAGGGACGTCGGCAGGGTTTTAGGAATCCCCCTTTCAGAGGTGGATCAACTGGCTAAAAAAGTACCCAACACGCCCGGTATCAAATTAGAAGAAGCTTTCGAACAAGAGCCTGACTTGGCGAAAGCAACCCGGGATCCGCGTTATCAAGAATTGTTCGAAGTCGCTCAAAAGTTAGAGGGACTCAACCGGCACTGCTCCACTCATGCTGCAGGAGTGGTGATTGCTGACAGACCACTGACAGAACTGATTCCACTCGCAAAAAACGGGGACGACGTGGTCACGCAGTACCCCATGGAAATCCTTGAGAAGATTGGTCTCCTAAAAGTTGATTTCCTCGGTCTCCGCTACCTGACGATTCTTGACAAAGCAAAGAAGCTCATCGAGGAGTCCACAGGGATGGTTCTCGATCTGGACAACCTTCCCCTGGATGACCCCTCTACCTTTGAGTTGCTTTGCAATGGAGACACTCACGGAATCTTCCAGTTGGAGAGTGACGGCATGAGGGAGTTGCTCAGAAACCTCAAGCCCGACTGCTTTGAAGACATCATCGCTGTCTTGGCACTGTACAGACCAGGACCTCTCGGATCTGGCATGCACTTGCTCTATTGCGACAGAAAGCATGGAAGAGAAAAGGTCGAATACCTACACCCCTCCTTGGAAGAACTCCTTCAGGACACCAATGGTGTGATTCTGTATCAGGAACAAGTCATGAGGATCGCCAACAAAATGGCAGGTTTTTCCATGAACGACGCAGACAATCTGCGGAAGGCTATGGGAAAGAAGAAAGTGGAACTGATGGAACAGTTCCGTGGTCAGTTCATAGAGGGCTCCAAAGAGAATTCTGAGGTGCCGGAAAAGATTTCGAAAGCCATCTTTGATCAGATCGAGCAGTTCGCGAAGTATGGTTTTAATAAATCTCACTCCACAGCTTACGCACTGATCTCTTACCAAACGGCATACCTCAAAGCGAATCACCCGGCAGCATTCATGGCGGCAGTCATGTCTTGCTACATTTCTACTGTCGAAACCATGGTGACCTATCTCGATGAATGCAAAGAAATGGAAATCGAGGTGATCCCACCCCATGTCAATGTTTCAAAGAGTAGCTTCTCACTGGCAGACGCAAATATCGTCTATGGACTCGTTGCGCTCAAAGGGGTCGGAGAAAAAGTAATCTCGCAAATCATTGCTGAACGCGATCGCAAAGGCCCTTTCGCCTCGGTCTACGATTTGACCTCAAGAGTCAAACCAGACTTGGTCAACCGAACAGTCATCGAGAAATTAGTGGAGGGTGGAGCATTCTACGGACTGGGCAAACCTAGATCTTCAATGTTCGCCGCTATTCCTGATGCCATCGAAGAAGGTAAACGTGTCCATGCCGAAAAGCAGGCTGGCCAACTATCCCTCTTTGGAAGCGGAAGCGAGCCAGAAACCGAAGAACATTGGCCGGAAGTTCCTGAATGGAGTGAGGGAGACAAACTCACCCGGGAAAAATCCGCCTTGGGTTTTTACTTGAGTGGACATCCCCTTGAGCGTAGAGAATCCGAACTGCTCCCTTTGCGGACTCACTTGATTTCAGAGTTAGATTCAACGGTTGACCAAAAAGCTGTGACTCTTGCGGTCATGGTCTCAAAGATAAAAAAACGACAAACCAAACGTGGCGATCCCATGGCCATCGTCACCCTTGAAGATCGCAGTGGTTCTATCGATGCCGTCTTCTTTCCCAAAGTGTACGCGGACTGCATCGGCGATCTTGAAGTCGACAACACACTCATCATCCAGGGCCAAGCTGAAATGGCTTCTGACGAAGAAGGCTCACGCTCTCAGGATCAGATAAAGGTCAAACGGTGTTACAGTCTTTCAAATGCGGTCTCTGAATTAGCCGAACATGTCGGCATTGTCTTTCCAAAAGACGTGACGGAGGGACAACTCTTTAAAACCAAAGAGATACTCGAAAGGTTTCCCGGAAAGATTTCGTTGACACTTCTCTTCGATCACGTCGACGGGAAAAACTGGCGTATTTACTGCGAAGACCGATTCAAAATTGATGCGTCTGAAGAGTTCATCAACGAAATCAGAGGGCTGTTTGGTAGAGAATCCATTCGATTGAATCTGACGCAGGCTTTGGAGAAAGCATGAGAACCCGTCTCGAACTGGATCTGGATTTCTTTGTTAAACAAAGAGATCTGATTCAGCGAGAAGCGGATGAAATCTCATCCACCCATAAAGATCGATCCGAAACTGAAGAGCGAGATGAATTCTTATCTCCGCTCATCCTTCCAGTGACCAAGTACTTGTCAGTTCAGGACACTCGTAGACTTCTCGAAGCTGACCAAGGTCCTTTGGGTGAAAACCGAGCTCAGGAACTCGAAGAAAAAACAGATCCAGGACAAGATCCGGGTGGTTGGCACTTCATTGGAAAACTCCAACGAAACAAAATCTCCCTCGTCGCTCCTCGTATCGAACTTCTCCATAGCCTAGATTCGTTAAAACTCGCACAAACTCTCAATCGTTGGGTCGAAGACAATCTCGGCCGCTCCTTGTCGGTACTGGTCCAAATCAATATCGCTGGTGAAAATCAAAAATCAGGGTTGGACCCCCTCACTGCATTGGACTTGATTCCCGAGTGGATCTCGCAGTTCGATTCTTTACGTTTCGAGGGCCTCATGACGATGGCACCTCAACTGCCTGCTGAGGAATGTCGTCCCATTTTTAGGGCGTTACGACAATTGCGTGATGAAATCCGTGATCGACTCGAAGAGGATTCGGCAAATTCTTTTAAGGCCCTCTCGATGGGCATGTCGAATGACTGGCGAGTCGCCGTTGCAGAAGGAGCGACCATCCTTCGTCTAGGAAGAACTCTCCTGACTGACGAGAAAGGTCGGTAATGCCGAAGCTCGTCGCTGAAAAAGGTCCTGACCGAGGTCGGTCATGGTCTATCAAGGATCAAGGCGTGTTACTCGTCGGACGCGATCCGGATGCTCAAATCCATTTACGTGACGACGAATCGAGTCGACGTCATTGCCAAATCGAATATAGGGACTCGCGTTGGTGGATTCGAGATTTAGAAAGTACCAACGGAATTCAAGTCAACGGCGAGCTCGTCTCAGAGATCGTGGCCCTGAAACACAATGATCATATTGATATCGGCATAACTCGCCTCACCTTTCTCCATGAAGACGACCCCCTGATTGGAAAAGTTCTCGGTGGCTGTAAAGTTGAAAAGCGTATCGGTAGAGGTGGGATGGGAACCGTATACCAAGCTCGCCAGATTTCACTCGATCGTCTAGTAGCCCTTAAAATTCTCTCTCACAAATACACCAGTGATCAAGCTTTCATCGATATGTTCATTCGGGAAGCCAGAGCCGCTGGAAAATTAAGTCACCCGCATATTGTTCAAGTTTATGACGTCGGAAAACAAGAAGACCTCCATTACTTCACCATGGAACTTGTGAGTGAAGGCAGTATTGAAAAACGTATCGACGAATCCGGAGCTCTTCCCATGCTGGAAGCTCTCGACATCGTCAGGCAAGCGGCCAAAGGCCTAGAGTTTGCGGAGAAACAAGGCATTGTCCACAGGGACATCAAGCCGGGAAATCTACTCGTCAACAATCACGGAATCATCAAGATTGGCGACCTTGGAATCGCCAGAAAAACCGATGCTTCTGGGCTGGTTTCACAAAAAGAGGGCGTCAGTGGATCTCCACACTACATTGCCCCCGAACAGGCCCGTGGTGATTCCATTGATCAACGTGCGGACATCTATTCTCTCGGTGCAACTCTGTTCCATTGCCTCGCGGGGAAAACCCCTTACAAAGGCAAGGATGCCCGTGACATCATTCTCAAACATATGGTTGCGACGCACGCCCCCGACATTGACGAAGTCGCACCCGATAATACTCTTCCGAATGATGTGAAAGATCTTCTTGAGAAGATGATGTCCCCCTCTCCAGAAGGTCGCCCCGGAAATGCTAAATCTCTGGGTGAATCCATCGATATTCTTATTCATGAAAACCAACAACAAAATCCGAAAGCCCGTTCAAAAAGTGGGATTTTCTTCTTCATTCTTTTTGCGTTTGTTTCTGGATATTTCTACATAAAAAATTTCAATGAGACACCTATGAAGTCCCCCATTGAAGTCCAGGTCGAAAAAGTACTCCTAGACTTACCCGAGACCCAACAAAGAACAGAGCTACTGATCAATAGTGGTCGATTAGGTGCTGCTGAAGAACAACTCCTGCAACTCAGTACTGAGGTTGAATTCCTTGTCAACAATTCCGAACTTCTCTCTTCTGATCAACTTCTTGTCGCAAAAGAAAAACTGAGGATCCTCGAGTCGAACCTTGAATCTGAATATTCAAAACTTGCGGAGTTGGATCAGGAAAACAGCGCACGCTCGCTGCTTGCAGAGACCTTATCCAATGAAGAAAACCCTTCATCATTCAGTGCTCGTATTACGACTCTTGAGAATTTGATCTCAAAGTATCCAAACACTCGAGCCGCCATTAAGGCTTCGGAGCTGATTTCAGAACTCAAGGCGGAAGAAGCCATCGCGGACAAAAAGCAACAGGATGCCGAAAGGGACTGGAATCTGGTCCGGTCTAGAGCAGAAGGCTGGCTGCGATCGGATCAACCCGGGAGAGCTCGCGCCGAAGTCCTTCAACTCTCTGAAGTTCACCGTGGAACTCGAGCGTGGGATCAGAGAGATCAATTTCTTATGAAGTTAACCACCAGTGCGATCTCCATGTGGCAGTCTGCGATGATAGAGGCCCGATCTTTCATCGAGGAGGGAAGACTTGCTGAAGCCGAGGACATTCTCAATCAGATGTCGACGAGAGCTCTCATACCTGAGACCGAATCTTTTTCATTACAGTTGCGTGGAGAAATAGAGAACTCTAATAGCGCATCGAAGACTCCCGAGAAAACTTCCATCAGTCCAGCACTCACTCGGAGTTGGGGAATTTGGAACCAATCCTTCAGTGGCCAAAAAGCCGCACGGGATCTCCGCTCTGCTCTCCTCGAAGAAAGTTATTCCTCATCTGATCGACGCAGAATCGATCAGCACCTCGAGATGTTCACTCAGTTTGACCGACAATTGGCAAGCCTCGATCAACAAATCCTTCCCACGAGAAGAAATCGACAAGTCTCCACGAATTCGGGCTCCTTCAAGGCGACCGAAGTCACCCTTCAGAATGACAGAATCATTTATCGGGATACTCCCGGAGGACTCGGGCGTTACCTCCTTTGGAAGGAGATACTCCCTAGCTCACGTCTCGACCTGTTGCTCGAGGCCGATCTTGAAAAAGACTGGATGGGCTATCTGGGTCTTCTCCTCGAATGGAATAACCGGAAAGAGGCTGCAGAGAGAATCTGGCAAGAAATGGACTTTGAGACGCTTCAGGATCTACTGAATGATCTCAAGTCTTCAGAAAATCCCTCTGAAGAATCCACGAAACCATGAGTAATGA
>JAACCY010000200.1 GCA_009937185.1 Planctomycetia bacterium
AGTATTTCCAAGGCTGCATCAACATCATCGATTCCACTGACAATGTAGCGATATCCGAATCCATAGGAAACTTCTCGTGAACGGCCAATATGGCATCCCGGTAAGCCTCGTTCAGTTCGGTCAGATCTTCGGGCATGGGCCAGTCATAACGCTTTTGTAAGGCGGCGATAATGGCCTGATTGGGGAGCGATTCCTGATCGGCAAACTCTGCCGCTTTCTTACTTGCGGAGTAACACCAACCTGCAAAGGGTCCAGGCATGATCTGAGGTACATTGATGTTGGGGCCGGATGAATAAGCGATTCCCCACCAAGCCATGGCAAACTCAGGATCATGAATCGTGGCCTGATAAAAAGAGCGAATAGCGCCGTTAAAATTAAAGGACAGCATCAGGTTGTATCCCTGATCAAACCAAACACGCGCTTCTTCCGAATCTGTGACGACTTCTCTTTGGTATTCTCCCAACGAATCGAGAATCATAGGAGGTGCAGGAAGATTTTCTGGTAGCTGAGGTTCATCAAGTATTTGGCTTGGAATCACCAATAGGGAAAAAAATATTGCAGGCAATAACATCTAAAGGCCTTTCAGGTCGAGCTTGAAGAATGGAACCCAAGTATCTGGATACTCAAGAATGAGAGTAGATCCTGCGATTCTTGATTTGTCGAGGACTACCTCGGAACACTCATCCATGGGAGTACGGCTGACTTTCGCGAAAAATTCACGGGTAAACTCTCCCCAGCATCGGCAAAAGTGCACCCCCGCGTAAAAACTATTCTGACTCCGAAATAGGCGGAAATGACGATATATCGTCGGCTGAACCTCATTTGATAAGGCTTCAACAACCTCAGAGAACGAATTCCACCGAAAGGTTTGACCGCCCCCCCCGATATTCGTTGTAATCTGTGTGCGTAACGATTTGATCCAGAAGACTCCCAGCAAAATGGAACGGAAGATTCATGAGTTCAACCGACCTCCAAGATACTCCGACTACGAATCCTTCTCAGAAAGACGGACCCATCATCTGGTCCAACACTCTGTTTCTCAGCTTAAGCCCCATCATCACACTTTTCCTGCTACCGACTTACGTTTACTTCCAAGGGCATCATTGGGCCCTCACTGTAACGGCTGTCTTGTTGTGGTTCTTTGCAGGGCTGGGCATCACTGTGGGTTACCACCGTCTCTTTGCACACAGATCTTATGAAGCCCATCCTATCTGGAAATTCTTAGCACTCGTGGCAGGAGCATCAGCACTTCAAAACAGTGCGCTAGTCTGGTCTGCTTCCCACAGACGTCACCACAAGCACACCGATCATGGAGAAGATCCCTATGATGCCACTCGCGGTTTCTGGTGGTCTCACATGAGATGGATTTTCCATGCCAACGAACGTGCTGAAGATTTCAGTAATGTTCCCGACCTCAAAGCCGACCCTCTGGTCATGTGGCAACAAAAATATTATTGGGCTATCGCGTTCATCGTCGACATCCTCATCCCCCTCGGGCTTGGATACCTCATTGGACGTCCCTTCGGCATGCTTCTCTTCGCTGGGCTGGCACGTATCGTATTTACCCACCAAGCCACCTTCTGCATCAACAGCCTTTGCCACATCATCGGCACACAGCCCTGGTCTAGTAAAAATACTTCCAAGGATTCGTGGATCTGTGCCTTGATCACTTTTGGCGAGGGATATCACAACTTCCATCACACCTTCCCCGCCGACTACCGAAACGGATTGAAGTGGTATCACTTCGATCCTGCCAAGTGGTTGATCTGGGGTGGGAACAAGTTGGGACTGACGACAAACTTAAAACGTACAGAGGCTC
Organism: Planctomycetia bacterium; assembly: GCA_009937185.1. Taxonomy (GTDB): domain Bacteria; phylum Planctomycetota; class UBA8108; order UBA1146; family UBA1146; genus UBA12191. The sequence continues at coordinate 1,820 of JAACCY010000200.1, forward strand.
CTGTTCGGTGGAAGAAAAGACTCGAAAGACAAATGGACAAGTACAAGGAGGCCATCGTGCAAACGATCCCGGAGGCCAATTCGGAATGGAATGCCCGTGTCGAATCTGCATGCCTGCGAGTGGAAGAAACGCTCAACATTTGGTCTGATAAGCTTCGTGAATACCATCGAGCCGTGAAACAGGGCGAGGTGACAGAAAGTCTCCTTCTCTCCGTCAAGGAATCACGGAGGGCATGGAAACATTCATGGAGAGCGTTCATGGATCTTCGCAAAACGATGCCGATTCCGGCTTAGGCTGTTCAGAGCGACAGAATTCAGTGGAGTCTATGATTTCCATCTTCTAGCCTACAGAAATGAAAATCAAAAAGACTCCCCTGCACCTGTTGTGGATCATAGCGTTCAGCACCCTGCCTCTCGCCTGTGCCCCCTTGCCTTCAAAGAAATCCAGAGCGACATCCACAGAGGCATCCACAAGTCCTTCAGCGATATCGCTTTTCAATGGCCAAAACCTAAAGGGGTGGCATACAGATATTCCGGCATCGGACGATGGGAAACCCGTCACACCATCCTTTATCGTCCGAGACGGAATG
>JAACCY010000039.1 GCA_009937185.1 Planctomycetia bacterium
CAGTGAGAGAATTGCAGTGAGAGAGTTGCTGTCATCCCGCGATACCGATAGAGCGATACCACTGCCTCTGCATTCTTCGAAGACCGGACACCTTCCAGCACTGATGACTTCAAGTATTCAAAAGTTCCGTGAGAGAATGCGAAGATCACTCTTTAGGTCTTCGACGAGAAGTCGAGACGGGTAAAACGAAAAGAAGGCCCGACGGATCAGACCCCTTTTCGTTTTACCGCACTAGTTCCTCGGCAAGTAACGCCGACCTTTTTCCTCACTAGGGGCTTCTTTATCTTCCAGAGTATGAATCGTCGTCACAGAGTTGGAACTTTCGGATTGAATCCGATCTGTTCCGTCCCAACCCTTGATCAAGTCAGCGACGGTTGTTTTCACCAACAGCTGCTCTGAAAGATCCCAGATCTCTGTCCAGCGTTTGTCCAGAGGGGCTGGCGCACTGCCACCGAGAAGACAGTACTTTTGGCGAGTCTTGCCTTCGATGCCTTCGACGACGTTTTTGAGGGTGATCTTCTCAGGCGGAATTGCGAAAAGAAAACCTCCACCAGGGCCACGATTACTTTTGAGGTAGCCGGCTCTTACCAAGGGCTGCAGCATTTTCCGAGTGAAGTGCTCTGGAAGTTGGGCTTCTTGGCAAAGTTCCACAACAGTCCGTGGAATCGCAGGGTTTTGCGCCATCAGCTGTAGGCATCTGAGGGCGTATTCGATACCTCTAGAATAGAGATGTGTCATAGGTTTCCTTATCAAGCAGGTATGTTGGACGAATCATTGAATCAGATTACGTTTCCTGTACTTCTTGATTTAACCCCAGGACTGGGAGAGCGTCGCAAGAATCTGGATGTTCGGGTCCTACTATCATGTAAAAAAGTGGACATTAATGTCCTGAATAGTAATCCGGTACAACTCAGCGGTCTATATACGGCGGTTCAGGACATGTGTGGATAGGTGTGATCCTTCGGCGGCATCAAGTTTTCTTTCACGGTCCTAGGGGCAATCCAGCGGAGTAGATTTAAAGCAGATCCGGCTTTGTCATCGGTCCCTGAGGCTCTAGCACCCCCAAAGGGTTGTTGTCCGACCACCGCGCCGGTGGGCTTGTCGTTGATGTAGAAATTTCCAGCGCTGTACCGAAGTCTTGCAGATATTTTATCCGCGGCGACCCGGTCAGATGAGAACACCGCACCCGTGAGGGCGTAAGGACTGGTGGTGTCGACTAAGTCCAACGCTTCTTCCATTTGTTCATCTTTGTAGACATGTACAGATAGGACGGGGCCGAAGAGTTCCGTTTCCATAGTTTCTGCTTTGGGATCTTGGCATTCGATAATTGTCGGACTGACAAACCAGCCTTGGGAGCTGTCGCATTCTCCTCCACAAATGATTTCAGAGTCCTGATGATCACGAGCTCTCTCGATGGCGGATTGATTTCTTTGGAACGCACCTTCATGGATGACGGCACCCATGAAATTCTTGAAGTCAGAAACGTCACCCATGTCGAGTGACCGGGTTGTTTCAACTAGGGACTCTTTCAAATCTGGCCAGAGGCTTTTGGGTACATAGAGTCTGCTGGCTGCAGAACACTTTTGTCCCTGATATTCAAATGCTCCACGTATGGCAGCTGTGGATAGTTCAGCAACGGAAGCACTGGGATGAGCAAATATGAAATCTTTTCCACCCGTTTCTCCAACGATCCTCGGATAGTTCTTGTAACTTTCTAACTGATTTCCTATTTGCTGCCAGAGTTGCCGGAAGATCGTTGTTGAGCCTGTGTAGAGGATTCCTGCAAAACTAGGTCTCGAAAGAACCTCTTGCGTGATACCGACAGGATCTCCCGGAACGAAGTTGATGACTCCAGGTGGGAGTCCGGCTTCTTCAAGTAATTTGTATGCAACCCAGTTCGAAAGAACCGAGTGTTCTGATGGTTTCCATACGACGGTGTTTCCCATCAATACGGGGGCGGTGCAAAGATTTGCGGCAATCGATGTGAAGTTGAAAGGGGTCACCGCATAAACAAATCCTTCGAGAGGTCGATGATCCACGTGATTCCATACCCCAGGTGGGTTGATGGGTGGCTGCTCTTTTGGGATTTGCTGAAGTGCATAGTAGTTATTAAATTTGAAGAAATCGATGAGCTCGCAAGCGGCATCAATCTCCGACTGAAGAACTGTTTTTGACTGGCCGAGCATCGTGGAGGCATTGATTTCATCTCGCCATGAGGACTGCAATAGATTCGCAGCTCTTTCCATGACAGCAGCTCTGACTTGTTGTGAAGTATTGGACCACTCAACCCAGGCAGACTCGGCAGAATCTACGGCTTTTTGGACAACCTCAGGTGTGGCGCAATGCCAGCGAGCTAGAACCAGTGAGTGATCATGTGGACATCTTTGCTCACGGATTTCTCCTGTAAAGATCGGTTGGCCCCCGACTATGCAGGGGATTTCTGGAGTCTCTGAAGCCATGGAAGCGAGACGTGCTTCGAGAGAGACTCTCTCCGCAGAACCTGGGGCATAATTCAAGATAGGTTCGTTCTCGGGTATTCCGGGATTAAAGGTGTAGTTTTCCATTGAGTGTCCTCCTTGAGATCTGCCGGTATTGTCATGGACCCATGGCTAGATTTTCGTATCGATCGGGCATTAAAGCCTTCTCTGGTCACAGATGCCACCGTTCAAGGTGCGGTTCGGTTGCCGGGCTCTATCGGACTGTTATCCTAAACATGTGACGTTGTGGGGCCCTCAGAGGCTCCAGCCCGTAGCGATTTCGTATCGATTGAATCGGAGGACTTCCATGAAAGACGATGCTTCCAGCCTTTTGGATTCCGGAGATGTATTCAGGGACCGACACGTAGGACCCCGCCAAGAAGACATCTCAGCGATGTTGAAGAAGATTGGCTTAGATTCTCTCGAATCACTGATCGACCAGGCTGTCCCCTCTACTATTCGCTTCAGAGAATCTCTTTCCCTCTCTCCTGCGGCGACCGAGGCTGAAGTTCTTCAAGAACTGCAAGATCTCGCTGGCAGAAATGAACAGCATCGTTCACATATTGGAACGGGATACCACGACTGCATCACGCCTCCGGCGATTCAGCGGGGCATCCTCGAATCTCCAGGCTGGTACACAGCGTACACGCCATACCAACCAGAGATCAGCCAAGGTCGACTCGAAGCGCTCCTGAATTTCCAAACGATGGTTTGCGATCTCACGGGCATGGAGGTTTCTAACGCCTCAATGCTGGATGAAGGAACTGCAGCAGCAGAAGCGATGACCATGTGTCATCGCATTCAAGATAAGGCGAGAAGGGGAGAGAGTTGTGATCTTTTCTTTGTATCCGAAAAGTGTCACCCCCAGACGATAGACATCGTTCAGTCGCGTGCAGAGCCTCTTGGTATCGAGATAGTGATCGGTGATCACGAAGATTTTACTTTTCCCACGCGTTGTTTCGGAATACTGCTTCAGTATCCCGACACGGATGGATGTGTCGTCGATCTTGAAGGCATCAGCCAAAGAGCTCATGAAGTCGGAGCGATGGTCGTTGTTGCAACTGATCCATTATCTCTGACGCTGTTGCGTCCCCCGGGTGAAATGGGAGCAGATGTTGCGGTGGGTTCCACTCAACGCTTTGGAATCCCCATGGGATTCGGAGGCCCACATGCGGCGTTTTTGGCCACACTCGAAAAGCACCAACGACAATTGCCGGGTCGGCTTGTCGGCATCTCTAGAGATGCGGAAGGCAAGAACGCACTACGCTTAGCTCTGCAAACAAGGGAGCAGCATATTCGTAGAGACAAGGCGACGAGCAATATCTGTACAGCACAGGTGTTGTTGGCGGTGTGTGCGGGTATGTATGCGGTTCATCACGGCCCGGAAGGGCTGAGGAGGATTGCCAAGAAGGTCAGACTCCAGACTGAGATACTTGTCAAGGGGCTGAGCGATCTGGGTCATTCTGTGCTGGATGCCGTTCGTTTCGATACGGTCAAGGTTCTCCCGGTGGGGGTGAGCGATGGTGAGATTCGCAATCGAAGCCTCGCCGCACACCGGAACTTCCGTTACTACCCTGACGGAAGCATTGGAATCTCTGTAGACGAAACCACCTTGCGTGCCGATCTCCTTTCTATCTTTGAAGTTTTTGGAGCATCCGCGGGTTCGAGTGATCTTGACGCTCTCGCAAAAAGTGTCGATGTCGAACTTCCCCAGGCCAATGCGAGAACAACCACATATTTGGATCACCCTGTCTTCCACTCCTACAGGAGTGAGACTGAATTGATGCGATACATGCACAATCTTGAGACGCGTGATCTCGCCTTGAACGCAGCGATGATTCCATTGGGATCCTGCACCATGAAATTGAATGCAGCGGCAGAGATGTTCCCGATTCTCTATCCGGGATTTGCGGGAATACATCCGTTTGCACCCGAAGAGCAAACTAAGGGGTATCAGATCCTCATCGATCGGCTGGATCAGTGGTTGTCAGAAATCACGGGTTTCAGCAAAGTCACAATGATGCCGAATGCGGGTTCTCAGGGAGAATACTCCGGGTTGATGGTGATTCGAGCATTCCACACCGCAAATGGAGATGAACACAGAAACGTGTGCATCATTCCCCAATCAGCTCATGGGACGAATCCAGCGAGCGCGATCATGGCAGGAATGAAGGTCGTCGTCGTTGGCTGCGATGATGCAGGAAACATCGACATTGAGGATTTGAAAGCCAAGATCGAGAAACATCGCGAAAATCTGGCCGCATTGATGGTGACCTACCCATCTACGCATGGAGTTTTCGAAACAGAGATCCGCAACATCTGTGATCTGATCCATGAAGCAGGCGGGCAGGTCTATCTCGATGGAGCGAACATGAACGCCATGGTGGGTATCTGTCGACCGGGTGACTTCGGTGCGGATGTCTGTCACCTCAATCTACACAAGACTTTTTGCATTCCTCATGGAGGCGGAGGCCCAGGTGTGGGTCCCATTGGTGTCGGAGAACATCTTGCGCCCTTCTTGCCAGGACACCCCTTGCGTAAGACAGGTGGTGATCAGGCGATCGGACCGATTTCCGCAGCGCCCTTTGGAAGTGCCACCATATTGCCGATCAGTTACGCCTACATTCGAATGATGGGATCTGCCGGTTTAGTACACGCTACGCAGGGCGCTATTCTTTCTGCGAATTACCTTGCCGCTTGTCTGGGTGATGTCTATCCGATCCTGTTTAAAGGAGAGAATGGACTCGTTGCTCATGAGTGCATTATCGATACCCGCGTTCTTAAACAAGATGCCGGGATTTCTGTCGATGATGTTGCCAAGCGATTGATCGATTATGGATTCCACGCGCCGACGATGTCTTGGCCTGTGGCGGGAACCTTGATGGTCGAGCCGACAGAAAGTGAACCTCTGGTTGAGTTGGATCGGTTTGTTGGAGCGATGAGAGGTATTCACTCAGAAGCGATGGCTGTCAAAGCCGGGGAATATCCGGCAGATGACAACCCTCTCTGTAATGCTCCACATACTGCAGCACGAGTCGTTGCAGAGGATTGGGATCGATCATATTCCAGAGAGCTGGCAGCGTTCCCCAGTGAGCATGCAAAGATGCACAAGTTCTGGCCTTCGGTGGGACGCATCGATCAAGCCTATGGAGATCGCAATCTGGTGTGCTCTTGTCCACCCGTGGAGGAATACTTAGATACTCCCTGATCTTTTCGGGATCAGAGTGAAGTCGTCGGTTAGGCGTCGGTCTCGATAAGACCTTCGTGGAGCGCTCTCGTTCCGCGGACAAGATCGCCTTCTGGTACGACGCAGGTGATCACCAGATTTGAACTGGATATCAAATCTAGGTTTATTTTCTGGTCTGCAAGAATCTTGAAGATGGTTCCCGCGATACCGGGTGCTCTAGAGATGCCTTCTCCGATGATATTCAAGAGAGCAATCCGATCGTCAATAATCCAGTTTTCTCCACCGACTTCTGTCACCAGTTGTTCAAGTCTTTTGTCGTCTAGGGGAGTATCTCCAGGAACTACAAAGGTAATGTCGTTGTGCCCAGCATGGCTTTGAGCCTGAACGATCAGTCGAACATTGACTCCGAATTCTCCGAGGGATCCAAAGATGCGTGCTGCGACTCCGGGTGTATCCGGAACCGAGAGCAAGGAGATCTTTTTGACATTTCGATCATCGGTGACGGCTCGTACTTCTACTTTTTCCATGGAGTCATCCTTTCTGGAGATACGGGTTCCAGCGGTGTCAGCGGTTGCGGAAGCCACAATCAAGGAAACCTCGAATCTGCGAGCTAGTTCTACAGATCTTCCGTGGAGAACTTTGGCGCCAAGATTGGCCATTTCGAGCATCTCGTCATAACCGAGTGCAGAGATTTGGCGTGCACCCTCAACGATGCGTGGGTCTGCTGTGAAGACGCCACTGACATCGGTCAATATCTCACACCGTTCCGCTTCGAGAGCGGCAGCCATGGCGACGGCACTGGTGTCAGAGCCACCTCTTCCGAGGGTCGTGATTTCATCGCGATCGTCGTGTCCCTGAAAACCTGCGAGGACAACGACTTCGTCCCGGTTCAGAGCTTCTAGAACTCTGTCGGGATCGATGCTCAAGATCTTCGCTTCTGAATGTTGAGCGTCGGTACGAATACCGCCTTGTTGCCCAGTGTACGAACGGGCGGCGATTCCCAGTTCGTTGAGAGCCATGGAGAGAAGTGCCATCGACTGAACTTCTCCTGCAGAGAGAAGAACGTCGAGCTCTCGGCTGGGAGGGCGAGTTGAGATTTCCCTCGCAAGCGAGAGTAGGCGATCTGTAGTATCTCCCATTGCTGAAACTACGCATACGACATGAACGCCCGAATCACGTCTTCGTGCGATTCGCTGGGCAGCGTTGCGGATCAACTCAGGGGTCGCCACGCTTGTTCCACCAAATTTGAGAACGTGGATCGGTTTGTTTAAATCCTGAGGTGTCATGGCAATACTTCCCAACGCATTCCCTCGAAATCTACCTGCATATTTAGTGCGATAGAATCGATTTCATGTTTTGCGAGATGTGACATGGCTTGCTCCACACCGGAAATGGAGTGAAGGTCCCCTGGAATCAAGTCGTCGGAGTTCAAAAAGCTTGCGAGAGTAGGCCCTGCACCTGAGAGCCATGCTCCATGAAGGAGTGGTTCTGCTTCTAAAGCCAGCAAGGCGTCTTTTAGCCCAGATACTAAAGGTAATCGATAGGGCTGGTGTAGGTGGTCCTTGCAACCCCGCGAGATGTTTTCGATATCTCCAGAGTGAAGACCTTCGATGAGGCAAGGGATGGCGGCAAGGTTATTGCTGACAGCTTCTGTGGAGTGTTGATTTGGAAGAACTTCCCGTGCACTGGCAGTGGATAGTTCTGTCGCAGGAATCAACGCTAATACAGAAAGATGTTGAGGGAATGGAAGTGGCAGATGTCCAACGGCGTTTTCCGCACTCTGGAAGCCGGCTTGCAGGCCACCAAAGATGGCTGCTGCAGCATTGTCCGCATGTCCTTCTCTTCGGGATAATTCCTGAAAAATCTCAGTCTTGTCATCGATGGCGCCGCTTCTTAAAAGGAATCCTGCAGCGAGACCTGCTCCACATGCGGCAGCGCTCGATCCGAGTCCTCGAGTCATAGGAATATCACTGTGGATCTTCCAGCGACAATTGAGAACTGCGTCAGAAGCAATGGATCGGGCGGTATCGATGACCAGATGGCTTTCATCGAGTGGAACCTGACCTTCTCCGGCTCCGCTGACTTCTACAGAGAATACCTGATCCTGTTCACATTCCACCGTGAGATGAGCATCGAGAGCGAGCCCTAGGACATCGAATCCTGGACCCAGATTGGCACTGGAGGCTGGAACTGTCACTTTCCAACCCGGCATCAGAGTTCCATTCGTTGGCGCAGTGATTCCAGATTGGACTGCGCAGGGGCTGGTATATCGAGTCCGTCGACAGCTCTGTCAGGATCCTTGAGTCCGTGACCTGTCAGCGTGCACACGACCCTGCCTCCTTCTGGGCAGATTTCGCGCCCTGATCTATGGCGCGCGAGTAATCCTGCGACACTGGCCGCGCTGGCCGGTTCACAGAAAACACCTTCCCGAGATGCCAAATGATGATAGGCCTCAAGAATTTTTTCGTCGGTCGCTGCGCTGATTTCACCTTCGGACTGTTCGATGGCATCGAGGGCTCCCTGCCATGAAGCAGGATTTCCTATGCGAATCGCAGTGGCGATGGTTTCTGGAGCTTCGATGGGTTTTCCATGGACGATGGGCGCTGCTCCTGCTGCTTGGCAACCGTACATGCGAGGGGTGGAGTCGATGACTCCTTCGTCATGGTATTGGCGATAGCCACGCCAAGAGGCGGTGATATTCCCTGCATTCCCTACGGGTAGGAAGTGGGCATCCGGAGTTGAACCCAGTTCATCGACGATTTCAAAGGCTACCGTTTTTTGACCTTCAATACGGTAGGGATTGAGAGAATTGACGAGGGTGATGCCCTCACTCTCTGCAATCTCGACAACTAACTGAAGGGCTTGATCAAAGTTACCTTCGATGGGGATCACTCGTGCTCCATGGACGAGGGCTTGAGCCAGTTTTCCGGCAGCCACTTTTCCAGCAGGTAAAACGACCCAGCATGGCACACCTGCTCGGGCTGCATATGCGGCTGCTGCTGCAGAGGTGTTTCCTGTCGAAGCGCAAATGACACCCTTGCAACCGGTTTCCATCGCCTTGGAAACGGCCAGTGTCATTCCTCGGTCTTTGAATGAGC
>JAACCY010000201.1 GCA_009937185.1 Planctomycetia bacterium
ACCCAGTTCATTCAGGCGCTCTACTAATCTTTGAGCCTGAGGAAGTCTTTGGGATCTTTCAAACTCGCATTTCAGCAAATCCTCATCGGTGATCTCCGGAGAATCCCTCAATACGTAGGGGATGTAATCTCGATAATCGAGCCAAATGCTCCAGGCAAGAAACTCACGACCGCTCGAATGCACGAGCCGAGCACCCACTCCATGCCAAGGTTCGTGGGCAAAGGTCTCAGCCATATCATAACGAGTTAAAATGCAGAGGTGGGTACTGTCTCCTTGGTGCTGATTCCAACCAAGTTGCTCTGCTAACCACGCTCCGAGCAGGGGTCGATCACCATTGATATCGTAACTCTCTTGTAACAGCACCACATCCGCTTGGGATTCACGAATGACTGCAAGAATTTTTTCAGGCCCCTCGTCAACTTCATTACCTCCGCGCCAAGCATTCCAAACGAGAACCTTGACGACATCGTCTCGACTCGACACATCCTTTAATGAAGCTTTTCTAAACTGGGCAGGTGAACAACTGCTCAGTAAAAACAGAAATAAAAAAAAGAAAAGATTCCGGGTCATCCACACTGAATTCGCATTCGCCATATGAGCCACTCCTCTTCAACATTCGACCATTAAAAATGGGCGTAGAAAAGGCCCGAACCGGGGACCGGATCGGGCCTTGTCTTTTTCATACCATCGATAACGCAACCTGGCTTCAAGTCACCTCATCTGGCTGGGGATAACAGGCTCTTCCTGGACGACACCCATCCGGGCAAACATCATCTCCATCTGGACCATGGTAAGCCATCGTCTTGAGGCAATGGAAAAACGCCGTGTCTGCTGTAAAGGCATCCTCAAAAGCGCTTCTTCGATATTCAGTATTGAGCAACATCGTCTTCGTCCTCAGACAGGGACACACGTCTTCAGGGAGAAGTTCAGGTTTTTGCATCGCCATCTTCACCCCTCCTTTCTGGATCGAGCCGAACGAATCGCTTTTCCAATGAGACCCTTGAGCATCGGTATCTTGTATCCATTTTCCGACAGGGGGGTCGCTCCTGCTCCTGCTATCCCGGAAGCCTCTGCAATTTCATCGTCAGATCCGTCAATCTTTTTCTCGATATCTGATCGCCGCAGAGGTGCCGGGGAAACCGCACCCAGTACAACACGGTGATCACCCTTGCGCCCACCCCTGTCGAGCAGCAATGTGACACTCGCCTGTGCCCAGTCAAAACTCTGCTTTTCGCGAGCCTCTTCGTAAGCCCATGAACCCGCTCTCGTGGATTCCGGCAACATCACTCGGCGAACAAACTCACCCTCCTCAAGAGACACTTCTCTAAGAGGGTCGCTGGCTGGTCCAATGAAGAACTGATCAGCGGTCAATTCCCTGACCCCGTCTTTGCTCGCAATTTCGATGACCGCTTCATGAGCGACAAAAACTGGAGCGAGATTAGAGGGCTGAGTGGCTGAGCAAATCTGGTTATCAAAAATTCCGTGAAACTCATTCTCTCCATCGCGAGCCCAGCAACCTGTACCGCCATTCTTCACGCAGGAGTAACCCTCGTGACGCAAATACCAGCAGCGGGGCTTTTGACAAAGGTTGCCACCCACGGTCGCCATATTCCGAATTTGAGGAGTCGCTGCATGAATGATCGTTTCGCACACCGCAGGAAAGCGACTCAAGACATCGGCATGCGAACTGACGGCCGACAATCTTACGAGCGCGCCTATCCAAATGCCTTGGTCTGTCACTTCGATGGTGTTCATTCCGGGAAGTGACTTAAGGTCGACCACGGAATCCGGTGAGGCCACGTGTTCCTTGATGCGATTGAGCAAATCAGTACCCGCAGCCATATATGAAGCATTGTCTTCTGACACTTGCTCCATCGCTTCCTTCTCATTTACAGGTCGAATCACCTTGAAGGGTCTCATAGTCTTTCTCCCTTCTTCTGAGCTGGAACTTCTTTCGCAGCATCTCTTTTCGCGATCGCTTCTAAAACTTTTTTCGGAGTGATGGGCAAATCGTACATGCGCACTCCTAAAGCATCTGAAACCGCATTAGCCACTGCTGCTGCAGTGGCGACGATAGGCGGCTCTCCGAGTCCCATCACTTGAGTGTTTGATTTTCCGTTATAGACATCGAGTAAGACGACGTCGATTTCAGGACAATCCATCGAGCCGAGTATTTTGTAATTTTCAAAATCGTCGTTGAGCATGCGTCCTTTTTGGCGATCCATGATGCGCCTTTCAAAAAGCGCAAAGGAAACTCCCTGGATCACTCCACCCCGAACCTGACTCTCAGAGGTCAGAGGATTGAGGATTTTTCCGGCATCGGCGACTGCCACTACCTTTAAGACTTTCACCGCTCCGGTAGCCTGATTGACCTCAACATGAGCGGCTTGCACTCCGGCATTAGTATCAGAGAAACCCTCATAGTTTCTGCGTGGACGACCTTTGAGCACTTCGATCGCATCATCATCCATCAATGCACACGCACTTTCGAAAGTCATTCCTGTGGAGCCTTCTCCAATGCGCCACACTTCTTGATCCTTCAGATCAAGCTCAGAAGCATCCCAGCCTTTACGATCAGCGACTATTTCCATGAGCTCTTTCTTCGCATGGTAAGCCGCCAATCGGGCCGCAGGAGTCACTGTTCCAATCGTCGTCGATCCGCCACTGGCAGGCCCCTGAGGGTCATCCGTATTACCAATACGGGTCGCCACTTGATTCATTTCCAAGCCCAGCTCTTCAGCAACCACCATGCCCATCACCGTCCGGGTACCGGTACCGATATCTTGGGCTCCATTGCGCACTTCAACTTGACCGTCTTTAGTGATGCGCACAAGAGCGCTGGCCCCGCCGCCGCCCGCAGAGAACCAGAGATTACTGGCAATGCCCAATCCCTGACAAGTTTCTGCGCCCCCGTTGCGGGTCAAAGAACGGTTCCACTTAATCCGATCCTTGGCGATGTCGTATTCCACTTTCCGGATCGGATGCTCATCGTTCTTCTTACGAAACTCGACACGGTCCATTCCGATTTCATCGGCAGCCATGTCCATCATTTGCTCTAAGGCGAAAGCTCCTTGGGGCCAACCCGGTGCTCGGTGTGCTTCTGCTCCTCCAGTATTGGTTCGCACCCCGTACTCGATCTTGTCCACTTCTCCGATGTTATAGATTCCATCGTTGTGAGCACCCGCACCGCCGGTTCCCGTCCCCGGGGTACCCCAGCTTCTGATTCTAGTTCCTTGAATGACACCGTCTTTGTTGACGCCCATCTTCATCTGCTGAACAGAGTCAGGTCGATTTCCAGCGCTCAGCTGTTCGCCCGATCGATCCAGCAACAGATGAACCGGAACACCGGCTTCTTTTGCCAGCAATGCTCCGAGAACACCTTCTCTACCCGCAGAGAACTTGGAGCCAAAACCGCCTCCCACGTACTCGGATAGGATCTGACAACTCTTGGCTCGAACACCTCCCCAGTTACTGGTGAGCTCATTCCGAAATCCAAATGTCGCCTGACTCGAGGCCCAACAGATCAGTCGCCCGTCTTCCCAGCTGCACACTGATCCATGAGTTTCGAGAGGGGCATGTGTTTGTACTTGCGTACTGAACTCGCCCTCCACGACAACGTCAGAGTCTTGGATCACCTTTCCGACAGCAGCCTCTTGGCGCGCCAACCTCTCATCCATGTCTGAGTTGGATCCTCTTCTTCCTCGTCTCTGCCGAGGACTGATCCGAGCCACGTTGACCTGTTCCCCGCGGCCCACCTGAGGTGCGCCCTCTTTGCGCGCATCCTCGACGGTCACACAATGAGGTTTGATGTCATATTCTACTTCGATGGCCCGCAAGGCCGCTTCAGCTTGCATCTCTGTGTCCGCCGCTACCGCTGCCACTTCTGCCCCTGCGTAACGCGCAGACTCATCTTCAAAGATCTCGGGGGTCGTGAGGATAGCGCGGACTCCAGGCATTTTCTTTGCCTTGTCAATATCGATGGAAACGATGTCTGCGTTACCGTGAGGACTTCTCAATATCTTTCCGTAGATCATGCCCTTCGGTTTTTGATCATAGGAATAGTTCGCCGTGCCTGTCACCTTCGCGACAGCATCTACCCTTGGGGTCGATTGGCCGATCAGACTTAAGCGATCTCCTGGCTGCCAAGGTTTCACGTCATCGTCTTGGATTCTTACCGTGAGGTCACGAAACTGATCTCCAAAACCAACTTTGATCTGTATTTCCTTTGGCATGATTACCCTCCCTTCCGGGAGACGTGTTCCACCGCCTCGATAATATTTTGATAGGTACCGCAACGGCACAAGTTGCCAGAGAGACCTTCTCGAATCTGGTTTCTACTCGGCTTGGGATTCTCTTCGAGAAGAGCCGTACAAGAGACCACCATCCCCGGCGTACAAAAGCCGCACTGAAGAGCATCTTTTTCAATGAAGGCTTTTTGTAATCGACTCAAATTGTCGGGGGTGCCAATACCTTCAACGGTCGTGATTTCTTTGCCCACCGCATCGATGGCTAACATAGAACAACTATCGACGACTTGGCCATCAAGGAGCACTGTGCATGCACCGCAAGAACCTCTGTCGCAGACCCGCTTGGGCCCTGTCACTCCAACGTCATTCCTCAGGAAATCGAGAAGTGTTGTACTCGGAGGCGCACTCGCCTTCTTGTCAGCACCATTGACCTTGAGCAGAATAGACTCGGCTTCGGGGCCTAACACTTCTGGTGTGGCCACGCCATTCTGGCCAGCGATCACTGTTTCCGGGATCCGAGCCACTCCTGCAGCAGCCGCAGCGGCACCTGCTCCTTGCAGAAAAGACCTCCTGGAAACCCCATCCTTCTCGGGATTTTTATTCTTCGACACCATATTGCCCTTTCTTCCAGCTCACAGGGAATCCCTATAGAGATTTGCGAATTCTAATCGCAGGAGAGGGGCGTCGAAATAGTCAAGTTTCCAACCGGTTTGGGATACGTAGGCCCAGACGGGAAACAAAGAATAAATAAATCTGATTTAGAATAGATAAAAAGCAACGGGCCGCAGGAAAACCTGCGGCCCGTGAGGAGCTCGAAACTGATCTCGAGTTGCCTCGAGAACACCTAGTAGCGAGGCGGTCCGCCTGCACCACGTTCTGGACGGGGGCGAGCTTCGCTTACGCGAACACTACGTCCACCCATCTCACTGCCATCGAGGTTATCGATAGCGCTAGACGCTGAGTCGTCATTTGCAAAGGTTACAAATCCGAAACCTTTACTGCGACCCGTATCGCGGTCCTTAACCACAACTGCATCGGTGATTTCTCCACATGACTCGAAGTGAGCACGAAGCTCAGCTTCATCCGCTGCCCAGGGGAGACCCCCGACAAATACTCTATTACCCATGTTTCTCCCTGACCTCTCAAAACCCTCCGGCGAACCGGAGAGACGACCTGGGGAGTGTCGGCCGCCTGTCAAACACGAAACCCGGCGAACCGGGAGGAAAACTTCCGAATTCGAACAGGAGAACCTGTTCCGGCAACTCGGAAAACAAAATCAATTTTGGAGTAGGAGCGTGAGCACGAAAGGGGCGCACAAGAAAACACACTGAACAACAAAGAAAAGCGCCTCGATCTTTCGCAAGCAGTGAGGGCTTGTGCCCGTTCTCTGCATTAACTCTGTCACCGAAAGAAGAGGCTTCTCTTCAAATACCAGTAACAGGTGATGACTCAGTCTCCTCTTTCAGAAGAAAAATGCAAGGAAAGGTAGAAAATAGTCACCGAGATAGCCATATCTCTATTGCTGAACGGAGTTTAAGGTCTTTTATTTCCGGTAATATTGACCTCAAAAGGCTTTTTGCCGCAGAATTTTTCACCTGAATTAGGGCCATCAAGGCCTCCTTGGACCCTTTTCCACCCTGCCAAACCTCTCCCAAGAGGGGCACGACTTCATCACTTTGCAGTGTCGCCAATGCCACAATCTCTGCGGAATCCAGTCCTTGATGTCTCATCAGGCAGCGTCGGAGATGCTCCACGACATGCTGCGTCACCTCAGCAGATAAGGAGCCCGCCGAGTAGACTGTCAACGCCAAAAACTCGTCGAGACTCAACGCCCTCAAAAGCGAACCTTGTTTAAAATCTTGTTCAAAACCCTGTTCAGAATTCAGCCATCGTCGCTCCCGGATCTCGACTAACAGCCGCACCCAGTTCTCCCCGCTCCCCTGAGACGATGCTAACCACTGAGGAACCCAGTAATCAAAGACGGTCTCATATAGTGGAAGCAGGTCATTCAGCCTGAGCATGGCTTCGACCTTCTCCAATTGAGCCATCGCCCCTTCTATATCCCCGCTCCTTACTCTCGAAATGACCGCTTCAAACGCATCCTCAAACCAAACCTCGGCAAGAGCCTCTTCCAGATCTGGTGGCCCCGCCCTCAAAGGAGGAAAACTGACCTGTAAAGAAGGGGCGGCATTATTCTCAGAGACCTTCTCAGAATCCTTTTCGGCATCCTCAATGGAGAGCGATTCTCTCTCAGCGACAGCGGCTGAACTGCTTCCAGAAAGCTTCGCCGCAGAAATAGCGTTGGCTCGCAATAAAGCCAACTGATCCTCCAGCTCTTCGCGAAGCCCCTGCTCAGAAATCCATCGAGATCTCAACTCTACGATCTGTGCTTCTTGGTCAGGATCGGACCTCCAGCGACTTCGCTCAGAATCCTCCCCTACACCCAGCCAAAACACGGCCAGCAACGCTCCAAAGAGCGCTGTGAAGAAGTGCGAGAATACGAGAAGTCGCCCGGTCATAATTCTCCTGAAACTTCGACCCCACAGAGAAACGAACTCTGTGTATTCGATACATAACTGTCCACTATCGATGTTATCGCTTCGCAACAGAGGAACAACCTGAAGAAATCTGCTGCAACATACGGCATAATGGATCTATTGAGGATGTACCCAATCCTCTAATAACGAACTGTTTCGAACAAGGCGAGGATCGATATGAGAACCCCAATAATGAAGAATGTCGTCCATCGCTCTTGGTCACTATTCATCCTGCTGACGGTCATCCTGATTCCTGTCGCTATCCCAGCGGCGTCAACGTCGGTCTTCCCTCTTGCTCTTCGCGCGACGGAAACAGCGACAGCCACCCTTGATCTCCTCGTCGCTCTCGACGAAGGGGACCTTGAGGGCCTGAGCAAAAACTCACCCTCTAAACTGCGGAAATCGATCCAAAGAGCCACTCCGAAACAGTCCCTTAAACCAGGACAAACATCCAGCATCGAATTCACCGCTAAAGATGGACGCGATACCAAAGTTACGATCTACGCCCCAGCCAGTCGTCAAAAATCTTACGGCCTGATCGTGATGCTTCATGGTTATGGCGGGAATGGGCGATCCGTCGTCTCTAGGTCCTATCAAAACTTTGCCAACAAAAATGGCTACATCATCGTATCGCCAGATGCGAAACGCCCCGCCGAAACGGGACAGTGGAATGAAGACCTTCCAAAAAATATCTTGGGAGCTCCCACGCAACATTGGTGGGTTTACCGCTCGGATGCGTTCATCAATTCCATCCTAAACGAACTGACTTGGAAATATCCCATCGACCGAAACAGGGTTGTTCTCTCAGGGATGTCGATGGGGGGCTGGGGGACTTGGAATCTGGGCTCCCGTTTCTCAGATCGATTCTGTGCTCTCGCACCGCTCGCTGGCGGACTCTGCATGAGAGATTATGAAACCGACGATCTCGATAAACGTTATCGCGTTCTGTTAGAAAACTTGCGTTGGCTTCCTTCTTACTTTGTACATGGATCCGACGACAACATCGTCCCTGCCCGTTTTTCTCAAATGATCGAAGACGAGCTCCTTACTCTGGAGTACGACCACGTCTACGAAGAACTAGAAGGCGTCGGGCACAATCTTGATCTTAGAGGAACAGGTCGAATACTCCCTAAGATACATAGCTGGCTGCAAAAGAAACGTCGCGTACTTGATCCACCCCACATCATCCACAACGTCCTCAGTACCGATCACGGGCGCCAGCACTGGATCCGAATTGACAAGTTTGAAACAGATGCGAATCCCGCACGGGTTGAAGCGAAAGTGGAAAAGGGCAACAAGATCGTCATTAAGAGTTCGAACGTTGAGGAACTGACATTGTTTATCTCTGACAAACTGCTCAAAGAGAAAAACAAGATCTACGTGGAGTGGAATGGCAAAGAAGTACATACAGACAAAGTCAAAGAGACCTTGGAAGCC